>JAVBWK010000030.1:0-94355 GCA_036677505.1 Erysipelotrichaceae bacterium
GAGACGATTTTTATTATAAAGAGATAGGTTTGTGTAGGTTTGGTCATTGATTATTTGTTTTTTTTGTGCTAATATTTTAAGGCACAGCGATGGACACTTAGCTCAGTTGGGAGAGCATCTGCTTGACGTGCAGAGGGTCAGGGGTTCGAGTCCCTTAGTGTCCACCATTTTGTTTTATGGGCGCCCGTGGCGCAACGGATAGCGCGTTTGATTCCGATTCAAAAGGCTACAGGTTCGATTCCTGTCGGGCGCGCCAATTTTTTTTGTTTATGCCGGGACGTAGCACAGCTTGGTAGTGCGCTTGCTTCGGGAGCAAGAGGTCGCAGGTTCAAATCCTGTCGTCCCGACCATGTGGGGCTGTAGCTCAGCTGGAAGAGCACAACGCTGGCAGCGTTGGGGTCGAGGGTTCGAGCCCCTTCAGCTCCACCATCGAAATTTGAAATCCCTTTGAACAGGGGATTTTTTATTTTATCAGAAACGCATAATGATGACATGTACAGATATATAAACAAAATGTAAAATATATTTGACAATGAGTAAGATATAGTATACAATTTTGTCATAAACAGAAGGGATCACAATGAAAATGTCATATCAGGAAAAAAGGACAGTCATGTCAGTCATAACAGGGGCGCTTATATTGGTTTCGTATTTCATATACACAAATGGTAAATATCAGTCGGGGATTGTGGCTGAAGGAGATTTGAAGTTTTGGGCAGGATCAATGTTATTGTTTATTGCCATTGGTATCGCAGTAACGGTTCTCATTCAGATAATATTTCACATCCTATTGTCGGTTGCTATTGCAGCAGAAGCAAAAATCAAAAATGCTGACTGTGACGAAAAGGAGATTGAAAGTAATATCAAAATCGAAATGACAACAGATGAAATGGACAAACTGATTGAACTTAAATCAAATATGATTGGTTTTGGGGTTGCCGGTGCCGGATTTATGCTTGCACTTATTCTGCTGGTTTTGGATTACTCACCTGTCATCATGCTGAATGTGATGTTTGTATCTTTCAGCGTCGGATCGATGTCAGAAGGATTAGCCCAGCTATACTTCTATCGCAGAGGAATTACTAATGGATAAGAAAATTGTCATTACCAACGAAATCCGGAGATTACGCTTCTTCGCAAACGAAATGACACAACAGCAGTTAGCTGAGAGTGTCGGTGTTTCCAGGCAGACGATCATCGCTATTGAAGCCGGGAAGTATTCGCCTTCCTTGGAACTTGCTTTTCGAATTGCGGAAGCGTTTAATGTCAAAATCAGCGAGGTATTTGATTATCAAGTTAAGGGAGAGAAAAAATGAGGGCATTTGTATATTATAAAAAACTGAAAACTGAAAAATTAAAACTTCAGGAAGTTGACAAACTTATTTTAAAAAGCAATGAAATCCTTGTTAAAGTGAAGGCGGTGTCCGTCAATGCGGCAGATTATCGATCTATGCAATTGGGCATTGTTCCCGCCAGTGGGATTTTTGGAGCAGATGTTACCGGAACGGTTGAAGCTATTGGCTCCGGTGTGACAAAATTCTCAGTACAGGATGAGGTTGTAGCTGATTTGTCTGCTCATGGTTTTGGCGGATTTGCGGAATATGTGGCAGCTCATGAATCTGCATGGGTGTTAAAACCCAAGTCTGTACCTTTTGAAGTTGCAGCTTCCGTACCTATGGCAGCAGTCACAGCTTATCAGGCGCTTAAAAAGGGTAATCTTAAACAAGACCATAAGGTGTTGATTTGCGGTGCGGGAGGAGGAGTCGGGAATTTCGCGGTCTTACTTGCTAAGCAGGCAAAAGCAGAAGTCACGGCTGTGTGTGGAATCCGAAACGTCGAGATCATGCAGCAGCTTCATGCTGATCGTATCATCTCATATCAGACGGAAAGTTTTACCAAAAACAGCGACGATTATGATTTGATACTGGCCGTCAACGGTAACTACTCTCTCTTGGAATACAAAAAGATTCTGAAGCCTAAGGGTACACTGGTTATTGTGGGTGGGTCTATATCACAGTTGTTTAGATCCATGATTTTCGGTAAACTGTTGTTTCTTGGTTCAAAACGATTATCAATGCTTTCGGCGAAACCAAATACAAGCGACTTACAGAAAATATTGAGTCTGATCGAGTCTGGTGAGATCAGTCCGTATATCGATCGGCTATTCGACTTTGAGCAGACGATTGAAGCTGTCAATTATGTCAAGGAAGGTCACTCACGGGGCAAGACTGTCATAGTGGTCAAATAATCGAAATGATAAAATACATAAATCCCTGACAAAGGGATTTTTGTTTATCTTTTTTGGGTGTATAATCGGTTTATAAAAGGAGAGGAGAACCTATGAAACCGGGTAGAATCATTGGGATAATTTTAGGAGCTGCATTGATTTACTTTTCAGTAGGTGCTTATTTTTCTAATGAACCCGCAGCCCAAACCGATACGGGCAGAATCATGATTTTTGTTGCAGGGGCCTTTGGCATACTGACACTTTTAAGCAATCTGTTTCAAACAAAAAGCACAAGTGCTTCTCAGAACCCGACAGTGACAACGGCAGCGGTTCCAACAGAAGCGAGCAAGAATACATGCTATGCCTGTAAACGACCGATAGAAGCTACATTTCAACATTGTCCGCACTGTGGTGTTCGTTTACATCTTCAATGCCCATCTTGTAAAAAGGAAGTGTCACCGGAGTTTAATGTCTGTCCGTACTGTGCAACGACATTAAAACAATGAAGAAGAATGTGGTCATTACCGGCAGTACCCGAGGTATCGGGCTTGCCATGGCAAAAGAATTTCTTAAGAGTGGTTGTCAGGTAACACTGTCAGGAAGAAATGAAAAATTATCCGAATCAACGATATCAGAGTTGAGCAATCACGATGATTCATATGACTATTGCCGGTGTGATGTTTCTAAAAAGGAAGACTTGCAACGACTCTGGGATGTTGCGGCTGATTGCTGGGGGACCATTGATATTTGGATCAACAATGCCGGAGTTAATTCACCCCATGATCATACATATAATATTAATAAAACATATACTGATGCGGTAATTGATACAAACATTCGAGGCGTCATATACGGTTCGCAGATCGCTGCTGAGAAAATGATCAGGCAAGGACACGGCGCTATCTACAGTATGGAAGGTCTGGGTTCCAATAACATGATTCAAAAGAATACAGTTCTGTATGGAACAAGCAAACATGCACTTACTTACTTTACCAAAGGATTAGCTAAAGAACTGGCTAATACACCGATCATTGCCGGTCGCTTATCGCCAGGAATGATGTTAACGGATTTCATTACTAAGACACCGGATGGAAAGACCGCTGCAATCACAGAAGATCAATCATTTAGAAAGATATTCAATATTCTCGCTGATCAACCGGAAACCGTTGCACCGTTTCTGGTTGATCGGATGCTAAGAAACTCGAAAAATGACGTTCGGATCGAGTGGCTCAGTTTCGGTAAAATTCTGACCCGCTTTGCATCCTCATTATTCAAGAAAAGAGAAATCTTCTAAAAAGGTACGTTATGTGAGTCATCTATTATTTTTCTTTGCAGCGGATGAAGTGAGTTTGTGCATAGGTACTGGATAAGCATCGGCATCTGAAGTATTCAAAATCGATGATCATCGGGGTTGGTCTAAAGCTAAAGGTATGTTTTGGATGGCTACCATGCTAATTTCAGAATCGGATTACTCATTGACTATCAAAAGATGTAAGAAAATGAAGATATTATCCTGGTGTTTCCGGTATGAGAAAGTGCTCAGCCCTTATCTGTTCGAACTTTTGCATGGAAATCGGAATATGAGGGATCACAGCAATCGGAATTTCCAGTGGCAGTCTGTTGAAAGAACGAAAAGGATTTTAAGAAGGCCATGACCTTGTTAAAGAGCAAACTCCTATAACGGATTTCAAGAATTTTTCTGCTTTTTATATTTCTTTCACACAGGTTTCACAATATTTTTGTATGATATTGCCATACAAGGAAAATAAAGTAATTTTTTCATTTTTCCCCCTCTGATATAAATCCCGTAACCTTGTATTTATTGAAAACCGTGTGGTAATTCCGCACGGTTTTGCATTATGATATACATGAGGTACAACATGAAAACATATGTGAAAAGACTGTTACCGGGTCAGGATATTAAACCCCATTTACATCAGATGCTTGGTGAATATCAGCTGAGAGCTGCGGCGATCGTAAGTGCTGTCGGAAGTGTTCAAGCATTTTCGCTCCGGGTAAGTGACGGTAAAACGATCATATCCAATAGTGAACATCGCGAAATCGTTTCAATGTCCGGTATTCTGACGGAAGATGGAATCCATGTTCATTTATCGCTCAGCGGATTGGATGGATCAGTTATCGGCGGTCACCTGATGGAAGGCTGTTTGGTTAACACGACACTGGAATTGGTGTTAATACCCTTGGAACACGATATATCGCGTGCGTACGATCCGGTGACTGGATATAAAGAACTGGTAATAAAATAAAGAGCTCATGTAGCTCTTTATCGTTGATTAATTTCCTTGATCAATTCGGGCAGAACTTCAAACATATCTCCGGTAATGGCGATATCAGCCATCTGCATCATCGGTGTATCCGGGTTTTTGTCTATTGCTATGATAAGATCACAGGACTGCATACCGACCAAGTGTTGGATCTGACCGGAGATTCCACAGGCAATATAAATTTTTGTCTGAACAGTCTGCCCGGTCTGTCCGACTTGATGTGTATAGGGGATCCATCCGGAATCCACCGCTGCGCGACTGGCACCGATTGCACCATCGACTTTATGAGCGAGTTGTCGAAGCAACTCGAATCCGGATTTACCGTGAGTTCCTCGCCCACCGGCAATGATGATTTCGGCATCGGCTAAATTGATTGCGGATTGAGTGTCGTGGAAAACATCCACGACTTTTTTGTTATTCGCTTCATCTTCAGCCAGTATAGTTTCCATAATCAATATACCGTCTCTGTCAGGCTCCAAAGTGCGTGCTTTCATCACCCGTGGCCGGACGGAAGCGATTTGCGGGCGATGATCGCTGCTGCGAATCGTCGCAAGGATGTTTCCGCCA
The DNA here is from genome assembly GCA_036677505.1 of Erysipelotrichaceae bacterium. GTDB lineage: Bacteria > Bacillota_I > Bacilli_A > Erysipelotrichales > Erysipelotrichaceae > UBA2227. Next base: position 5,080 of record JAVBWK010000030.1, read on the forward strand.
AAAGCCGGTCGTGTCTGAAGCAGATCACCGTTTTGAGGATCGATGTCCAACTGAGTACAGTCTGCGGTCAATCCGCAATACGTCTTAACTGCGACTCTGGGAATCAAAGCACGACCTCTTGATGTCGCACCGCACAAAATGATTTCCGGCTGATACTTTCTGATCATACGCGTCAGAATGTTTGCTTCAAGTTCATCTATGAAATGAGTTAAGCGTTTATCGTCAATGACCAGACAGACATCGGCACCATAGGCAAATAGCTCGGGATGCTGAATCGGATAGCCGAGTATGACGACCCACACTTCTGATTTTCGTTTATCAGCGAGTTCTCGGGCACTGGCAAGCAACTCAAGTGTTACCGGCTGAATGATCCCGCGATCTACCTCAGCAATGACCCAAACATTTCGGAAATTCGCCTTTTCAATCGTTGTTCTCGTAATCATAGGACCTCCTAAACGATACTGCGCAACCGCAGCTGACGGATAAGTTCTTTGGCACAGTACTCGGCACTTCCTTCGATCTTCACTGAAGAAGAAGATCTTGGGGCCGGCGGGTCAGTTTTAACTACCCGCGTCGGTGATCCATTGAGTCCTAACTGATCGATATTCGCATGAATATCCGCCGGAACCCAGATGGGTATTTCCGCCTTGAGCGAAGCCAGGCGACCTTTTAATGTCGGAACGCGAGGCGTGTTGATTCCTTTTACGACCGTTACCACGGCCGGAAGTGTTAATTCACATAAATCATATCCGCTTTCGTGCAACCGTTTTGTGATGATCGTTCTCTCATCTTTTCTGCGGATCTCCAGCAGATAGGTTGCTTGTTGCCAGTCAAGATGGGCGGCTATTCCGGGACCGACTTGAGCCGTATCTCCATCGACCGCCTGCTTTCCGCAAATAACTAAATCCACATCACCAATCTTTTCGATTGCTTTTGATAAGGCATAACTGGTAGCCCAGGTATCAGAACCGCCAAAGGCCCGATCAGAAAGCAAGATACCACGATCAACGCCTAACGCAATAGCTTCTCGAAGCACTGCCTCTGCGGAGGGCGGACCCATCGTCAAAGCAATGACTTCACCGCCATACTTTTCTTTCAACCGTACCCCTTCCTCCAATGCATAATTATCAAAGGGATTAAGGATGGATTTGACAGCTTCACGGATGATCCGCTTGGTCACGGGATCGATTTTCGCGTCATTGCTCGCAGGAACTTGCTTGATGCACACGATGATTTTCATAATTCCTCCATCAAGAGTTTCTCTTGTTACTTCCAAACGTCTTTAATCAGATCATACTGAGTCTTGAATCCGACCAAAGATAAATATACTCCGCAAACAGGATATAGCTTATGTAATAGGGATAGGGTTGCAATCGGGTCGTATTCCGTCTGCTGAGGAATTTCATAGCCGATGGCTTCTGAGAGCAAGCTGAGCTTTTTGCTCATCCAAGCTTCGACAGTGATCGGGATATCCGGATATTCACTAATCAGCCGGTCGATCTGAGCGTTTTTCTCAATTATAGGCTGAGTAACGATAAATGATGCGCCTGCTTCTATCTTCCGCTTCATTTTCGCAAATTCATGTTCGGGAGGTTCATAGGGATTAAATGCGACACCCAAGGCGAATGTATCCGGATATTCTCTGTGGATATATTTAAGTAACTCAACCGATGTCACTGATTCGATATCCGGTTCCCCGATGTCTGCCGGTTGAAGTTTGGGTAAACGGTCAGAACCATCGCCTGTGATGATCAGTAAGGATTCAATCTTCAATTGTTTGCATGATTCAAGGATCTCATCCAAATTTGATTTCGTGTGAAAGGTATTTAAATGAATCATTATCTGTTTAGGATTTACGGGAAGGTTTAATTCTTCAATGATCTCGTGTCCTTGAAATGCCATAAGTCCCATAGCGTTATCGGTGATACACACACAATATCCGCTTTGTATGACACGCAGGTATTTTTCCTTAAAAGCATCGAGTTCAGCAAGCAGTTTGGTGCTGTCCTGTTTGGGAGGCAGCACCTCCACATGATAAAGTCTATTATCTATGTGATATCGCGGATCATGCATAGGATCACACCTCGATTTCGCCTTCGCGAAACTTCGTAAGAAACTCCATACAGTAATCATCTTTACCAAGCAGGGCTTCGGTTGCATATACAAAGCTCATCAGCTTCTTATCGAGCGGATCCAAAATAGCGCCGTCCATACCGGCAGCCATAGCCGCAACCAAGAATGTCTGATTAAGAATTTTCCGAGCAGGCAAGCCAAAGGAAACATTGCTTAATCCGCAGGCGATATGCACTTTAGGGAACTCAGTTTTGATTTGACGTATCGTTTCGATGGCAATCGTTCCGTAATGTGATCCGGTGCCGATCGGCCGTACCATCGGATCGATGAAAATATCATCGAGAGCGACACCTTCTTGAGTTAAATTATGGATAAGGGTCCGGGTAATCAGAACCCGGTCTTCTGTAGTTTCAGGCATGCCGGTGTCATCCATGCACAGAGCGATCACTTTAGCATTGAAGCGCTTGATCAACGGAACGATGGCATCATATCGTGCTTTCTCGGCAGTAATCGAATTAATGATCGGCCGTCCGCTCTTATTGGTTTCACAACCGGTCAAAATCGCCTGTGCGCTCGGCGAGTCGATGGCAAAGGGGGTGTCGGTCACTTCCTGAATGGTTTCTATAAGCCACTTTAAGACTTCAGATTCATTTTCATGAAACATGCCCGCATTGACATCGATGTATTGAGCTCCGGCATTTACCTGCCGTAACGCCAACTCCTGAATCGCCTGTTTATCGCGTGCTTCCATGGCCGGCCGTATGGACTTCAGGGTACTGTTTATCTTCTCTCCAATGATGATCATAGTGAGACCTCCTTATGTTCTATCGATTGTTTGTTATAAAAATTATAAGGTACTTTCCGGGCATATTCAACATAATCTGTCAAAATCTTTCATATCTTTGCAAAATGACAGTAGTTCACCTTATATTCGAACATATGAATGAGCGAGATTAAACCGATAGAGTTTTTGTGTCTTGTGTTTCATAAAATGAGTGTCTTATGACAAATTCACTCAAAATTGTGCAAAAAAATACGAAAACAGTTTCGCTACCTCATTTTCTTTTAAATGGGATGTGATATAATGTGACAAAAGGGGGTCTTCGCATGGTAGATATCAGAGATATTGCGAGACTTGCCGGGGTATCAACGGCTACAGTTTCCAAGGTATTGAACAATTATTCGGAAGTAAGCGATGCCACAAAAGAACGTGTGCTTAAAATCGTAGAAGAAGTCGGCTACATTCCTAACTCTAGTGCCAGAGCATTGAGTACGAAACGCACATGGCTCATTGGAATTGTATATTCCGAGCATCTGAATATCGGTCTTGAACATAACTATTTTTCTGGTGTACTGGAAGCATTTAAACGCGAAATCGAAAATTTAGGTTACGATGTCGTATTTATATCAGGCAGGGACATCGGGTATTTAAAGCGTTGTCAAGTGCGTAATGTAGATGGTGTTTTTGTCGTGACGGCGGATTTGATGGATACCGGTCTCACAGAGCTTTTTGACAGTGATATCAAGTGCGTTACGACAGACGTCCCTTACAAAGCAGTTCCGTTAGTATATTCGGATAATCGGCAAGGCAGTTTGCTTGCAGTCAGACACCTGGTCGAACTGGGTCATCGCCGGATCGCGCACATCGCCGGACCTTTGACATCGATTGCCGGGCAAGAGCGTTTGGAAGGGTATCGTCAGGGGTTGGCTGAAGCCGGAATAGAAACGGATGAATCACTGGTCATTGAGGCACCGGAATATGACAGCCAATCAGGATATGCCTGCATGAATAGGCTGCTTGAATTGCCCAATCCGCCAACCGCGGTATATGTTATGTGTGACTTGAGTGCGATGGGAGCCATGTATGCGATCAATGAAAAAGGATTAAAGGTCGGAGAAGACATATCGATTGTCGGCTTCGATGACATTGAGCTGGCATCACATACGCACCCTGCACTTACGACGATCAAACAGGATCGAAAAGCGATCGGCAGAACCCTGGCTCAAATTCTGAATAAGAGCATAAATAATGAAAAAGTAGATGAGCGTACATTGATCAAAACGAGACTGATCACAAGAGAAACCACGAAATCAAGAAAATAAGGAGCACGGCTCCTTTTTTGATGAAAATAGCCGAATTGGCGGAATTAATCTTGTAAGCGCTTAACATCGTGTTATAATATTAGCGAAAACGATTTCGAAGGAGGATAACATGAAAAATCGAACCTTAGTGTTTGAGGAAACTTACAAAGAAGGCATTCTTCCGAGTGAGGAGAATTGGGATTATGATGTCGGAGGCGGTGGCTGGGGTAATAAGGAATTACAGTATTACACTCGGGCTGATACCGACAATGTCAACATCCGTAACGGGAAGCTGGTGATAACCGCAATTAAAGAAGAGGTTGACGGTCATCCGATTACATCAGCAAGGCTGGTCACCCGCGGCAAGAAACACTGGCTCTACGGACGTTTCGAAATTCGCGCCAAGTTACCTGCAGGTGTCGGCACATGGCCGGCCATCTGGATGCTGGGCATTGATGAAGAAAAAGTCGGATGGCCGCGCATGGGAGAGATCGATATCATGGAACATGTCGGAAGAGACCAGGATACGATTCACTTCAGCTTGCATACCGGTAAGTACAATCATTCAAAAAGAACACAAATCACGCATACGACAAAGATTGAAGGAGTGAGCGATCATTTCCACGACTATGTCATGGAGTGGGATGAAGAAAAAATCTTGTTTGAGGTCGATGGGGTCGAGTATTGCCGGTTCTTAAAAAAGGACTATGCAGACTCATGGCCTTTCGATAAACCGCATTATCTGATCCTCAATGTTGCAATCGGCGGAGGTTTTGGCGGGAAGGCAGATATGGATTGTCTGCCGGCTTCCATGGAGATAGAATCGATCCGGATATATCAGTAATTTCTTGATTTCGACTCTGAAATGACCGTATCAAACAGATGTGTCTTTGTTGAAAAAATCTGAATGATTATGAATACTTTCTGAAAAATCCGACAAAAATCAACGCAATTTTGATTTAAACTAAAAAAATGGTGGTAGCGCTTACAAATTGTTAAAATTTCATATTAAACGATTCATAAAATAGTTGAAAACGTTTTCGTGACATGCTAATATGAAAATAGAAGTTATCCACAGGAGGGAAATAAATGAAGAAATCACTTATTTTGTTATTTGCCTTATTCCTGATTTCTTCCATTCTGACAGGCTGTTCCGGTTATAAACAACTGGATTCCAAAGTAGAGGGTGAGATTTCAATCATGCTCTGGTCTGGCGACGGCACGTTTATGGAAGACATCGGACGTAAGACTCTTACGCCGGAAGATTTGAAAGGTCAAAACCAGGCAGCGGCTTATGCTGTTGCTCAAGCTTTCAATCAACTCTATCCAAATGTTAAGATTAATGTTTTTGCTAAGAGTGGCGGCCCGCACGATAATGGCGTGAGCTGGCAACAAGAACTTGAAAACTTCAAAGCAGAATACGGCCGTTATCCGGACGTATATGCAAGCACCGATTTGGTTGGCGATATTTCCAAAGGATTGATTGCTGACTTATCACAATTTGACAATGACCCGCTGTACAAGACATTCAACAAATCCGTTATGGGTATGATGAATTACTACGGATTCCAAGGCGGCGTTCCTCAGTTCCTTCAGCCGTGGGGCGTTTATGTTAACAAGGCTTTGGCCGAAGATAACAACTTGGACGTTCCGGGACCGAATTGGACGATCGAAGAGTACACCAACTTTATTGGTAAGGCTGACGGTGTCAATTTCTGGGGCACGATGGATACCGAATTTGACTTTTTGCGCACCGGAACCAAGAATTTTGAACAAATGATGTTCAACTACAACGGTTCAGGAAATTTCGTTGATTTGAATACCGATGAAGTCAAAGAATTAATCGACTACGTTCCTGAATGGTCGAAAGTAGCCGTTTGGACGCAGAGAGACTTAGGTTTAGTATCGGATGAAGTCATGAATGCCAACTGGTGGTGGGGCTTCAAATTCTTTATGGAAAACAAGATTTTGACCTTGGGCGGCGATCCTTGGATGATGGGCGACTGCGCTAATCCGGACCCGAATCACTGGGGTGTATGTAAATCGTCGGATTGGGATATTTATCCGCGTCCGTCAACTGATTATCAGCCGAACACTGTCGGTGTAGTTCTTGACCCGTTGGCCGTATACAATCACTGTATGCTCGATGGCAATGCTGAATGCACCGAAGAAGAAAGTGCACAAACAAAATTGGCTTACACATTCGCAGCATTCTGGGCTGGCGATACTCGTTCTATGCAAGCTCGTGCAGACCAAATGTTTAAAGATGGTGAAGTCTTAAAGACAGCATTGAATGACTCGTTCCCGTTGGTTACCGGTGATGAATTTGACAAGCAAATGGACATCTGGTTCTCAGCTCCGAATCATGCACGTTTCAAAGATCCGGCAGTCATGCCTGGATTCCATGAAATATTGCGCATTTGGCAGGCAGGCCAGTTCTGGGCTGTTTCCGATAAAGCTTACCCGTGGTTCTATAACTTCGAAGGCGCAAGCCGTCCGATTCTTTATGAATGGATCAATATGTGGGATCCGGCTGTTGCCGGCGCAAGACGTACGGATGCCAACTGGGCCGACAACGTCAAGGCCAAACTTGGTGATTGGAACACAGCGTTCAACCAACGTTTCGAAGAAGCTTCAGTTTCATTGAAAAACGGTCTCAAACAATTCTACGGATATCAAGATTCCGATTTCGAGTAGAAGAACATAGGGACATCCTCGGATGTCCCTCTTTTTTATTAGAGTAACGAAAACGTTTTCTTGCACTAATGTAAGCGCTTTGATAAAATAGAGATATAATAGAAACAGATATTAGTACTTAATAGAAACAATACGAAAAATCATGGAGGATCTCAATGAAACGTATCGCAAAGATATTGCTTATCATACCGATGACTGCTACGATGCTTTTCGGTTGCGCGGTTGTTAACCAAAACACGGCACCGACTGAACAACAGACCCGGGCAGCCTATCAGTACTTGGCGACTTCGCTTAACCAGCCACGACTGACACATCTTGATTTTTGGCGAGTCAACTCGGCAACCCCACTGACAGATGATATTGAAGTGACACTGGATACTCCGATGATTTTGAATGCGATGGAGTCCATTACCTTTACGATAAACACCGATGAACAGTCTAGAGTACAGCTTCAGGCTCTGATTCGAGTCACTGAGCGCACACTGATCAATCCGATTTTGCGTGTCAGCATCAATGATCTTATTCCGTATCGCGAATCAGCCACAGTCGATGTTGCTATCCAGTGGAAAGACGAAACAAAGAATTTCACATTAGACAGTTACGGTGATGAATCTTTGCCGAATCAGATATCAGATAACTCGTTTCGTTGGATCGATTTTTATAATAATACTTACTCTTCCAGCCGTCCGCTTAATTACCTTTTTGATCAAGGTCCAAATACGGTAACGATTACCAATGTATCATCGGATCCGATCGAAATTTATGCATTAAAAGCTGTATCGCCTTGGATATTGCCGGGATACAGTAAACCCAATATAAACGAAAGCATGTTGAAGGGTATCGAAGAGCGTGTCAACGCCATCGCTTACTCATCAAAAAATTCATCGTTTGTCCGGATGAGCTCGCATCCTTCCGTTTCTGTTTCTCCGTTTGATCCGGTGGATAAGAAACTGAATGTCATTGCCGGTTTATCTTGGAACAAGTCGGGACAAGCCATAAACTTCCCGATCACAGTAACGGAAAGCGGATATTACCACCTGGCATTTCACTATAATAATGAGAAACCGGATTTTTCGGTGTTCCGCTCAATTTCAATCAATGGGGAAATACCGTTTAAAGAAGTAGAATACTATGCTTTTGCTCCGACAAAGACAGGACAGTGGGCAGTTGAAACGCTCAGTGATGCCAACGGGGATCCATATTGGTTCTATTTTGAGAAAGGCGAAAATCTGCTGACCTTAAGAGCTGAAAATGCTCCTATACAGGAATCTCTGGATGCCATGCAGTTGCTCATTGATCACATTAATCAGTTTGCATTGGATATCCGCAAAATCACCGGTAAGGAAGTCGATCGTAACCGTACCTGGAAACTGACAAACTTCCTTCCCGAAACCGAATCTGTACTGGAAGCGTATGAAGTTCTTTTGGAATCCGTTCTGGCACAAACTTCCGTCTATGCTCCCAACGGCTATGCTTCATCCACGCTTTCCTACTTACAAAAAGCTTTATTTAAAGTAAGGAAAATGCGGGTAGAACCGGATGAACTTCCGCTATATCTCGATGATTTGTACAGCCAGACCGGATCTGTTACCGAGATGGTCGGTATCAGCCTGACAGAATTGTCGAGCCAGGCACTGTCTCTCAATGAGATTGCTATTTTTGATCAAGAAACAACCATGGTGGCTGAAGCAGGCTTACTTGATAAGATGAGTGCCGGTGTCCAGGCGTTTGTAGCTTCCTTTACCTCGAAGAAGTATGTTGCGAAGAAAGATCCCGAAATGCTCAATGTCTGGGTCAACCGTTCTATTACCTATGTAGATACCATGCAAAAACTAGTTGATGCAGATTTCACGTTAAAGACCGGCATTAAAGTAAAGATATCAGTCATGCCGGACGCCAACCGACTGATCTTGGCAAATGCGGCTAATCAGTCGCCGGATGTGGCTTTGGGATTAATGTCCTATATGCCCTTTGACTTTGCGATCCGGGGAGCTGCGCTGCCATTAAGTGATTTTGAAGACTATTGGGAAGTGGCCGACACGATGACTCCCGGAGCATTTGTCCCATACTTATATGAAGGGAAATCGTATGCACTGCCCGAAACCCTGGACTTCCATACGCTGATATATCGTACGGATATATTCAATGGATTGAATCTGGATGTACCGGATACATGGCGGGATGTACTCGATCTGCTTCCGGAACTGCAGCGATATGGAATGAACTTCTATTATCTGACTGCCGGAGGCGGTAGCTTGAAATGGTTCTACCAGACCAGCCCGTTTATTTATCAGTATGGCGGTTCACTGTATGACAGCAGCGGATATCGCTCAGGAATCGACTCGGTTGAAGCTGTTGCCGGTATCCGATTCTTAACCGAATTATTTACAACTTATTCCATACCCGAGCAAGTTCCTTCCTTCTATAATTCCTTCAGATACGGTACACTGCCGGTCGGTATCGCAGACTTCGGTACGTACTTACAAATTAAAAATGCTGCACCGGAACTTGCCGGTCAGTGGGCACTGGCTCCATATCCCGGAACGGTCAATGAACAGGGCGAGGTCGTACGATGGGATATCGTCAACGGTACATCCGGAATGATTTTCGCCAATACCGACAAACCACAGCAGAGCTGGGATTTCATGAAATGGTGGATGTCGACCGAAACGCAAACCGCCTTCTCCTATAATCTTCAATCGACTTACGGACCTGAGTATGTATGGCTGAGTGCGAATCTTGAGGCCGTGGCCAACTCTCCGATCGAATACGATGACAAACAGGTCATACTTGAGCAGTCCAGATGGCTCAATGATGTGCCGCGTACACCAGGTCAGTACATGCTTGAACGCGGCATGTCCGATATATGGAATACGACAGTCTTTGACGGAACACCGGTTAGAATTGCGATTGACCGTCAGAAACAGACGATCGATCGGGAAATCCGCCGGAAAATGGTTGAATTTGGATTCTTGGACAGAAACGGTAACGTTCTTCGTCCGTATGTCGTTTATGATGTAGACTGGATCAGAGAACAAATCCAAAATGCGAAAGGAGAATGATCATGGGAAAATTTAAGAAATTAAGAAATGACATTCGTCGCAAAGTTGAAAATGGCACACTCTCGGAGTGGCTGGCTATCTTCTGGCTGTTATTGCCCTATGCTTTAATGTTCTCCCTGTTTGTGGCGATACCGGTCGCGATTGCCATCGGACTGTCACTGACCTATTTTAACTCGATACAGTTCCCGGAATTTCAGGGTTTACTGAACTATATCACATTGCTTACACAGGACGAGATTTTCTTGAAATTCGTACTGCCCAATACCTTTAAATACGCGCTGATCGTCGGGCCGGGCGGTTATTTCCTGTCATTTTTACTTGCCTGGATGCTTGCTCAGATCCAGGTGAAGGCACGCACTGTGCTGGCCTTAGCGATTTACACCCCCTCGATGGTCGGTGGAGTGTTTATCGCCGTGGTATGGCGGACGCTGTTTTCCGGAAATGAAGCCGGTTATATCAATGCATTGCTGATTCAGTGGGGTTGGATCACCAAACCGATTCAATTCTTACAGGATCCGGCGTATCTGATGAATATCATGATTATCGTCGGTTTATGGAGTGCGATGGGTATCGGCTTTTTGGCTATGCTCGCCGGGATTCTCAATACCAATGAAGAATTATACGAAGCGGCATATATCGATGGTATCAAAAATAAACTTCAGGAAGTCATCTATATCACAATACCTTCTATGCATTCGCAGATGCTCTTTGGCGCGGTCATGGCGATTGTCGGAGCATTTAACAGCGGTTGGATCGGAGTTGCATTATCCGGTTCTAACCCGACTCCGCAGTATGCAGGTCAACTCATCATCAACCATATCGAAGATTATGGATTCCAACGTTATGAAATGGGCTATGCGGCTGCCATATCTGTGGCTTTGCTGCTGATGGTTTGGGGATTCTCTAAGCTGTCATACCGCCTGTTTTCAGATAGGTAAGGGGGTATATCATGGCATTTCAAGGAACCAGAATCAATCCGAAAAGATTCGACAAGTCACAACTGAAATTTTACGCCTTCTTAATTCCGATGGCCATCTTTATGGTATTGCCGGTCGTATACATCATCAATCAGGCATTTAAACCGCTGGATGAGCTGTTTATGTTCCCGCCGCGCTTCTTTGTCATTAAACCGACGATCGAAAATTTCACCGATCTTTGGAGGACTTCATCGACGACCGGAGTTCCGATGACCCGCTATCTGTTTAACTCGATCGTTTCGACGACACTGACTGTATTTGCTTCTATTCTCGTCACGGCCGGAGCCGCGTATGTACTGTCTAAGAAGAAATTCAAGGCTAAAAACTGGCTGTTCAGTGTCAATCAGGTCGCGTTGATGTTTGTTCCGATCGCTGTTGCAATCCCGCGCTATCTGATCATTAAACAGTCCGGTCTGACCGATAATTTTCTCGCACATATTCTGCCTGCACTGGCCATGCCGGTCGGACTGTTTTTAGTCAAGCAGTTTATGGATCAGGTACCGGATGCAGTCATTGAGGCGGCGCGCCTCGATGGAGCCAATGACTGGCAGATATTGATTAAAATTGTCATACCTTTAGTTAAACCGGCGCTTGCGACCGTCGGTATTTTGACTTTCCAAGTGGCCTGGAATGCCACAGAGGCATCAAGTTTGTATATCACGGACGAAACACTGAAGAACTTTGCTTTCTATCTGAGCTCACTGACCAATGCCTCCAACTCCATTGCCGGTGTCGGCATGGCTGCTGCGGCCGGTCTGATTATGTTTCTGCCGAATTTACTGATTTTTATCATGTTACAGTCGAAGGTCATGAATACCATGAGCCATTCCGGAATCAAGTAGGAGGGTGATTATGAGAAAACTTGTCACTCGCTCATTGCTCTTATGGGCCGTTATCTTACTGTTTATTTTACCGGTATCTGCTTCATCCGCAACATCCCGAACCCGAACTTTAAACTCAAAATTTGAGATCGTCTGGACGCAGGATGCTTATCTGCCCAAGATTACGATTACCAATCTGGGATTAAAATCACCGCAGGATTCGGTGTTTGATGCGAATGATCATTTGTTTATTGCCGACAAGGACAATGCCAGAATCATTCAGTATGATACGACAACCGATCAGATTGTACAAATCATCACTCATCCGCTAATGAAAACTCCGACAGGCGTTGCTCTGACCGCAGAAGGTGATATATACGTTGCTGATCCCTCTGCAGCACTTGTTTTGCGATTCTCTAAAGACGGTGAACTGATCGAATCCTTCGGTCGGCCTACGACAGCATCTTTTGGGGATACAAACTATAAACCGATGAAAATCGCGGTCGATAATCGCAGAAATATGTACATACTTTCGGAAGGTGTGTACAACGGGATTATCCAGTTATCCAATTCAGGTGAATTTTTGGGTTACTTCACTTCCAATCGGGTGCGTCTGAGTTTTACCCAGATGCTCCAGGATATTTTCTATACAGAAGAGCAAAAGGCATTATTGCTGGGGCGTGTTCCGACCACGTTCACGAATGTCTTTATCGATAATAAAGGCATCGTCTATACGACTACCATGGGAACCAATATGCACGGACTGAAAAAGCACAACACAGCCGGTCAGGACATGTTTGTCAATCAGTATACATGGGGACCCGATGATCTGATCGATTTGACAACCGATAATCGCGGTATCATTTATGCGGCATCGAAATCGGGGCTGATATTCGTGTATACCAATGACGGTCAATACATTTTCAGTTTCGGATCCTCGTTCGCTGATTTCGATATTGCCGGATTATTCAGCAGTATCTCTTCGATATCGGTCGACTCTAAAGGTCAGCTCTGGGTACTTGACAGTGAAAAATCATTTATGCAGTCCTTTGCTCCGACCGAGTATTCAACACAGATATACACAGCTTTGGATTATTTCAATCAAGGGGAGTATGAAAAGGCTACGGATATATGGACTGAAGTACTCCGCTTAAATCAAATGTCCGTGCTGGCACATAACGGCATCGGAATGAATTACATGTACACCCAACAGTATGATGAAGCCATGTTCCACTTCGAAATCGCTGGTAATCGCTTCTATTATTCTCAGGCCTTCTGGGAAGTACGTAATGAATGGTTACAGAGTAACTTGGGAACGGTCTTGTTCGGGTTGATCGCGATTTCGCTGATATTGGCACTGACTCGAAAATTACGGCGTAAATATGATATTTTAAGACCGCTGAAGCAGGCAGTAATGAAGATCCGTTCTGTCAAACTAGTCGAAGATGTCCTATTCGTATTTGCTTTCTTAAGACACCCCATTGATTCTTTCTACGAGTTGAAAAGAGGCAGAAAGGGGTCGATGGCCGGAGCCTTAATGATTTATGCCATATTCTTCTCTATATTTATCTGGTATCTGCTTGGAAAAGGATTTATATACCAATGGGTGGCCATTGAAGATGTCGATATGCAATCGGTCATCATTGGTTTCTTCTCCATTATTTTCCTGTCTGTCTTATGTAATTATCTTGTATCTTCGATCAATGACGGAGAAGGCTCATTTACACAGCTGATCAAGATGGTGGCGTACAGCCTCGGTCCGGTCATGATCATATACGTTATGGTCATCGGATTGAGTTATGTGCTGACATTTAATGAGATGTTTCTGTTAGAAACCCTTCAGCAAGGCGCAATCCTGTGGACGGGAATCAATTTATACTTGGGAGTTCAAGAGACGCACAATTATACGGTTCGCGAGTCTGTTCGAAGCATCGTGCTGACGATCGTGTTTATTTTAGTCATTGCCATTGTCTTGCTGATCGTGATCATCATGACAGAACAGGTGAGCTTATTCTTTGAAGCGATCATCAAGGAGGTAATCCGCAATGTCACAAATTAAAAGAATATTCATATTTTTACTGATGACGGTGGTCGCGGTGACTTTGGTTTCGGCTTCGGTATACATTCCGACGTCTCATGACACCGGGCTGCCGCCGGAAACGATCACTTATGATGATTTGCAACCGTCCGAATTTGAACTGCTGTATGAAACCGAGAATTTGGCTTATTACTTTAAAGAAGACCGGGATGTCATCGCAATCAAAGATAAGCGCAATGGGTATTTATGGAAGACCGGTCTGGATATTGAGTTTAACAAGTATCTGGAGGAGGCCTGCAATTTGGTTCCGGATGATCAGAAAATCAATTGCCTGCCGTTGGAAGATCGTCTGAACACGACGTATACCGGAATTGCCAACTCACTGCTTACCATCGAATATTATGATATATCTTCCTCGATTCGTCGCATCTCCAGTGCTTCAGATGCCGGAGTGACATCGAAACTGGCTACGGTCAATGACGATCCGTCTCATCGCCGGTTGGACATCCGCTTTACAACATTGCAAATCGATATTAAATTACACATTTACTTCGATGATGAAGGCATCCGTTATGAGATTCGTGATGAGGATATTACCGGCAATGGAGTTTCCGTATTGGCTGCAGTCATGCTGACGCCGTTTATGGGTGCTTCCGGCGGTGCGAAAGTTTATTGGGATCCTGAGCGGGAACAGTTCAGACGTATTGTGAGTAATCCGACATTGGACGGCTACGTGCTGGTTCCGGATGGCCCCGGTGCACTGATTCGCTTTGTTGATCGAAACACCAGTCTGACATCATACAATGGCAACATTTATGGAGATGATCTGACTGAAGCTGATTATTACTACACCAGAGAGACGTCGTATCTGCCATTGAAATCGCCGTTGATGCCGGTCTTTGGTATGGCTCACGGCAATCGCCAGGCTGCCTTCGTTGCTTATGCTGTCTCTGGCGGAGAGTATATGAATGTGGTTGTTTCGCCTGAGCAGAATCTGACGAATTACACCTTTGCTTATCCGCGCTTTGAATATAATAAGCTGTTCCATCAGGTTTATAACCGTCAGGGAGCCGGTTACTTCACATTAATGGAGAATCGGAATCATTTTGACATATCGATGCGTTATGACTTCTTGGCCAATGACGGAACGATGGACGGATATCCGGCGGATTACGTGGGGATGGCGCTGAAATATCGTGATTATTTGAAAAAGCATGATGAGTTACCGGATTTCACACGGAGTCAGGGAGAGATACCATTACGGCTTGATTTTGTTATGGCAGATGTCAAGCGCAGTGTGTTTGGTGTTGAAGACGTCATCGCCACCACAGCAAATCAGGTGAAGGACATTTTGTCAGATGTCAAATCCTTGGGCATCCGTCGAGTGACAAGTGGGCTGCTGGGTTGGCAAAAGGGCGGGATCACCAACGGTCATCCAGGAAGAACGGATTGGTCCGGTGCGATTGGCTCGCAGAATGATTTTAAAGCTTTGAATGAATATGCCAAGGATATTGGCTATGATGTTTCACTGTCACAAAACTATGTCATGATTCATCGGGATCAGGTGAATTATCTCAATACGGCCGCAAAACACATGAATGGCTGGTATATGGAGTATCGTTTGCGGGATAACATGCCGGTGACTCTGTTTGGATATGCGAAACCATCCGTGAGTGCCCGTTGGATGTTGGAACAAAGCCGACGGTTGGCGAATGCCGGATTTAATTCTCTGACTGTCGAAGGGATTCCAAACACTTTAATCAGTGAATACTCGAAGGAGAGTTCAGAAGTTCATAAAACGATCGAGATGTACCAACAGACATTTGATCAGATGTCAGATGACTGGACGATATCATCTACATCACCCAATCAGTACTTATGGAAGTATATCAATCGCTTCTTGCAAGCACCGGTGTATTCCAGCCAGTTTTTGATTCATACGGATACGGTTCCGTTTTTACAGATGGTCATCAATCATAATATGGAAATCTATGCGCCGTACTCCAATTTCTCATTTTATACGAGGCAGGATGTGTTACGTATGATTGATTATAATCTGTCTCCTTCCTTTGTGCTGACACAAGAACCTTCGTATCAGCTGACACTGACCAACTCCGCAAGGTTTTATTCGACGGAGTATATACAATACAAAGACTTGATACAACAGATTCATCAGGATGTCAATCTTGCGCTTAAGGATGTCCTTTATGCACAGTGGATCGATCGGATCGTTCTTGAAAACGGTGTGATCAAGAATGTATATGACAATAACATGGCTGTCATCATCAACTACACGCAAAACCCCGTCGAAGTATCCGGCGTGACTATCGAAAGTGAATCGGCGAAAGCGATATCGGAGGTTGGGCGATGAAACAAAGAAAAAACAAACCAAGCCGGCAGTATCTGAAACAACAAAATAAGTCCGGTTACTTGTTCTTCACTCCGTGGATGGTCGGCTTTCTGCTGTTTACGTTGTTCCCGTTTATTTATACGATTTATCTTAGCTTCCACAAAGTCAATCTGAATGTCCTGGGGTGGACGACGATTTTCAATGGTGTGGATAACTATGTCACCGCATTTCTGCGGAATCCCGATTTTACTCCGGCATTGATTCAGTTCTTCTTGACCGAATTAATCTATGTCCCGACTATCCTGATCATTTCTTTCATCTTGGCTATTTTGCTTAACGGCAAGTTCAAATTCAGAACGACGTTCAGAGTTATTTATTTCTTACCGGTCATCGTTATTTCCGGTTCTGTCATGAATCAGCTGATGAGCTCGGGCAACGTGCAAATCGGCAATGTCAGGCAGATTTTCGTATATCAGATCATAGAAAGTTACAGTCCTCAGCTGGCTGAGGTCATCGTGTTTTTGTTCAATAACTTTGCTTTGGTCTTATGGTTTACCGGTATTCCGATCGTTTTGTTTCTCAGCGGATTACAAAAGATCAATCCTCAGCTGTATGAGGCTGCGCAAATTGATGGTGCTACTTCGTGGCAGATTTTATGGAAGATCACCATGCCGATCATTCGGCCGATCGTATTGGTTGCGGCTGTATTCACTGTGGTTTCTTTGGGGATGTTCCCCATCAATCCTGTGTACGGCATGATTCAGGCGGCGATCTTCGATACGGTCGGCGGTTTGGGAGTAGCTTCTTCCTATGCCTGGATTTACAGTATGACGATCTTGCTTCTGATTGGGATTATTTATCTCATATTGAAAGATCGTTCGAAAGACGAGTATGTGATCAATATCCGCCAACAGCAGGCAGAGCGTCAGTTGAAGCGTTTGAAGAAGGAACAGAAGAAAAACCGATTGTATAATTTACTGGCAAAAAAGGCAGGTGATAAGTAATGAATAACCGATTGAAATTCTCTTGGAAGGACAGCCGCTTGCGCAGTAAGCTGTTGGGATATCATTTGACCGATGGCTGGATATATCGTTCGGCGGTGTATGTGTTACTGATTGCGATTGCTTATGTGTTCCTTTATCCACTGCTAAGAATGTTATCGATGACCTTTATGTCGACGGCGGATCTGATTAATCCGGAAATTGACTGGGTACCGCAAAACTGGTCGTTTACGAATCTGCGTGTCGCTTGGACCGTCATGGATATGCCTTCGACGATTCTTAACTCGTTGTGGTATTCCGGTACCCTGGCTTTAGCTCAGACATTTATCTCGGCTATGACCGGATTCGCTTTTGCCAGATACCAGTTTAAGTTTAAGAATTTCTGGTTTATGATGGTGCTTATGTCCTTTGTCATTCCGGTTCCGTTGGTTTTGATCCCACGGTGGATGATGTTTATCACCGTTCAAAACACAACCGGGATAAAGCTGATCGGTACGATTTTCCCTCAGCTGATGATGGCTTTTGCCGGACAGGGGGTTTACTCAGCGATCCTGATCCTGATTTTCTACAATTTCTTTAAAATGATACCGATCAGCCTGGATGAAGCCGCACGAATCGATGGGGCTACATCGTGGCAGGTATTCTATCATATCATTCTGAAGATGTCGGTTCCGACCATTGCCACGGTATTTTTGTTCTCCTTTGTCTGGAACTATAATGAAAGTTATATTACGTCCACGTTTGTACGGAGTGCGATGAAACTCATGCCATTGCAATTGTCATTGTTTGATTCGATCTTTGAGCGGATGTCGGCCAATGTTCCGGGAGCTCCGGGCGGTCAGTTTAGAATTAATGAGTCTTTTAAGATGGCGGCCACACTGATTACAATGGCGCCGATGATGATCATGTATGTGTTTGTTCAGCGGTTGTTTGTTGAGGGTATTGAAAAGACGGGTATTACCGGCGAATAATGGGGAGAATCATGGAAAAAGTTCGTGGAGTTAATTTGGGCGGTTGGTTTGTTTTGGAGCGTTGGATGTCGAAAGATCTATTTGAAGGTGTCGATGGAAAAGATGAAACAGCCTTTTGTCTGCAGAAACCATCAGCAAAAGCCTTTTTGCATCATCATTGGGAAACGTTTATTACGGAAGATGATTTCATCTGGTTGGCACAGCGGAAGATCAATCTGGTTCGGATTCCCTATCCATGGTGGATTTTTGGGGAGGATAAGCCATATTATTCGTGTTTGAAATGGTTGGATCGGGCGATGGACTGGGCGGCGAAGCACGGTCTTTCGGTGTTGTTGGATTTGCACACGGCACCAGGCTGTCAAAACGGTTTTGATAATGGCGGTATCGAAGGTGTATGCACTTGGCATCTTGATCAGGCAAACATTGACCGTACAATCGATGTGCTTAAGCAGATAGCACAGAGATACAAAGATCATCCGGCTCTATGGGGGATGCAGGCTCTCAATGAGCCGCGTTGGGATATTGACATGGATTTGATTCAAAATTTTTATTTGGATACATATCATGCATTGAGGAATATATTAATGCCAAGTCATACGATCGTTTTTCATGATGCTTTCCGCCATCATGCGTGGGCAGAGTTTTTTAAAGATCATGCGTTAAAGAACGTAGTTTTAGACTTGCACTTATATCAGAATTTTGATGAAAAATTTCATCAGGCGGGAATCATCAATAATCTTGTTTACCCGTTAAAAGAGCAGATTGAGGTTATCGATCATGTATCAAAGCATGTCCGGTGCATTGTCGGTGAGTGGTCTCTGGGTCTTCATCCAAGAAATTTTGCGCCACTGGATCGCCTGAATTATCATTTGGCTCTTCGCAGTTTTGGGGCGAATCAGCTGTTAGCGTTTGAACGGGGTTACGGATGGGTATTTTGGAATTATAAAATCGCTTCCGACAGTTACCATTGGAATTTCAGGAAGCTTGTAGAAAGCGGGGCATTACCGAATGACTATTCGTAAATTTGGATTGTTGATCATATTGACAGGCATGATGATATCCGGTTGTGTGAGTGAACCGCCGGTGGATGAGGAAGAAGTTTTAAGAAATAAAATCGCACAATTGGTTCAGGCAGAACGCAACAACTTTACAGCGCAACAGATCGCGGAGTATCCGTTGGGATCGGTTCTCAGTGGTGGCGGGTCACGGCCGAGCGACGGTTCAGTCGACGGTTGGAGAAGGTTAGTCGACGGATATCAGAAGAATTCAGAGATTTCAGTTATTTACGGAGTCGATGCGGTTCATGGTCATAACAATCTTAAAGGCGCGACGATTTTCCCGCATAATATCGGCTTAGGTGCCGCCAATGATGAGGATTTGATGCGCAGGATCGGTGTTGCGACCGCAAAGGAAGTATCAGCGACCGGGATTCATTGGAACTTTGCGCCTACGTTGGCGGTCGTGCAGGATATCCGTTGGGGACGCACCTATGAGAGTTTCTCGGAAGATCCAACGCTTGTATCTCGGTTGGGGACGGCGTATATCCAAGGATTACAGTCGGCGGGCATTGCGGCTACGGCCAAGCATTTTCTTGCGGATGGCGCAACGGAGTTTGGCAGTGCATCGGGAAGCTATCTGTTGGATCAGGGGGATGCCCGGGTGAATGAAGATGAGATTCGGCGCGTCCATTTATATCCATATATTGATGCTATTGAAAAGGGTAATGTACTTACGGTGATGATTTCGTATAGCAGTATCAACGGGAAGAAATTGCATGCTTCGAAATACTGGATCACCGATGTCTTGAAAGGCGAACTGGGATTTAAGGGCGTTGTTATCAGTGACTGGGAAGCGATTCATCAGTTGCCTGGCTCGCTCTATCAACAAATCGTTGCATCGGTCAATGCCGGAATCGATATGCTGATGGAGCCGTTCAAATGGAAAGAAACCGTCGATACGATGGTCCGTGCAGTTAAAAATGGGGATATATCAAAAGAACGCATTGAAGATGCTTATCAGCGTGTGATGTTGGTTAAGGAAAAATTAGGATTGCTTGACGGAAGTTTCAATATGGCAGACCCGTCGGTGATTCATAGTCAAGAGCATCAGGATCTGGCACGCGAAGCTGTCGCGAAGTCGTTGGTCTTATTAAAGAACAGCGGTGTGCTTCCGTTAAAAAAGGATGCCAAAATTTTACTGATCGGTCCGGGAGCAGATAATGCCGGATTGGCTGGTGGCGGTTGGACGTACAGTTGGCAAGGGGAGACTGATGGAAGTAATCTTCCTCAGGCAACGACTTTAAGGCAGGCCTTTGAATCCGTCGCTTCCGAGCATGGCGGTTTTGTAACTACGGATGTTTCGATGATCAGTCAGGTTGATCTGGTTGTATTGGCATTGGCAGAACAACCCTATGCTGAAGGAGTTGGAGATGCAACGGATTTAGCACTTAACGGTTCGCAGATGAGCGATGCCAATAAAGATGCCTTGATGTTGGCAAAATCGTCAAAAAAACCGGTTGTAACGATACTTACTGCCGGTCGTCCAAGGGTAGTGACGGATGAACTGAAAGACTGGGATGCCTTTGTGATGGCTTGGTTGTATGGATCTGAGGCGAAGGGCATCACGGATGTACTCTACGGTGATTTGAATTTCAGCGGTAAACTTCCGTTTAGCTGGCCGAAGACTTCTAAGACGGATGACATAAGTTCGCAAGATCCGAATCGCGATTCTGCCAATGTTCTTTTTGAATTTGGCTTCGGTTTGAAATATGAATAAAAAACAGAAGGCAAGCTTCTGTTGATTGTTATTCGGTTTTCTCTTTGATTGTGAAGGTGACCGTGGCTACGGCTTTGCCGTTGATGGGCACTACGATGGTCTGATCATTCAGATGAATCAGAGCATTGCGTGACTGGTTGGAAATATTATAAACAACCAAATTGACGGAGTTATCCGGATTGAGGAAGGCAACGCTTGTAAAGTTTCCTTCAGCCTTTGTTGAATCGATCCGGACCGCATTGGGCTGAGTGAATTTACTAAAGTGAGCCAAAGCATAATAATCAAGATTATAAGTAAGTTCACCTGTCTGCTGATTAACGGTCACGACACCGCGACAGGTGCTGCGTCCAAATCCGGGAACGACCGGACCGTTGTTCTCATCCAAGGCGAAGTTCCAGAGAACATAGGTTTTCGAATGATTTCTGAACACGTCGATACCGGTTTTGATTTCACCCAAGAATGCCTGTTCAAATGGCGGGACCCACTCACCTCCGGATGCTTCCGTAAAGTAGACATCGTGATCCGGAAACTCTCGGAATACTTCGGTCATGGCGGTAACTTGTCCGCCATAGACGTGCCATGCGACACCATCAACAAGGTCTGGAATGTTCTTCAATACATCCAACGGATAATCCTTACGGTCCCAGTTGTGATCATAGGCCAATATTTTCGTGGAAATACCTGCTTTCTGAAAGGATGGTGCAAGGCCGTTTTTGATAAACTGGGTCTGTTGCTGGGCATTCATGCCCATGCCCGGATAATGTACAGGAACGTACAAGGGTTCATTTTGTGGGGTTATGGCATATATATCAATGCCTTCCTCTTTGTACGCCTGAATGAACTTTACAAAATACTCTCCGTAAGCGGCGTAGTACTGAGGTTTCAGTTGTCCGCCGATCGTTGAATCAGAGGTTTTCATCCATCCGGGAGCACTCCATGGACTGGCCATGATCTTCACATCCGGGTTGATCCGCAGAGCTTGCTGTAACAGCGGGATGATGTCTGTTCGGTCATGATCGATCGAGAAGTATTCGAGATTCTCATCGGTCTGACCTTTGGGCACATCGTTGTACGTATAGAAATCACGGGCGAAGTCCGAGGCTCCCATGGGTTGTCGGATAAAAGACAGTCCGATGCCTTCTTCTTTGTCGAACAGTCGGATCATCAGCTGATCCCTGTCTTCATTACTGAGGATTTGATTGATCAGATAAGCAGATGAATCAGTGAATGAAGCGCCTGAGCCCACGATGGTCTGATAGCGCTTGTTTGGATCGATTCGAACGTCAAATCCGGAGGTCGGGGCCTGTGTGCGATCAAATACGGTGGCATCATCCACTCTCGTGAATAAGTAGGTCTGATCGACGGTGGACATATATACGCGTGCAGTACCGGTCACTTCATACTTCTTCTCGGGTTCAGGTTGTGGATCATTGGGCACTGAAGGTGCACAGGCAACCAGCATGGTTGAAAGACCGGCAGATAACAGTTTGGACATTTTCATAGCATTCCTTTACTTTTTGTTCTCGATGATTTCGGGCATCTCAAGTGCCTGATACACTCGGACAGACTCGATTTCCATAGTCGTTGGCCAACCATCTTCAGCGACGCCTTTGGCTCCGCCCCAGTTACCGCCGACGGCGATATTGAGGATCAGATGAAACGGGATGTCAAATGGCCATTGTTGGCTGGTCGGGCAGTTGAGATATAATGATGGCATAAAGCGATAGACATATTGTCCGTTGATATAGTAACGGATCTGATCGGGCAGCCATTCGATTGTATAGGTGTTAAATGTGGTACTTACATTTGGGATTTGTTTAGAGAAGCCTTGTTGAGTTCCGTCGAGGTGATTAAACTTCGCCGTATGAACGGTTCCGTGAATGATATCTAAATCCTGAACGACATATTCCATGATGTCGATTTCACCGGAGCGCGGCCATCCGCCGTATTGACTGACGGTCGGTAACATCCAGATCGCAGACCAGGAACCCAAAACATCCGGCAACTTCGCTACGACTTCGATTTTCCCGTAACGCCAGTCACCTTTGTTTCGGCTTACAAGTCGGGTTGAGGTGAAGTTATTGGGACCGATGGTTTCCTTGCGGGCTTCGATGATCAGTTTCCCGTCTTTGACTTCAACATTATCCCCATTGGTATAGTATTGAAGTTCACGGTTTCCCCAACCATTACCGCCGACATCGTAGGACCATTTTTCGGGATCGGGCTTCCCATCCACGTCAAATTCATCCGACCATACCAACTGATAGGTCAGAGCATTCAAATCATATTCGTATCCTGTGGATTTGCAGTTGCTCGGTGGTACGACCGGCGGCTTGGATGAACATCCGGCCAAAAAAATTAACAAGCTTATGATTAGTATTTTTCTCATAGAATCCCTCTTTGATTAAATTATACACATTTTTTTGAAGAAAGAAAACGTTTTCAATGATAAAATAGAGTTGAGCTCTAGAATGAATAAAGGAGATACATATGGAAAACAAGCATGGTCGTCTTGAAGGTTTTGCTCAGTATGCGCGGGAAGTAACCGCTGAAGGTGCGGTATTGCTTAAAAATGAAAATCAAACACTTCCTATCCGCCAACAGGAGAAGGTTGCGGTTTTTGGCCGTATTCAAAACAGTTATTATAAAAGCGGTACCGGTTCAGGCGGGTTGGTCAATGTCGATTACGTCGTCAATATCCTCGACGGACTGAGAAATTCAAACACTGTCAACATCGATGAGACATTGGCCGGAGTATATGATCAATGGGTGAAGGAGCATCCTTTTGAAAAAGGAGCCGGTTGGGGTCAGGAACCTTGGTCTCAAGTGGAAATGGAGATTTCTGATGAACTCGTCAGTCAGTGTGCAAGCCGCAATGATGTTGCTATCGTGATCATCGGCCGGACCGCGGGCGAAGATCAGGATGCCCGTAACGAACCGGGAAGTTATTTACTGACCCAACTCGAAGAAGAACTGATTGAAAAGGTGGCCCGACATTTCACGCGCTGCGCGGTCGTTTTAAATGTAGGTAATATTATCGATATGAAATGGGTCGAGAAATACCGTGTTCCTTCGGTTGTTTATGTGTGGCAGGGAGGTATGGAAGGTGGCAATGCGGTTGCGGATGTCCTGACCGGCAAAGTCAATTTTTCCGGAAAACTGAGCAACACGATTCCCTTTGATTTAAATGATGTCTTCTCAACCCGTAATTTCGGTCGGAAAGATTTCAATATTTATCAGGAAGATATCTATGTCGGATATCGTTATTTCGAAACGTTTGCACCTGACCGAGTCCTGTATCCGTTTGGATTTGGTTTGTCCTATACACAATTTTCCATCGAGACTGTCGCGTATCAATTTAATGGTAAAACCATCGATCTCAATATTCAAGTAACGAATACTGGAGATGTTGCCGGAAAAGAAGTTGTTCAGGTGTATGTGGGTGCGCCGATGGGCAAACTGGGCAAGTCGTTGAAGTCGCTGGTGGCCTATACAAAGACAAATCTCCTAGAAGCGGGTCAATTTGAAACCCTGTCTTTCAAGATCGAAGTTTCTGAGCTGGCATCATATGATGACAGCGGCATTACCGGACATCCATACTGTTTCGTATTGGAAGCCGGCGAATATGTGTTGTATGTGGGTAACAGTGTCAGAAATACGAAAGTTGCCTGCCGATGGCCGTTGGAAGAGCTGATCGTAGTTGAGAAGCTGGAATCAGCGTTGGCTCCGGTCACAAAGTTTGAGCGGTTAAAACCAGTTGTTGTCGATGGAAAAATCATTGAGGGATATGAGGATGTCCCGACTCGCTCATATGATTTGAATCAGAGAATTGCCGGTCGCAGACCCAAAGACATTCCGTATACCGGTGATTTGGGATATAAACTGGAAGATGTCGCAAACAAAAAAGTAACCATGGATGAGTTTATCGCTCAGCTGAGTGATGAAGATCTGGCTTGTATTGTCCGTGGTGAAGGCATGAGCAGTCCGAAGGTAACTCCGGGTACTGCATCGGCGTTTGGTGGGGTGACGGATTCGCTGCTTTCCTTTGGGCTTCCGATTGCCAGTTGTGCTGACGGCCCTTCCGGAATCCGTATGGATTCCGGTGCGATTGCGACCAGTCTTCCCAACGGAACCTGCTTGGCTTGCAGTTGGAACACGGAGATGGTCGAACAGCTGTTTACCATGGAAGGCAAGGAGTTGATCATGAACAAGATCGATTTCCTGTTAGGACCCGGCATCAATATTCATCGCAATCCGCTCAACGGGCGTAACTTTGAGTATTTCTCAGAAGATCCGTATCTGACCGGTTCTATGGCTGTGGCTCAGCTGAAAGGCATGCATTCCGAAGGTGCCAGCGGCACACTGAAGCATTTTTCGGCTAATAATCAGGAGACTGCCCGCCACGAAATCGATTGCATTATTTCCGAGCGCGCACTGCGGGAAATATATCTGAAAGGTTATGAAATGGCGGTCAAACAGGCAAACTCGCGTTCGATCATGACATCCTACAGTGCGATCAATGGCATTTGGGCTGCGAGCAACTATGATCTCAATACCACAGTCCTTCGTGAGCAGTGGGGATATCAGGGCTTTGTGATGACGGACTGGTGGGCACGTCTGAATGATGAGGGTGAACCATCGACGACCCGAAATACCAAGGCGATGGTCCGGGCGCAGAATGATGTGTATATGGTCGTTGAAAATGCTCTAAACAACAGTCAGAAGGACAATACCATGGAGTCATTGGCCAATGGGCTGTTAACGCGCGGCGAGTTGCAGAGAAGTGCAAAAAACATCTGTAACGTATTGTTACAGACGGAGGCGTTCCGCCGTCTTCAACGCGGCGAGAAGTTCGATATTCAGTCTTTATCTGAGTTCACCCAGACACAAAGCCATTTGTTCAGGATTGCTGATGACACGGAAATGACTTTGGATGGGACAGATACTTCAGCCGGCAGTGAACGGTCTTTCGAACTGAATGTTCAGCGCGGAGGGGAGTTCGTTCTTGTCTTTACGGTCAGATCCAATCTGAATCCGCTGGCTCAGTTGCCGATCAATGTATTGATCAATGATAAGTTTAGTGCCACTTTGGTATTCAATGGTACTGACGGTCTGTGGACGACACGTGAGAAGCCGTTAAGTCTGCCGACAGGCGCTTGCAAGCTGACATTTTCTTTCCCAGTCAGCGGACTCAATTTCCAAAAACTGCGCTTTGTAAGGCAGTAAATATCAGGCTGCGAAATGCAGCCTTTTTCTTGTCTGAAACGTGCTTTTCTTATTGGAATCATTGACATTCAAGCGTACTTTTAGTACACTACTTATGCACGTTGCCGACATAGCTCAACTGGTAGAGCAACTGAATCGTAATCAGTAGGTTGCGGGTTCAAGTCCTGTTGTCGGCACCATGATTTAAATAACCTAGTAAACACTAGGTTTTTTATATGTCCAAATTAAAAGTGTAACAAAAGTGTAACAAAATTTTTAATTAATAGTCTACAGTTGTTGCATGATAGTCATAAAATCGACTAAGATATACTAGAAAGAGTTACTGGGGGAATATATGAAAAATCCAAGTGTGTTTATCTCATATTCATGGGATTCTAGAGAGCATAAAATCTGGGTGAAGAATTTTGGAGAGTTCTTAGAAAGTAAATCAATCACGGTCTTTATTGACCAAGAGGATCTGTTTTTAGGAGATTCCCTTACAGAGTATATGGAATCAAAAATTCGTGAGTCAGATTTTATCCTAATAATCTGTACTCCGAAATATAAGGAAAAATCCGACAGAAGAATTGGAGGGGTTGGATATGAAGGAGATATTATAACAGGTGAAATTTTTAGTTTGCGCAATAATAGAAAATTCATACCAATACTGAGAGAAGGGACTTGGCAGACTTCAACACCTTCGTGGTTAAAAGGGAAAATGGGTGTGGATTTCACAGGAAATGAGTACAAGATTGATGAGGTTGATAATCTAGTCGCAACTATCACCAATACAAAGAGTTTGCGCAAAAATAAAGAGTTTATGCAGAATCAATATGCAGATGACGAAAAAAATGTAAGTACTGGACTACATAGTAATTTGCATGATGAAATAAGGATAGAAGGAATAATAGTTAATGAAGTATCAATGCCACGCTTAGACGGTAGTAAAGGAAGTGCTCTATATTCAATACCTTTCAGACTTTCGACAGTGCCCAGTAGTATTTGGGTTGAGATTTTCCTAGAGAACTGGAGAAACCCTCAGTCTTTTACTACCATGCACAGGCCAAGAATTGCTAGTGTGTTGGGTGATAAGATTATTTTGGATGGGACAACAATAGAAGAAATTGAGAAATATCATAAAGCTACTTTAGTAAATGCTGTTCAAATGGCAAATATTGGTGAAAAGGAGTTTATGGCAAATCAAAGAAGAATACTTGAGCAGCAAGCTAAAACTGAGAAGGATCATTATGACCGTGTGAATGAACTAGCCAGTAAAATCAAGTTTTAGTTTTATCGAGATAGTTAATAATAAGGAGTTGAAATATGCAGATACCATATAGGATTCCGAGATTTAGAAATCACTTGTTACTTGATCCTCATGTAGTAATAATTGGTGCTGGTGCATCGAAAGCTGCATGTCCTATAGATAAAAATGGAGAAAAAATCCCACTTCTAAGGGATTTATCAAGAATCATTTTGAGCAAGAACGAAATTTCAGAATACAAACTATCAGAGAATGAGATGGATGACTTTGAGGCTTTCTATACAAGATTGGTTTCAGAGTCCAAAAATGATAGTTTTCGCCTGGAACTTGAGGAAAGAATTATGGAGCATTTTTGTAAGTTTGAAATCCCAGATTCATTAACTTACTATGACTATTTAGTTTTATCACTAACTAGTAAAGATGCAATCATTTCATTTAATTGGGATCCATTTCTTATTCAAACTTATCTCAGAAACATTAAAGTTGGCAAATTGCCAGAATTGATTTTTCTGCATGGTTGTGTAGGTGTTGGAATATGTGATGATTGTTTAGTAAAGGGGTATAATGGCTATCTTTGCCCAAAATGCAAGCAAAGATTTCAAACAATGCCTTTGCTTTACCCACTTAAGGAAAAAAACTATGATAAAATTCCAATAATTAAGGCAGAGTGGGAATTAGCAAAATCATACTTATCAAGAGCGGCAGGTTTAACAATATTTGGCTATGGTGCCCCTACATCCGATTTAGAAGCGCTGAATCTTTTGAAAAAACATATTAAGAAAAGCAACATGATTGAGATTGCTCCATTAACAATAATTAACCTTGATAATGTTAAAGTTGAGCAGATAGAGAAGTGGAAAGAAATTATATCAGATCGAATGTTCTCATATGTCGATAATTTTAAGAAGAGTATATTATGGGAGAGCCCTAGAGTATCGCTTGAGTGTCTATTTGATGCTATATTACAACAACATCCTAGAGAAAAACTTAATCCTTATGAAGAATTTAATACACTAGAAGAACTTCAAGAGTTTGTAATGAAAATAAACGACTTCGAAATGTATGTATAGTGTACTAGTTAAATGATCAACTTCACTATTGTGGTCAACTGCATTATATGAAGTGCTTACAAAAAGCAAATGCTGCGTTAAAATGTTAAAGAGAACCGGCCTAACCCCCACCAAGGCAAACAGATGAGATTTCTGACGGTTCTCTTTTTGTTGTAATATATGTCAAAAATGGTATGTATGGGACACGAAACAGTGTAGCCCTATTGTTGATACTAGTTTGGGACGAACGTGTGCATGCGGACTCCGTAGGAGACGATGCAAGCAAAACATCTTGAGAGATTAAGAGAATGTCGATGATAATTTCTAATTAAATTACCACAAGGATACATGAATTTCAAATGATTGAAATGATTAATTAATCACACAGACATTTCTTTGATAACAGTTAAATAATGTAGTAATTATTGAATATGGATTGTAACATTTATTTGCTTGATTATTAGTTAAATGTTGAACAGTTCAATAGCGCCGTTTTTTATAATAAATGTCATAGTAAAGTTTGAAAGTTTAGCAGTACTAGGTGTTGTCGAAAACTCACATCTTGAATGGAATTATAAATGCAATTTGATGCCCTCAGCTTCCATTTACATGTTCTCATCACAGTTAAAACGATTTAGATATACTTAGGCAAATTTGCCTTTGATTTATTGAAATATAAATTTCTTTAACTCACGTACCTGAAGACAGGCTGTTTGTATTGTTTGATGTTGTGGCTAGATCATTATTGACGGAGAAAGTTGTTGGGTTGGAGATGCGGGCTTAATCTATTATTTGTGATGGACGACGAGATCAATTATGTCATGTGAAATTGAAGAATAAAATTATGATAAGTACTCAAATCAGTACAAAAACGCCATAAATCATTGATCAATATGCACAAAAACGAACGAATATGCTATTATAGTATTGAATTTTGAACAGGAGTTTTGAGTGGGGCATTGCGAGGCTACAGAAAAATATTAGTTTAGAAAGGAAAAATTATGATATTAGAAAAAAGACTTGAAATGATTACTCGATTAATTCAAGTAGAAGGAATTGTGGATGTAGATTATTTGAGCCATTATCTTGAAGTATCACCTAAAACAATTAGACTTGATTTGTCTTTGCTTGAGAAAAAGGGAGTTTTGAAACGCGTTCATGGAGGAGCAACGATAGTTACAGAAAAGCCAGCCAAAGATCAATCATTCACAAACATTAGACGCAGTCGATTTATTCAGCAAAAAAGAATTATCGCAACTGAGGCAAGAAAATTGATCAAGGAAGGTGACACAATTCTTCTAGATGACGGAAGCACCATTTATGAGTTAGCAAAAATCTTGGATGGTGTTAATGTTACGGTATTCACTAATGACATACAAATTTTGAATGTATTAATAGCAAAACCAAACGTGAGTGTTCACATTATTGGTGGAAGAGTCCAGAAAAATGGTGACTCATATGTAGTAGCAGGCAGTGATGCAGTGGAGTATATGCAAAACTTCCGTGTTGATAAACTTTTTTTAGCGACAAGCACAGTCGATACTGAAAACGGGTTAATGTTGTTTTATTATGGAGATAGTGCAGTTAAGAAATCTTTCATTAGTGCTTCAAATCAGGTTATACTACTGGCTGATTCATCAAAATTTGGAGTTTCGGCAGCAGTTCGTTTTGCTAAGTTGGAAGATATCGATGTTATTATCACCGATACAGGTTTATCAACTCAAGAGGAAGAGAAATTTAAGCAAGTTAATGATATGAAGCTGATAATTGCTGGATGATCAATCTTTCAAGAAAGATAATTTCAGACTTGCGAGCACCTTCCAGGCTGTATGATATTATATAAATAGGACACGTTTATTTTTTGTTGGAGTAGTATTCGATATTTCATGGAAGTTGTGGGATATTGAATCACATAATATTTTCATGTAATTGTTTTGTACAGAAATCATGTAAATGCACCATTAACTATGGTGATTTTTTAAGTGACTGAATCAGATATGTGGTGCCAAGTATCTATAATAACCTTGTAATAAAATGTGGAAATGATGGATCTTCAATTAGTAACTGATAGTCGATATAGCTTCGATTTTTGAGGAATAAATAATTGATATCAACTACTGATGTAGAAGAAAGACCCATACAAAAATTGTGATTGTAAGGTTTTATATCTGTTCCCCGCTGAAATCATTGAGGCGAAATAGAAATAAGCACAAAGAGTGAAAATTATCATGAAGTGCTTTGTAAATTAGATATGTAATTAACTTGTTTAATCAGTTTGGTAACCTACATATCAGGTTTGATTTGAAATAATGAAAATGACAATGTTTGTATTGAAATAGATTGAGTAATGATGTATTATGAGATTATAAACAAACATATACATACAAAAATAAACAATAAAATACATGCTGATAGGTATTCCTAGTAGAATTAAGTAAGAAGCCGGAGTTCTTCTTAAATAGATCATTTACAATTTATAAGGAGGTAAATAATGGAGAATGTAAATGAAAGCAAATTTGAACGGTTTTTAGATCGTATTGGGCAATGGGTTGAGACTAAGCTAGCACCACCTTTGGTTAAGTTCGGAAATCAAAGACACATGGCTGCTATTCGAGCAGCTTTCATGAGAAGTATCCCATTCATCATTGTTGGTTCTGTACCTTTGATTCTAACTAATCTACCGATTGAAGCATTGGCGAAAATATTTGAGCCATTTGCAAATGAATTGAATATCTTCTTTGCTATGTCATTTAACTTTCTAAGTCTTTGGGTTGCAATAAGCTTAGGAGCTGAAATGGCGAAAATGTATAAGCTTGATGAGACAATCGGAAGTGTAGTAACGGTAGCTTGCTCACTCGTTGTGGTTGCACCAATCGACTTAGCAACTAATACAATAAATGTTCGAGGCATCTCCGTACATGGACTGTTTGCGATTTTTGTTGTAGGGATAATTGTTGGTGAGTTTATGAATTTTGCTAACAAGAAAAACATCACAATAAGAATGCCTAAAGGAGTTCCATCTAACATATCTTCAAGTTTTGGAGCACTTGTACCGATGGCTATTTTGATGACATTCTTTTGGTTTTTGCGTGTTGTACTCGGGTTTGAATTGGCTGAGTTTCTTTCAATGATAATAAGTCCATTGCTTATACTACAAGACACTTGGTTTGGTATTTTGGTTGCTGTTCTTGTACTTCAGGCATTATGGTTTGTAGGTATTCATGGCGGATCATTCACTGTATGGGGCGTATTGTATCCCTTCCTAATTGCAAATATTGCGGAAAATACGGCTGCCAGTGTAGCAGGGCAAGCATTGCCTAGAGTATTTACCGAACCATTTGTATTCACATGGATAATGATTGGAGGAGTTGGAAGCACAATCCCATTGGTATTAATCTGGTGGAAATCGAAATCAGCAACTTTAAGAGAGGTTGCTCGTTTAAGTTTAGGGCCAGGGATTTTCAACATTAATGAGCCTATTGTTTTTGGAGCTCCAATTGCATTTAATCCAATTTTATTCATACCTTTTATGTTGGCAGGGGTAGTAGGATCAATGTATGCATATTTTTTGACGAGATTAGGATTTATAACCGCCTCCTTTATACCAACACCTTGGACAACGCCTGCTTTGATTAATCCCTACTTATCTACTGGTGGAGATTGGCTTGCAGTTATAGCGCAGGTGTTTCTCTTAGTATTACTATTTCTAATTTGGTATCCATTTGCAAAATTGTGGGAAAAGAAGATGATTATTCAAGAAGAGGAACTTGCGAAGAAAAGTCAGTAATTGTTAATGGACATTGGGACTCCGGCTCCCAATGTTAATGATGATTGGAGAGAAAATGAAAAAAATAAATATTTTAATCCTGTGTGCTGCGGGAATGTCCAGCGGTTTAATTGTAGACAGTTTGAAAAAGAATGCGATTGAAAGAGACTTAGAGATAAATGTTGAATGTAGTACGAGTCTGAATTTTAGGCAGTTTGACTATACTAAACTCGATGTCGTTCTTTTAGCACCTCAAATTAAAAGCCAAACACAAGATATTACACAATATATATCACAACAAGGATTAAACTTACCATGTTTAAATATTGACATGCGTGATTATGGTCTTGTCAAAGGGAGTATTATTCTTGAAAAGACCCTTAAGGCTTTGGAGATTTTGTAAGAACCATGATTGATAATATTGTTAGTAAAGAAGAAACTATATCAATTTGCATGGAGATGATTGGATACTCGGGCGAAGGGCGATCACTTGTTTACAAAGCACTTGATTTAATCGTAAAAGACGAGGTTTCAGAAGCCATGGATATAATAATGCAGGCAGAAGATGCTATTCTTAAAGCGCTTGAAATTCAGTTTCATAAACTTGTGGTTAGAGAATCTAGGGGGATTGATATACCCTTTAGCATATTGCTAAATCATGCCATGGATCAAGTGATGATAGCATCCGCTGAAAAAGATTTAGTAAAAACACTTATAAAAGCAAAAATGTAAGCTGAGGTGATAAAAAAAATGATTATTGACGCTCATGTTCAGATTGGAGTGAAGAAAGGATACAGTATTAGTGCGGCTGAAATTCTTGAATCAATGGACAAGAATAAGATAGATATGTCAGTTATTTATAGTTTTTCAGAAATGATAGATAATAATATGGTTGAACTAGCGGCACGGAAATTCCCTAAAAGATTTATCCCATATTATGTTGTTAATCCATGGAATCCAAAAGCCGAAATTGAAGTAAAAGAAGCTTTCAATAATGGTATTTTCAAGGGCTTGAAACTGCATCCCGTTCTACATGGATATGCATTGAATAATTTTGAAATCCTAGGTGATATTTTTGTGTTTTGTCGAGATTACAAAATACCTATATCTTCATTTGGAGGTGCAAACCAATTCACCATACCAAACATGTTTGAAGAAGTTGCTGAGGTTTTTCCAGGAATCACTTTAATAATGGAGCATGGTGGACAAATGTATGAAACCAAGTCAGCTATTGGTGCCATCAAAAGATCAAAGGATTTGTATATTGAGACTTCAACAATGTTTTCAAATAGATTGGAAAATGCGTTGATAGAAAATCTAACACACCAGTTGATATTTGGTTCTAATACTCCGCTATCAGATTTGAGAATGGAACTTGATAAGATTCATTTGTTATGCAAAAGCAAA
Source organism: Erysipelotrichaceae bacterium (assembly GCA_036677505.1). Taxonomy (GTDB): domain Bacteria; phylum Bacillota_I; class Bacilli_A; order Erysipelotrichales; family Erysipelotrichaceae; genus UBA2227. The sequence goes on from JAVBWK010000030.1 coordinate 38,618, forward strand.
GAGCAATTCGAGAGAATTTGCTCAAAGAATTTCATAGAGCTATATGAGAAGGAAGGAGGTATTCGTTTATGATAATTGACTCTCACAATCATATAGGTCACCGAAAAGGAGAGAACTTTCCAGTCGAAAATATTATAGATTGGATGAATAGGGCAGGAGTTGACAGTGCTATTGTAACGGGTCACCCTGAAGCAATCGATAATGACTATGTTTCATATGCTCAGCAAGAATTCAAGGATCGGATTTTTGGATTTGGAATTGTGAATCCTTGGGACTACAACGCAGAGTTCGAGCTAGAAAGATGCTTTAAAGAACTTAAGCTTTACGGGTTGAAGTTGAACCCTTTGAGACATGGATATGCACTTGATCGAAGAGAGATTGTCGATCCAATATTTAGAATATGTGAGAAATATAAAAAACCTATATTATGTCATGGACTTTCGGATATGTTTAATTTGCCAGGAAAGTTTGAGGTAATGGCTCGAGCTTTTCCAAAAGTGCCAATAATTCTTGCACATATAGGTGAACCTGATGCAGTGGACTGGGCAATAAGAGTTGCACAAAGAAATGATAATATTTATGTTGATACTGCAGGTATATCGTTGTCTACATTGAAACGTGCAATTGCCGGCATAAACCCTAGTAAGATATTAATGGGGACTGATGCGCCTTGGGGTATGTTTGAATCATCACTACAGTTAGTTCGTAGTGCTACAGATTCAGAGGAAATTAGAAAATTGATTTTTGGTGAGAATGCTCATAGATTGATAATTAACAAATAAAGGAGAAAAATATGAACGGATTTCTTAGTGAAGTTGTAACTCAAGGAAGGTTGCTTAGAAGTAGTTTTAGCATCCATGAAAGAAACCTGCAATTTAGAGAAATCGTTGCCTTTTTTAAAAGCAGCAAAATGAATAGCGTAATTTTTGCAGGGATGGGTAGTTCATTATATGCGATTGACTCTGTAATTAGTTTCTTAAATTTAAGAGGTATCAGGGCTTATTATTTCAACTCGTATGATTTGGCTCGGTTCAACTATGGAATGATCAATCATAAAACTCTAGTGGTTGTAATATCACAGTCCGGTAATTCATGGGAAGCTGCAGAACTCGTTTCCGTAGCTAAAAGAAAGACAAGGGTTGTAGGTGTTTACAACGTGGAAGGAAGTAATTTAAGTAAAATATGCGACTATTATTTACCCATCAATTGTGGAGAGGAGACCTCTTTATCAAATAAAAGCCATGTACTTACGATATTAACTTTAAGTATCTTAGCACAAGCACTCACAGGCGATTTTCCAGAAGAATTTAGGAAAGACTTAGAAAAAACATTTTTATGGATCGATGAATGGATTGAGAATTTTGAAAATAGAATTCAAAGAATAACAGATTTTGTTAAAGGTTTTGAGGCAATTGAATTTATTGCAAATGACTCTTCTTTGTCAGTAGCAAAGCAAATGGCTTTAATATATCGAGAAGGGTTACATGCTTTTACTGCAGCATGGGAATTGGCTGATTATGCCCATGGACAGTATCTGGCAGTAAAACCTGGTTATGTCGCGGTAATACTAGCACCAACACTCGTTGGTGATCGAGCTGCTAAAAGGATGATTAATGTAATTATTGAAAGAGGCGGAAAGATAGTGTTGTTAACTAATGATGAGATTGACGAGAATGAGCAAATGAAAGTTATTCAAACCCCACAAGTAAAACGTCCAATTTTGGCAATGGCTGAGGCAATACCCACACAACTACTTTTAGGATCTTTGTTGGGTCCTGATTGGGTTAAAGGACAGTAAGGAGGTAGAAATGATAATCGATGTCTCTAATACAATAGGAAAACATAAATATAAAAAGGAAATTTTTGCGGAAGACTTGCTTGATCAAATGAACTTGAATGGAATTGATAAATGCGTAATAAGTTGTCATGCTGAGTACATTGATAATAAGTCTATCTCGAATGCAATAAGCAAATATCCAGAAAGATTTATTGGTTTATACACTGTGAATCCATGGAATAGCAACAGTGCTGAAGAACTTGATGAGGCATTCTCAACTCATGGATTTCATGGTTTATATATGAATCCAGTAAGACATGGCTATATGCTTTGCGAAAGAGAGGTTTTCTACCCATTATTAGATATTTGCAGAAAACACAATAAACCTGTTTGGTGTTTTGGTGCAGCTGAAGTCTTTTCCAGTCCAGTATTCTTCGACAAGATTGCATCTGATTATCCAACTGTAAACTTAATTATGGGACGAATGGGCTTACAATATGATAATGCTAGTGCTGTTCAAATTGCGAAAAAACATGCGAATGTTTACTTAGAGACATCATCATCAATGGATTTTAACACTCATCGAGCAATAAAAACAGCAGGTATCGATAAGGTTCTTTTAGGGACAGGCACCCCAGACGCAGGATACTTTGAGTTTGAACTCGAAAAAGTGAGGATTGCGACATTGCGATACGAAAATGGTTTTGAAAAAGTAACTGGAATAAATGCAATGAGGATCTTCAACTTGGGAAGGAGCTCGACATGATAGTAGATTTACTTACTCATATTGGTATTAAAAAAGGAGAGAACTATAAGTTTGAATCTCTTTTAGAATTGATGGATGAGGCTGGGGTTGATAAAGCAATGATATGCTCACAGCTAGAAACGGTTGATAATGACTATATTTTTGAGTGTACACAAAAATACCCAGATAGAACACTTGGATTTGCAGTAATAAATCCATGGGATATTGATGGTGAAGAGCAACTTGAAAAGTGCTTCAAAGATTATGGTTTTTATGGTTTAAAGCTAAACGCTATCAGATTTGGTTACTCCGCAGATAGGCATAGTGTCTTGGATCCATATTTTGAAATATGCAAAAAATACAACAAAATTGTTGTAGTTCATGGCATGTCAGATATGTTCTCCATCCCAGACAAGTGGGCAGAAATGGCTAGAACCTTCCCAGAGGTTCCGGTTGTCTATTTTCATATTGGTGTACCTTGGATGTATGATAGAGCTATAGAACTTGCGTGTACCATAGATAATTTTTATCTAAGTACATGTGCAGCTTATGTTCCTGTAATTAAAAAGGCATACGAGTTAGCAGGCCCTAAGAAAGTCTTGTTCTCATCTGATGCACCATTTGGAGATATAAAACAGGAAATCTCCAAAGTCAAGTTTGTGACTAAATCGAAGGAACATCAGGAAATGATGTTGGGACAAAATGCGTGCGAGTTAATGGGTTTAAAATAGTTGCATGATCCCCTTTCCTTGTAACTATAGGTTTAAAGAGTAGCGGATTGAGCTACTCTTTATCACAAAAAATAGGAGGGAATTTATGTCTATACAGATCAAACCTTGGGGAGAAGATATATTTTTATACGAGAATGAGGTTTTTTCAATTCGACTGCTCAAGATTAAAAAAGGACATGCTGTTAGTTTGCATTATCACACGAGAAAGCACGAAGCTTTATATGTTATCAAAGGGAGTGCTGAATATTATCTATTGAGTGAAGGAATTGAAACAATTAGGATAATAAAGGCAGGTGATTTGATCTATCACAAACCTTATGAAATTCATAGACAGAGAGCACTCGAAGAATTCCATATACTAGAGATTTCCACACTAGATATTAATGATATTGTGAGAATTGAAGATGACTATGGTAGACAGTTGAAATCAGAGTAATTTTTGAATAATAATAACTCACGATGCCATTTTCAATATGCAATGTGATATACTTTTGAAAAAACTGATATTTTAGTTTAAACGAGTCAAAGTATAGATTTCGCGAAGAATTTTTGCTTACATGTTTTTGTTATTGCGTTATAATAAAATCGAGAGCCGGCCTACCCCCCCACTAAGGCAAACAGATGAGATTTCTGACGGTTCTCTTTTTGCTACACAAAATGATATGTACGAGACTCTCAATGCAGTAGCCCTGTAATTGATATTAGTTTGGGACAAACGTGTGCATGCGGACCCCGTAGGAGACCATCCATTTGAGAATTATTGTCCCACTATACCAATGATTAGTAAGATATTGATTTACAAATCAACTTGAAAAATTTTCTACAAAAAGAGAGGAGCCAAATGACCTACAATGTAAAGAAGACAAACTGTCCTGTATGTGGAGTATTGATTTTTGTGCGAAACGATATTAAGAGTGGTAAAAACTGTAAAAATGAAATCCGCTGTCATATGTGCAATAGTATAGTGATATCTTGGACAGATGAACACAGAAATTATTCGACTGACAAACTGGCAACGAATAAGACCGAAACTGATTTTGTACGTTATCTTGACCAATTGGTGAAATGTCCGAAATGTGGAGGAAAACTTATAGAAAGAATTGGGAACAAAGGAAGATTTTGGGGATGTGAGAACTATCCTAAATGTAGATTTATTGGGAACAGTAACACAAGTAATTCTAATCAATGATCAAGTGCAATTAGTATCTAAGAATGTCAATATTAATGGATTTATGATGTTGGTGAGAAACGCCAATTTTTTATGCGTACTTTATTACACAACCACGATAAAATAACCTAGGAGGTAGATAATATGAAAATTGGGTATGCAAGGGTGTCAACGAAAGAGCAGAATGAATCAAGGCAACTGGATGCTTTATTTGTAGCAGGTGTTGATATGTCATCGATATACATTGATAAGCAAAGCGGTAAAGATTTCGAGAGGATCGAATATAATGCGATGATGAAATCACTAAGAAAAGGTGACACACTTGTTATCAAAAGCATCGATCGACTAGGCAGAAATTACGAAATGATTAGAAAAGAATATTCGAAGATTATTGACAAAGGGGTTAACATAACAATTTTAGACATGCCGGCATTAAATACCGACAGACTGACAGAAACAGGACTAACGGGAAAGTTTGTAGCAGATATAATACTGACAATATTGGGATATGTGGCTGAACAAGAGAGAATAAGTATTTTGGCCAGACAAAAAGAGGGAATTTGCTCAGCAAAGAAAAGAGGGATTAAATTTGGCAGACCTTCCAAAATGACAAATAAGAGTTTAAACATTATCAATTGTGTGAAGAATGGTGAGATCACCATAGACCAGGCATGCCAATTGTTGAATATTAGCAGAAAGAGTTACTACAATTATTGTAATAATTTAAAAAAAGATCAAAAACTGAGTTGTAACTGACAAATTATTGCGCTTATACGTATGAAACATAATGCAGAGAGATACGGTTTTCAATTTACAAAAAAAGAGTAAAAGTAACGAAAATTTTGGTTTATGAAAATGATTCAAAAAACTTTTACAAAGTGAAATCCTTATCTAAATAACTACATATTTTATACGAAAGAGGCATTAAATGACACTTAGACAACTGCTGCAACGTCCATATTGGACACCTACTGACCTCGTTAATTTAACTGGGGTGTCTTTATCAACAGCAAGAAAAGCATTTGTTGAATTGAAGAAAGAGCTTGAAGATTCGGGGTATATTTTACTTACAAAATCAAGAATACCTGCAAGGATGGTTATTGAACGACTGAATATCGATATTGACTATATTGAGAAAAACGGAGGTTTAGATATTGAGATAATTAAAGATGAAATGAGGTGATGGAGTTATGTCAGTAGGGAAAACGAGAAAAGGAGTTTATTACTTTTCAGTTAGATGTGTGAATGAACAAGGGCAAGTGATACAGAAAAAAGTACAAAATTCTGTTTGGAAAACGAAGAAGGAAGCATTGCTTGCTGAACGAAAATTCCTTGATAGCCCTGATAATGTAACAAGGAAAAGAGACAAAATTAAGTATAAGGATTTGTATAATGAGTTTGTTGAAAACAAGTCAAAACTGATTAAGAAAAGGTCATTGATGTCATACCAAGAGGCTCATAACTACCATATACTGAAGTACTTTGGTGATACCGTTGTTGAAAACATTACAAGTGATGATATTCGAAGATGGCAGCGTAAACTCATTAACAAAGGATATTCAAATACTTACTTGAAGACGATACAAGTTAATTTTAGGCGTGTGCTGACTTGGGGAATAAAACATGACTATATTGACAAGAATCCGTTCAAGATAGATTACGTTAAAAAGAGTGAAGTTAAAAAGGAAATGAACTTTTTCACACCAGAAGAATACGCAGCATTCCGTGATATTATTGATGATGAAATGTATGGTCTGATTTTTGATGTGCTGTACTGGACAGGGATAAGAAAAGGCGAACTGCTAGCACTGACATTTGAAGATATTGACTTTGATAACAGACAGTTAATTATCAGAAAAACCTATGATTACAGAAACCATGAGACTACTACACCAAAATGTAGATCATCTTACAGAAATGTAATGTTGACTACAAAGTTGGTGGATTCATTACTGAAGCATGTTGAACAATGCAAACAATATGCAGGTTTTAAAACGGGTTTATTTGTGTTTGGACTTGATAAACCCATATCATCAACTACGCTTGAGCGTAAGAAAAATCAATACTGCAGATTAGCCAATGTTAAAAAGATAAGAATCCATGATTTTAGGCACTCACATGTATCATTGTTAATAAACAACGAAATTAGTGACTTTGATATCTCAAAAAGATTGGGACATTCTAGAGATATGGTAAATAACACTTATGGCCATTGGTTTAAGAAGAACCAGCTGAAGATTATCGAAAAACTAGACAACTACACAAATGACACATTGAATGGTATCCAAGTCAAAAGTACAACAGCGACTATACCACGAAAACAATTAAGCTAATAGCACAGTTAAATATCGAAGGGTTGTTTAGGTTACTGCGGCACCTAGTTACCTGGTATTTAGCAAACTATAAAATGAAAAGGCCAACCTACTCTCCGAGATTGGCCTTTTCTTTTACTTAGGTAAACAGAAAACTTTAATCAATATACAAGTCAACTAAGATATCTTGAAATCCGATAAGACCATCGCTGTTTTTTATAACGCTAATATAATCAGCCAGACAGTCAAGTAAAAATTGATCCATGTTAACACCTCCACTAATCTATATGCAGAAGAAATATGTTTACCTAAATAATTTAGGTATTAAGTCATCAATATATGACGATCGTGTGACTTGCTTATAACATGACCGAAAAGAGGTTCGAAATCATCAACAGTTAAAGTTAACACATCATCTTTAGTGATGGTTTCCTTAGTTGACTTTTTCAATTGGCTGCTATGGACAGTAATGGCCTGATCAATGATGTTACGCACAAACCGACCGTTACCCGACTGTTGACATTTTGTATCATGATAAAAATTGTGCCTACAATAGTCCAGTGCTTCATTGGTTATCATGAAGCCACGGTCTATAATCATTAGCTTTGCAATTTCAATTAGTTCATTTACTGAATAATCGTTAAACTTAACCATGTAGTTTATGCGGCTACTAAGCCCTGGATTCCTGTTGATAAATAAATTCATTTCATTAGGATAACCGGCAAAGATCACCATTGTGTCATCTTTGCAATTTTCCATTTCCAGTACAATGGTATTGATGGCTTCATCCCCAAATGAACCTGCTTCGTTATCGATTAGGGCATAAGCTTCGTCAATAAACAAAATTGATCCTTTTGCTTTAGCAAACAATTCTTTTACATTTTTAGCTGTCCAACCGACATAACGATCGACTAGCTGCGATCGATCGACTTCTATTAGGTCACCTTTAGTTAGAATGCCATGATGTTTAAAGATTTGACCGATTAACCGGGCTACTGTGGTTTTTGCCGTACCAGGACTGCCTAAAAAACACATGTGCTTACTGGTTGGCAATAAACTGACACCAATGTTTTTGTACAAACCGCTAACGTCGTGGGCATCAAGGATTTGATTTATCAATACCTTGATATTGTCCAATCCAACCATGTTCATTAACTGGGTGTAGGCTTGACAACTATCATTGTTACTGTTTGTTGGCGCTGGCAACTTTGTAGTTGAAGTGTATTGATAAAACATGCTGTCTACAATGTAATTGTCAAGCCAAGCAGTAAGTATTGAATCAAGGTCACTAATAGTATATAAAGGGTTACTAGAATCAATCAGTTTATACGCTATTGCTGGATTCGCATGATGATTAACCAGAAAATCTTGTATATAGGCAATTGAACTATCGTAGTTAAGGCTTTCTTCATTTAGATCAACAAACTTCAATCTACCAAGTTGAGAACAAAGTTGCTCATATACAAAGGAGTTTGAGTGTCTGCAATGGATAACAAACAACACTTTATGCCGGTTTTTAATGATTATCTTTGCTAAACGACTGATGGCATCTGTTTTTTCTGTTAATGTTAAACCTTTGAAAGGTGTATCTGCGATTTCAAGGACAAGCATGCCACCGTCACATAATGGCATTAATGTGCTAATCTCGAAGTCTTCTTCAAAGAAATTATCATCACTAAATTTGGCGTGAACAATCAAAGGATGTAACATCCTTTTTTGTTTGTACAACTCATGAGCCAAAGAATCGATTACAGTACGGATATCTTTGTCTTGATTGCCTAATATCCGATAATGAACAGGATGTCCAATAAAATGGTCATTGACGACTTTTTGTATTTGGGTAACCTCTGTAGTAAATGAAGACAAGTAAATTTTGGCATCCATTACTGGGGGAACACGTAATATGTATTCTTTGTATTCAACAAGGGAGTTGTTGTGCTTGTAATTGACGGCTGCAATGAAATCATTACCAGCAATAATGTCAGAACTATTGTAATCTGCTGATCTTGTCTTTTTTGAATCAAACATTTTGATGAATTCACCATTTGTCACAGGATCACAACTAAATCCAACCATTTCAAATAAACAATCGTATAGATAACTACTAATTACTTCATTTATGTTATACAACTTGTCAAAACTTGAGTTCGTTTTAACCAACAACAGTAACTTATCATTTTGTTTTTTATAGAAGCTTATATCAATGTTGCGCTGATAAATCATGTTGTACTTACTGCTAATAATTGAGTTCCTACGTTTAATGCTATCCAGTTGATGCTGGCTGTCATCATAGTTTACGTTAACCTGGTAGTACATGTTACCTCCTTTATTGCGACATAAAAAAGTATCCGAAGATAATTGATACCAATATACATTGCAACAACTATGTTAACCTGTCTTAATATTGGCATTATAACGCATTTCACGACGAAATTACACGGTGAACAGTCTTTGCATGGCGGTAGGGCTCCGCACAGCCTGGTGGTTTGAAAGATACTGCTTTTTAGTACCAGAACATGCCCCAAGGTAAAAATGCGCCATACATACCATTTTTGACTATGTGTAAATAAGTATAGTTTTTTACCTGTACTAAACTACGTCAAATAACTAACTTAAATGATTGATTTTCTTGTGTTATTTATGAAATAATTCATGATAACTTTTTTACACAACTAGATTATAAGATTTCCTGTTTGAAATAATTCTAAACAAAGTGTTCTGTGAGTGTGTCTAAGTGCATTTTAGTAAAGCAATTTGATTTGTTCAACTTGAGCAAACACTAGATTAACATTGAGATGAGAGATGGCAATGGCATATATACTGCCTTCTAGATTATTTAGTTTATCTATTGATGACAACCAAACAATAGATATTCGGTTGGTTGTTTTTAGTAGATTATTAAGTTACAATTACTTCAAAAGAGTTAAAAATTAAAGGGGGGTTCGCAATGGATAAGGCAGATTTCAAAATCAATATTCCAACGGATGTAGACGGATATGTTGAATTACAATGTCCATTTTGTAGAGATACTTTTAGAATTGATAGTGATGATGTATTGTCGAATGACTTATCTAGTGTATATTGTCCTTATTGTGGATTAACAGATCAGTTTGACAACTTTGCAACAGATGAGCTTAAAGAAGTCGCACAACAAGTAATCATTAATCATGCTAATCAGTTAATAAATGAAAGTTTAAAAAAAATGGGGAAAAGTTCTAAAGGTGTATTCAAGACAAAAAGCAAGGTAGTAAGTAATCCGATAAAGAACTTGTACGTAAAAAGTCATGATGTTAAGTTCTTAACCCTAAGTTGCTGTGGCAGACATGTGAAAGTATCTCTGAATTCAGTTAATAACGAGGTATACTGCCCTTTTTGTGGTATCAAGTAATGGAACTTAAAGAACTTCGAAAACTATCTAAGAACTTTAGAATTGTAGCGAGCAGGTTACTAAAAACGGGTTATACAGAAGCAATGGATAACCTTAAGATTTTTGTGAGCTTTATAAACACAAGTGAAGTAATATCAAGTTTTATTGAGACAAACAATACTAGAGTTTTTGATATTGAGCACATAATTAAATCAAAAGGATACAACCGATTCCCAATTCAACATAATAGTCGAGATGAAATAGCATTTACCTATCAATTGTTGTCATATGCATCCGACAATTATAATCAATATTATCAACTTTCGAATGGCTATTCTAGTAGTAGAATGTTTCAAGACCATACAGATGAGTTTAACAGAGTGGTAGTACAACCTTTTGTACAGCAAATTATTTCATACTTGGATGAACTTATCATAGACTTAAGTAGTGAAACAACGAATAAAGGAATCAATGTACAGTTTAGTGGTGATAATAATGGACTAATTAGCATGAATAATGAGGGAACTACAATAATATCTAACATATCAATTTCAAATACAGATATGGTGGAGGTTAACAAGCTAATAGAGTTGATATTAGATCTAGTCGGTAAGGAAGTAAGTAATAACCAAGATAAAGATAGACTGTTTGAGTTATTGAGTGATATTAAAGATGAGTTATTAGAGAGTAGACCGAGAGAAAAAAATATTCGAAAACTAATTGATAGATTGACCCTATTAAACAATACAATTATCGCTTCAGTAGTTTTGTCGAATCATCTAATAAGTTTTATAGATTTGATTAAAAGATTTATTGAAGCGCATTAAGTAGAATTATTTACTATTTGAAAATCCATAAACTATAGTCCCAGCAAAAGGGGAAAGAGGAAATGAAGATGGATAATGATCTTTGGGATGGGGAAGCTGAAGAGGAGTTAATCACTTTAGACGAAGAGAATCTTTACAATAATGATTTTAAAAGAGCACTTGTCAAATGTGACAAACGGGTTATTTTAACTGACCACGAAATAAAACGACTTAAAGCCATTGATGATGAAATGATTAAAATTGAACACCAGATTTGGGAACTTATTGAAAAGTCAGTAGAAGAAAATGAACTTGAGAACGAGAACAAAGCTAAACCTTACTACGAGGAAGCTGTAAGATTGAACATAGAATTGGGAAGACTCGGAAAAGAAGCAAATACAATGCAAGTAGCTGCTGAGAATAGATTTATGAAAAAGCAGTTTGGTGAAGACTTTTTAGGTATCGTGTGTGATGCAGAAATGATATTGAGCGGAAATTTTAATCACTACAGCGAACTCATGATTAAAGTACACTTAATGAAGGAAAGTAAAGAAACAGAAGTGAAGTTGTTTATAAATACGTTGAAAAACGATATTAGTATGCATATCAATTATTTGATGGAGCTTAATAAAATCCGAGAAATCGGTGTATTACTTGCATTGAAAACTAAACAAATATTCGGATCTACTAAAAATTACGATGCACTAATCATTAAGCAAATACACCAAACTTTAATTGATATAACATCACCGCAAAAAGAGGTTGGAAGTGCACCAAACTTCGAAGTAATCAGACAGGGTCCGCTAACCGGTTGGCTGTCAACGTTGAGTTCGAAAGGCCATGCTGTTGATGTTGATTATGTTTACCAAAGAGTAAAAATGGAACATGAAGGACTGACGGTATATCTTGAGAATCATTTAGAGACCAGTCTTGATGTAGTGACATTGCAATTTATTGACATGTTGATAGTTGAATATAATAACATGAGCAGAAACAGCGCAACGATAAACATATCACTAGAAACTTACATGAACAGGCGTGGAATTATTGCCCCAAACAAAGCCAGAGAGCAAGTAAAGAGAATTTTGAAGAATCTGAGTAATATACGTTTGGAATATGATCTTGGGAATGAAACAAGGAAAAAGACCAAACAAAGAATTTATGATATGAAAATTTTGTCAGATGAGGGAACAATAAGGAACTCGATAATAACGACTAAATTGAGTGATGATTTTTGTAGGTTAATAAAAGAATTTAAAATAATGCAATTCCCTACAAAACTTTACACCTTTAATGAAAATGAAAACCCGCACAGTTACTACTTATTGAAGAAGATAGCTTGGCACAAGAATATCAATTTTAATCATGATAATGCTGACACTTTGACTGTTAGGAAATTGATTGACGTGTGTCCTCAATTACCCAGTTATGACAGTATCGTTAAAACAGGACAGATAAAACAGCGCATAATGGAACCGTTTAACAGAGATATGAATGCATTTTCTGATGTTTTAACTTGGAATTACTATCAAGACAACACACCTATCAGTAAAGAACAGGCAATTAACATAGATTATTTTTCATTTATTCAGCTTAAGATTAAGGTTACATGGATAGACTATCCGATAAGTAAAAGTACCAGGTGATGATGTTTTTAGTACCTGGCAATGATGAAAAAAGTACCTTGTTGTGATGAAAATGATACCTTGTGATGATGTCATGATGTAGAAAAGCATAGTAAACAGTGGCTATTTTGACACTTACAAAATTGAATAATTATTAATAATTATAAAAAATTATTAGTAAATACAATTACCTTGTTTGTAGTAATTGTATTTACACTAATACTAATACCAAAACTACCTATAGGAAAACAAAGGGGAATAACTATGAATCAAGATGAAATGAAGGAATACTTCAGGCTAAAACTACCAGATTACTTGAAGTACAAGGGATATAGCTTAAGGAGAAAGTTTCATTGTTTAAATCCTGAGCATGACGATAAGAACCCAAGCATGAGTTATGACAAGAAGAGAAACAAAGTTCACTGTTTTAGTTGCAATGCAACTTATGACATTTTTGAATTGATTGGTATTGAATATAACTTGAAAAGTTTTCCTGAGAAGTTTAGTAAGGCATGCGAGATTTTTAATGTTGGTGAGATCAAGGAAGCACCAATATTGAAAAGTACAGAGGTAACAAAACAGGAAGAGGATTTAACGACATATTTTGACCAATGTCATAAGGCAATAAATGATACCGATTACCCAAAGAGAAGAGGATTGTCAAATGCTGTTCTTGACAGGTTTAATGTTGGTTTTGATCCGTTACTCAGTGTAAATGTTGATGGTGTGCAAACAACCTGGAAAGCACTAATTATACCTACTGGTAAAGGAAGTTATACGGCAAGGAATACGGATATTGATGCTGCAAAAGAAAACAGATTCAGAAAATACGGTGCCAGCCAAATTTTTAACTTTGACACCTTGTATGAATCAGTCAAACCTGTATTTGTTGTAGAAAGCGAAATTGATGCGTTAAGTATCATGGAAATAGGAGGCGAGGCTGTTGGCCTTGGCAGTACGGCAAATGTACATAGTTTCCTAAGATTAGTGGGTGATAGAAAACCTTCGTGCCCATTAATTATATCGCTGGATAATGATGAAAGAGGCAAGGCGGCAACTGATAAGTTAACAGAAAAATTGCGTGAACTACAGATTGAGTTCGATGTATCAAATGTATCTGAACCGTTTAAGGACAGCAATGATGCGTTGATAAATGATCGATATGCCTTTACACAATCCATAAAGAATGTTGGAATGATTGATGAGTCTTTGAGAGACAGAGATTACGAAGAGTATTTAAAGACATCAGTTAAAAATCATTTAGGTGCTTTCATTGACGGAATTAAAGAAAGTGCTAACACACCACCCATACCTACAGGTTTTACAAAACTGGATAAGTTGCTAGATGATGGGCTCTATGAAGGTTTATATATAGTTGGAGCAATGTCCTCTTTGGGCAAAACGACATTTGTTACTCAGATTGGTGATCAAATAGCGAACAACGGTACGGATGTGTTGATATTTAGTCTGGAAATGTCAAGATATGAACTAATGGCAAAGAGTATAAGTAGACTTACATTGACAGAGGAATGTGGGAAGTCGCCGAAAACTTCTGAAATTAAACTGTCGAAAACAGTTAGAGGAATATTGTCGGGGAAGCGGTATGTAAAATACAGTAATGAAGATAAAAATCTGATTAGCAAGGCCATTTCTGCCTATGAGATATATGCGGATAGAATATTCATAATGCAGGGAACGGGCGATATCGGAATCGAACAAATAAAGCATGAAGTGTATAAACATATGAAATTTACAAAGAGACGTCCTGTAGTGATTATTGACTATATTCAAATCATGTCACCATTTAATGTTTACTTGAATGATAAACAAAACATGGATCGGAACATTTTGGAATTAAAAAGGTTGAGTCGTGATTGCAGAATACCAATTATAGGCATCAGCAGTTTTAACCGAGCCAGCTATAAAGACGAAGAAGTGTCCATGCAAGCATTTAAAGAATCTGGGGCTATAGAATACTCTTCTGATGTATTGTTAGCATTACATATAAAAAAGGAAGGAAATGAGAAGCCAATAATTATAAAGAGGTTTCCACAAGAAATGGTGTTAAGTATAATCAAAAACCGTAATGGTACAAAAGGTGATCTGAACTACGAATATTTCTCGTACTACAATTACTTCCGGGAAATGTAACTGTTCTTTTATGAAATGTTGATATCACTATATAGACTCAAGAACAAGTTTATTGTTTACATATGAAATCTTTGTAGATATTCTTTTATAGACCCTTAAATTATGATTTGATTCTGATTCTGAAAATTGATATACGCCAATAAATCTGTACATTCGTTGTCCAAACGAATTAGAGCTTTGTGCAAATGTAATCCTCGGTTTTCGAGACTGTTCTTCAATACTTCCAATTAGATTAATGTTTTCCCTAGTCTCTGTAATGCGCTCCCAGTCATCCGACAGATAATTGATCCAATCTCGACTTCCTGTTGATATGTTTTTACCGTCCTTCATTATAGACAATTTTGGGCACCAAATCATGTTTTCCTGATCAAGTTTAAAATAGCATTGCTGCATACCTTTATAATACTTACCAAAACACTCCGCAACTTCAACGATTGTACGAAACCTGACATTGTCAATTACTGACAGCGAACCTTGTCGATTGACAATAGCAACAGGTCTTTCATTTATATTCCACTCATTGACTTCTTTTGAATTTAACAATGTATTAATCTCATCAACAATAGCGTTAACTTGTTTTTCAATTGATTCAAGACTATCATCTACATCAACTCGTCTTAAAATGAAGTCTTCAGTTTCCTGAACTGTGCCTAACATTTCAAGCATAGTCAACTCTCTTTTTGTGTCATGATCAATATTAACCTTATGATAAGATTCGTCGCATTCAATGCCAAAATTTAACTGAGGAAAAAATAGGTCAACAAGAGCATACCTGCCATCAGATCTTTTAACGTATTGTTGGGTAACCGGTTGAATGTCTAGCCTGGCTAGTCGGTTCCAAATGGCATTCACAACATAATTCTCATAATCTTTTCGATTAGTTCTAGAAAGGGTTTTTATTATGTAATCTCTTTTCGCATCTAGCATATTTTTACCTCGACAATCTATATTGAAGTGAGAGATAATCCAGACAAGAAGCATCTGAAGATTTCATGTTATACTTTTCTAAATCTAATCACACTAGTAGAGAAATGTACATAATCAATTTACTGAAAGTGAAATTTAGTTTTAGTCTTAATCCAAATCAAAACAGTAAAAGTACCCTGCATATCATTTATGAAATAAACACCTATTTGAAATGCAAAGCTAATTCTTCTTTACGTAGAAGAGGCCAATCTTTCCTGTTTCGTCAAAAAATGTAGACACCATTATTTATGTCTGCTAACATGAAAATAGGATTGTCTGAATTTAGGATTATTTACAAATTAGATTTTTAGGAAAGGTGAGGGAGAACATTGAAAATGCTCCAATCGAACAGTGAAATAATCAGTCATTTGTCTTTGAAAGATTCATTTTAAGGAAAACTTGCAGATATTTTAGACGTATCTATTATTACTGTTAATTGGTGGGAAAATGATAAGTTTAAACCTACTATAAAAATAAAGAGAAAACTGCAAGCATAGTTTAAAGATAACGTTATAAGAACTGAGGAGGAAGAGAAATGATTACAGGCGATTTAAAAAGTAAAATTGATAATATTTGGGAGACGTTTTGGACTGGTGGTTTAGCCAATCCCTTATCGGTTATTGAACAAGTTACATATCTTTTATTTATAAAACTACTAGATGATAACCAAATCAAGAAAGAACGTAACGCACAGGTTTTAGGTGTTGAACTCAAAAACCTATTATTCAAAAGTGGCAATTATGTGGATGAGAAGGAAAATATCAATGAACCATACATCAATTTGCGATGGAGTCATTTTAAGAATTTCGAACCTCAAGCATTATTTAATACTGTCAAAGACAAAGTATTTCCTTTCATTAAACAAATCAATAATGGTAAAGATACTGCTTTTTCAAGATATATGAAAGATGCTGTATTTATGGTTCCGACTCCTAGAGTGCTTCTTAAAGTTGTTGATGGTTTAGATGCTCTCGATCTCAACAATAAAGACATCATGGGTGATGTCTATGAATATTTACTTGCCAAGATAGCATCCAGTGGTACGAATGGCCAGTTTAGAACACCAAGACATATCATTCGAATGATGGTCGAACTTATGAAACCTACATTAAGTGATGTTATTGCAGACCCTGCAATGGGTAGTGCAGGTTTTATTGTCGAATCAGCAAGATATATTCATGAACATTATTCAAACGAGTTATTAAAAGCAGAAAATCAAGAAAAATATACGACTACTATGTTTAGTGGATACGATACAGATCAAACTATGCTTCGAATTGGTGCGATGAATATGATGCTTCATGGCGTTGATCAACCGGATATTAAATATCAAGATTCATTATCAGAAGAAAATACAGCAGCAAATAAGTATTCTTTAATCTTGGCCAATCCACCTTTTAAAGGTAGCTTAGATTACGAAGCGGTGTCTAAGGACTTGCTAGCTGTAACCAAAACAAAAAAGACAGAGTTATTATTCATCGCTGTAATGCTTAGAATGTTAAAGGTCGGAGGAAGAGCAGCTTCAATTGTTCCAGATGGTGTTCTTTTTGGTTCTAGCAATGCTCATAAAGACATTAGAAAAGAACTTGTAAACAACCAGAAATTGGTTGCTGTTATATCTATGCCTAGTGGCGTATTTAAGCCATATGCTGGAGTTTCAACAGCTATTATTATATTTACAAAAACTAACACTGGTGGAACAGACAAGGTTTGGTTCTATAATATGGAAGCAGATGGATACACATTAGATGATAAACGTAGCCCAATTGAAGATAACGATATAAATGATATTATTAATAGATTCCATAATTTAGATAATGAAGTGAGTAGAACAAGACTTGAGAAATCATTCTTTGTAGACAAAAAAGACATCATTGCTAACGACTATGATTTATCTATCAATAAGTACCTAGAAACAGAGTATGAAAATATTGAGTATGATTCACCTTCAGTAATTATGGACAGAATTGACTCTTTAGATGACGAGATTGAAGTGCTTAAAAATGAACTCAAATCACTTCTAAATTTAGATTTGTAGGGATGATTATGGAGAAAATACGTTTAGGAGAATTAACAAAAATTAAGACAGGTAAGCTAGATGCTAATGCATCATCTTCAGATGGTCAATATCCATTCTTCACTTGCTCAAGAGAGCCATTAAAGATATCTTCATACTCGTATGATTGTGAATGTGTTTTGGTCGCTGGAAATGGTGATTTGAATGTTAAGTATTATAAGGGTAAGTTTGACGCCTATCAGAGAACATATATTATTGAAGATAATAGTGATGGTAGATTATTCATTCCATACCTGTATTACTTTATGGAAGAATATATTGATGAGTTGCGAAATCAATCTATAGGTGGTGTAATTAAGTATATAAAACTTGGAAATTTAACAGAAGCAAAATTACAACTACCCACAATTGAAAAACAGAAGGAAATTGTGAATATACTGGTTAAGAATAAAAGCATTCTAGATAAAAGAAAGCTGCAGTTAAGCGAACTAGATAACCTTATCAAATCACGATTTGTCGAGATGTTTGGTGATAAAGGAAAAGAAGTTCCATTGACTGATTATGTCTGGTTCCAAGAAGGACCAGGTGTTAGAAGCGTTAGCTTTAAAAATGAAGGATGTATTTTACTTACTGGGTCAAACATAAATGATAATAATATAACTTTTGGTTATAAGAGTGATCGCTTTATTAGCGATGATTTAGCAAATGGAGCATATAGTCATTTTATATGTGATAAGAATGATATTTTAGTAGTGTCATCAGCAATAGCTCCAGATAACTTTGATAAGAAGGTCGTTGTTATTGAAAGTGAAGATAAATATTGTTTAAATACAGGAATAATTAGATTTAAACCAAATAGTGATCATCTAACTGTTGGATACTTCAGAGAGTTTTTAAAATCTATGTTTTTTAAAAGACAAGTAATGAGTGAGATGAGAGGTATTGCTCAAATGCATTTTGGACCTTCACATCTAAGTAAAATGAACATATTACTACCTAGTAACTTACAATCACAAATGGAATTTGAAATATTTATTAATCAAGTCGACAAATTGAAATCTTCAGTTCAAAAATCTCTAGACACAACACAAGCATTGTTTGATTCACTAATGCAAGAATATTTTGGATAAGGAAGTGACCTTATGAACTTCGATTATTTAAAAAACATAGATTCTCTGAATAATTTATACTTGTTTTGTAAAGATGCAGAATTTTTTGTTTTGTCAAGTCCTGATCTTAGTGCTGGTCAATCAAGAAAAGCACTTGAGTATTTAGTTAAACTTGTTTATCAGTTAAGAAACGATAACATACCTCAACGAAGCTCTTTGTTTGAACTTGTATCATCCGAAGATTTCACTAACTTTATAAATGATGCTTCAATGCTTAATGCACTACACTACATAAGAAAAGTCGGAAATATTGCGATTCATAATGATGAAGTAAGTCAAAAAGCAGCACTCTTTTCATTAAAACAATTGCATATCTTTGCTGGTGAGCTATTGGTAAAACTTGATTTGATTAAGTCTTATCCTTTGTTTGATGAAACATTACTGATCAAAACAAACGAAACACACCCATCTAGTAAAGAAGTTGATATCGACTTGCAGCTAGTAAATCATTTAAAACCAAAAATTGATAAGCAAACCACACTTGGCGTTGGTATCAATTTAAGTGAAGCACATACACGCAAGTTATACATTGATCTATACCTAAGAGAAGCAGGTTGGAAAGTACTTGAAAAAGATAATGTCAAAATTCCAGAAAAAGCTGGTATTGAAATTAAAGTTCAAGGCATGCCAAATAATCAAGGTACAGGCTTTGTAGATTATGTTTTATATGGTTGCGATGGAAAACCTCTAGCAGTTGTAGAAGCAAAGAAAACAAGTGTATCTCCCGTAATAGGTAAAGAACAAGCACTACTTTATGCAAAATGTTTACAACAAGAGTACGGATATCTTCCAATCATCTATTATACTAATGGCTATCAAATATGGATCATTGATCAACTTGGATATCCATCAAGACAAGTCTTTAGTTTTCACAACATTAAAGAACTTGAATACTTGATGAAATTACGCCAAAGGGGTGCAATCAGTGATTTAACGATCAATGAAGACATTAGTGATAGACCTTATCAAAAAATGGCGATCACGAATGTTGTTGAATCTTTCAATCATAATAGACGAAAAGCATTGCTTGTTATGGCTACAGGCACAGGAAAGACAAGAACGGCTATTTCATTAGTTGAGTTACTCACGAGAAATCGTTGGGTTAAGAATGTATTGTTTTTAGCGGATAGAACGGCTTTAGTTACTCAGGCTAAAAGAAACTTTAACAAACTATTACCCAACTACACCATTTCAGTCTTATCTGATAAAGATAAAGAACCAGACTTAAATGCACGTTTGGTCTTTTCAACTTATCAAACGATGATTAATTTAATAGATGGTGATGATAGGACATTTGGTATCGGACGATTTGATTTAATTATCATCGATGAAGCCCATCGCTCCATTTTCAATAAATACAAAGCCATCTTTATCTATTTCGATTCACTTCTTGTTGGGTTAACTGCCACACCGAGAGATGAGATAGAACGATCGACCTATTCGACTTTTGATTTAGAAGAGGGAACTCCTACTTTTCACTATGAGATGGAAGAAGCCGTTAGAGATCATTATTTAGTTGGTTATACAGTCCTAGATAGAACTACTAAGTTCTTAAAACAAGGTGTTAAGTATAGTGAACTTTCCAATGAAGAAAAAGAAGAATATGAAAAAACATTCCTTACTCCTGATGGTGAATTACCAACTGAATTAAGTGGGGCTGATTTCTTTAAGAAGATTTACAATGATAATACGGTAGACTTAGTTTTACAAACACTCATGAATGAAGGGCTGAAAGTTAATAGTGGTGACTTAATTGGTAAGACAATCATCTTTGCCTTTAACCATGTTCATGCAAAACTCATCGTAGAAAGATTTGAAAAACTATATCCCGAACTCGGTTCTGAATACTGTAAATTAGTAGATAATTATGTTACCTATGTTCAAAATATCATCGATACCTTTAGTGTAAGAGATAAGCCTCCACAAATTGCTGTTTCAGTCGATATGCTCGATACAGGTATTGACGTACCGGATATATTGAACCTAGTATTTTTTAAACGTATCTATTCGAAAATTAAATTCGTACAAATGATTGGTAGGGGAACCCGTAAATCTGAAGATATTTTTGGCCATTTAAGACATAAAAATCTATTTTATATCTTCGATTTTTGTGACAATTTCAGTTTCTTTGATATGAATCCAGAAGGTAGGAAAGTCAATCAAGGATTCTCGATGACACAAAAAGTGTTTCAAATGAAACTTGATTTATTATTTGAACTTCAAAAACAAGATCATCAAACGAATGAATTTCATAAGACATATTACGAAAGTATTAGAACAGAACTCTATCAAATGGTTAGAAACTTTAATCGAGATCGAATTCTTGTAAGAGATAGTATGCCAATAGTGGATAAGTATTCATTTGAGAACAAATGGACTTATCTATCCAAATTTGACATTCAAGAAGTTAAGAATAACTTAACATTATTAGTCGATAGCGATAAAGATTTAGAGTCAGCAAAAGCATTTGATTTGAAAGTATTTTATATTATGCTTTCTCTGATTTCAGAAGATGTTGTTGCTAAAAAAGCAATTGAACAAATAATTCGTATTTCACAAGCACTTCTTGAAAGACTGAGCATCCCTCAAGTGGCTGAGAAGAAAGAGTTACTTTCAGAAGTATCAACTCAAACCTACTGGAACAAAGTTGATATAAAAACTCTTGAGCATTTAAGAAACGAGATAAGACATTTGATCCAGTACATTACTGATGAGGTTGGCATTTATTCCACTGACTTTAAAGATGATCTGATTGATCAAGGCAACAAAAATGTTAATATTATTGACTTTAAAACGTATGAAGAGAAAGTGATTGACTATCTTCTGTCAAATGAAATCAATGAAACTATTCTCAAGATTAAGATGTTGGATAAAATAACCTCAGATGATCTAAAGGAACTTGAGCGTATCTTATGGCAAGAATTAGGTACAAAAGATGATTATTTCAAAGTAACTAAAGAAGAGAATCTGGCAGTATTTATCCGCAGTATTGTTGGTATCGAGCAAGAAGCGATTAACCAAAAATTCAACGAATATTTAAATACGAATATTTTAACATCAAAGCAACAAGAATTTGTAAAAAGTATCATCAATTATGTTCAGCAAAACGGTGATATAACGAAACAAGATTTAGTTGACAAGTCACCATTTAGTGATTTTGATGTTGTTGGACTATTCAATGATAAAGTAGACGTTCTGATAAGAGTCATCAACAATTTACATGAGTGTGTCTCAGTAGCATAAGTTTAAATCTTATTCACAAATCATGATTTAAAATGACTACTTAAGTAGTAATATCAGACTGGAATAGATTTACTTTTGAATGGTCACAATGTTAGAGTTGTATAAGTACAAAACAACGATTATTTCAAGAAATTGAGTGTAACAAAAGTGAAGCAAAAATTTAAAAGTTGTAAGAAGAGACAACAATAATATGTCGAAATCAGTATGTATTTTTTGTTAAAACTTAACAAGATTATCTAATGCAAATTGAAGTTAGCGTGGATAAATATGTTCTGAGATGATATAGTTTAGTTATACTGTTACTACTATTGTAGAAAAACATATGGGGGCACAATGACTGAACTAGATCAAAACGATACCCAACTATTGGATAAAGAAATTTCAATGAATAGGACTGGAATATATAGACTAATGATACCTATATCTATTGTCATTGGTTCACTAATAATAAGAAAATATTTCCCAATATCTAGAAAAGTACTTTTACAATCAGTTGCAAAAGTGTCCAATTTACAGAATGCTTCAAATTTGATGTTTGGTGGTGTCGGGATTGATAAATTGAATGAGATAGCCCAAAGTACATCCAGGGGAGTAAAAGTTGTTGTTCAAGGAGATGAACTACTTTACTTCTACAAATCCGCTTCGGGAAAAACAGTTAATGTTGTAAAATTTGTAATCGATAGATCTGGAGAACTTTTTGGATATTTAGGAGGAGGCCCTCATTTCGCAGCGAGTTCTCCGCGTCGTTTTGCTGATAATCTTGTTGAGGTGATGGAATTATTGAAAAAATAGATAAACCAGCACACATAACCTTATAGTTGTTATGTGAGCAACATGAGCATCTAAATGGAGGAGTAAACATGAAATGTGCAAATTGTGGTAACGTTGATTCAAATACACTTTTTGATGAAGGGGATACTTTTTACTGTTCGAAGTGTTATCATAGAACATTAGTCGGACTCAATATAGATGACTTAGTTGAATGTCCTTATTGTCATGAGATGCGCGATAGAAAAGCGTTTCATTGCAGAAATTGTAATGTTGCTTGGGGATCATCCTAATGTCACTGAGATGTTGCAGGCATCAACTTCTTATTTTGAGATAGGGCGATTTTTGTAGAATTACAATTTTAAGTTGAATTAGTACAATATATCAACAATATAGAGATATAAAGTGTAACAAAAGTGTAACAATTTGAGGATTTTTAACTAAACATTTATGTAATTAATGTCAAAAATAGTGATAATTTACCAAAAATAGCGCATTTTTACCGCTGATAGAACATAAAACACTCACATACTAGATTCCTGTTGTCGGCACCATGATGTAAAAATCCCACTTTAAAGTGGGTTTTTTATTTTGCTTTGCAAGTATCGTCACATTCAGATATCAAATGATTATAGTTCAAAAAGATTTCGATCAAATGTACTCAGAAATTCTGCACCGGTCTTTGTGACCAATATCATATCCTCCACACGCATGTAACACTCATTTTGAAAGAACATCTTCGGTTCAGAACAAAACACCATGCCCGGACGCAGAATGAAGTCATTACTCCGACTGATCATCGGATGCTCATGGCAATCGATACCGATCTGATGTCCGAGCATACCGGTGTCCTGAAAGCTGAGGTAGTCTCCATAACCCAGTTCAGTAACCTTCTTCAACACAAGATCATAAAGTTCACTGATGTTGGTTTTGTTAGGTACGATCTGCTCGACCATGTACTGCTGACCGGCCTGTAATGCCGCATAACCGTTTTTGATGAACTCAGGAGCTTTACCGAAATACACCGTTCTTCCCCAGTCACTGCAATAACCATGGATCACATAGCCGACATCGAAGGCAATGGCCGTTCCTTCGACCAAAATACTGTCGCGAGAAAAGGTCAATGCTTCTTTCGCAAGTTCTGTATGTCTTGTTTTCAGTCCGCATGTCGGAGAAAAAGCAAAATCGGGGACATTGTGCCGAAAACCGTAGTCCATCAGTAATTGTTCAATCTCATGCTGAGTCATCCCTGCTCTCAGATGATCACAGACAAATTTTACGGCCTGATCGGTGAATTGTGCATTCTCTCTTAAGATTCTGATTTCATCTGCATCCTTGATGACCCGAAGATCATTGAGCAGTTCCTCCGCATCAACGACTTCAACATTATTATCGATGGCTTTCAAGGTATCATGGAGAAACTTATGACAGTCAAACCCGATACCGATCCGCTTCCCTTTGATAAACAAAGAAAGCGTATCTTCCATCTGGTCTAAATAAGAAACATATAAGTTGTTAAAGCTGGTAAATTTTTCTTTGAGTGAAGGTATACAGCAAATATATCCCTCACCTTGGCTGTTAAGATAGAAGACAGCTTCCGGAGCTGTTTTTGCACTGAACTTCCCGGCAATATTATTCATGGATGAGCGCTGCCAAAAGGTATCCGGTGTATCAGCCAGGTATTGGAAATTTGCACTTAAAGCATACAGCAATCCATCCAGTCCCTGCTCTCTCATTAACTTCAGTGTATTTTCGATTCGATGTTTTTTCATACGGACATACCCTTTCTTAGAATGTTTTAATATGCTGATTCAATCGGACGGTATCAACGGTGTAACCCTCTGAGGTTTTTGACATCATGCCCATCGACACTAACGAAGATATCGTCCGAAGCAAATGCCGGTAACTGACACCGAGCATATCAGCTGTATCCGTCAGCCGTGAATCGAATTTCCCGTGGTGATTTACTTTTAGCAGATGCACACACAGACGGTATTCCAAAGGCATCAGACGGCTTGCGGCGCTGTGATGAAGGGATGCGTACAGTTTGTTCGCCAGGATCTCAGCAATCTTTTTCATAAAAGCATTATTATTCAGCAGATACTCACGATAGATGCCAAAGGGAATGGCAATGCAAGCCAATGATGTATCCGCTATGACCGTAGTCAGTGTCGCATAGTTCATAATCAGTTCGTAATCCCCGATAACATATCCGCGTTTGAAGATGTTCAGTATCAGAGATTTGCCGTTCCGCTCGTTGACATAGGAACGTCCGTGTCCGTTGACACATATCAACAGATGTCCGATCAGCTGATTCTCCCGGCAAACAGTATCACCTTTTTCATATTCAAACAAAGAAAGATCTGTGCGATCGATTTGTGATATCCCAAAGTCCTCAAGTACATCCGCATACCTTTTGTCAAAAATTAATTTACGCATTTTAATCACCCTGTGACACATGTCATATTTTTTATCATTATATCAAGATAAAATAGCGATAGAAAGAACATTTTCTTGGAGGTAACCATGGATTTCCTTGAGCTAAGTAAAAAACGATATTCTGTTCGCAGTTATGCGGATACACCGGTTAGTGAAGATCACATCAATAAACTGTTACTGGCGGCTCAGCATGCTCCGACCGCTCATAACAATCAGCCCCATATCATCTATGTGATGCAATCAAAAGAGGCGTTGGACATCGTGGATGCATCGACGCGTGCAAGATTCAATGCACCGTTGGTCTTTGTGATCTGTTACGACTCCAATCTCAGTTGGAAAAGCAAGGACGGACGCGACAGCGGACATTGGGATGCAAGTATCGTCGCTACGCATATCTTGCTTGAAGCAACTGATTTAGGACTTGGTTCGCTTTGGGTAGGTCTGTTTAAGCCGGATGTACTCAGGGAGAAACTTGAACTTCAAGAACATATCGTCCCGGTATGCATCATCCCGGTCGGACACCCATCAGAAACAAGTTTGCCTTTAAACCTTCATGATATGCGTCGCCCCTTAACCGAAACTGTACGATACCGATAAGATAACTCGCTCAACGCGAGTTTTGTTTTTTCTTGAAAAGATGATAATTTATACGTTTAGTGATATAATTAACATGACATAAGATATGCCACATCATTTTATATCTAGGAGGTGTCGTGATGAACACCAAGATGAAACAATGCCACAATTGTGGTGCTTTGATGAGCGGTCGCGCAAAAAAGTGTTTCCGATGCGGAAGCTATGATCTGACATTCAATCATCATATTATCGTATGTCCGACCTGCGGTATGGAGCTTGAATTCGAAGGGGATCATGGCGAATGTGCATTTTGCGGTGATTCAATATCAATTCAAGATCATTACATTATTCATTCGAAGTTTCGCGGAGACAGTTTTGAAACGTATCACTAGGCATACGGAAAGCAGTCTGTATGATCAGACCGGACCGTTTTCGTGTGCATAAAAAGCATGATTTAAACGATCATGGTCAAACAACAAATACTTAAATCAAAATCGGATTAATTCCGACAGAATTATATGTAACACAGGAGTAGGTTATAAGGCAGTCATGATTGACTGCCTTTGTTTTCCTATGTTACATATCTTTGATAAGGAGGTATTTCAAATAAATTCAGTTGGGCCCTAGAATTACATTGGAAGAGATAACGTTAAGTGAGAAAAGTATTATTTGGTTTAATATTGATCAAAATGCAAATCACTGACTTATGTCATATTGTCTTAAGGACTGATTTCATATGATTTTAACGGATGTACATTTGGAAGTGAAAGGCGTATGAGTATCATATAAAAACCTAAAAGAAGGGCATGGAAATATTTAATGGGGAATAAAACATGAAAGGGTATATTTTCTTAGCATCATTTAAACAATCAACATAAAATGATTCAGCCGAAAATGAATCTGCTATAATAAAAACAGATAAGGGAGAATGTTATGAATGAGTCAGCACTGATCATCATCGATATGCAAACCGGAATTTTAGAAGATGCGGATTATCCGATCGTTTTCAAAGAGCAACTGATTTCCAATATCAACCGACTGATAAAAGATGCTGATAGCAAAGGTATTTTGACCATCTTTATCCACCATACGGAAGCACAGGGGACTCCGTTAGAAATCAATGCTCCCGGATGGCAGATTACACCTCAACTGATTCAACCCAAAGAGGCGTTCTTTATCGATAAGCATACACCCGACAGTTTTCATCAGACACAGCTAAAGAAACTTCTCGATGAACATGCTATCACCAACATTGTGATTGCAGGAGTGCAAACCGATTACTGCATCGATACGACATGCAGAAGAGCCTTTTCCCTGGGATATCAGACAACATTGGTCAGCGATGCCCACAGCACCTGTGACAGTCAGAATCTCAAAGCCGCTCAAATCATCCGCCACCACAATCAGATTTTAGGGAACTGGTTTGTCCGTCTTATCAAAACCAATGAAATTAAGTTGTAAATTTAATCAAAATTTAATCGAAGTTACAGAAGATTGTAATTTTTGATTGTTACAATGGGTTCAATCAGAAAAGGGAGGATTAAATCCATGATTACAATTGAACAAGTAGAGAAGTTAAGAAAGTATACCGGTGTATCGTACGCTCAGGCAAAAGAAGCTCTTGAGTCAACCGACGGAGACATTTTAGAAGCTGTGATCCTGTTGGAGAAACAACAGAAAATTCAGCCTCAAACCGCTGAAACCAAAACTGAAGAAAAAAGCAAAAACAGTGATGCATCTGAGAAGAAAACAAAAGATTCCGAAGTCAACGAAACTTTCAAGGATTTGGGCCGATTCTTAAAGGATCTGCTTCACAAAGGCAACACCAACCGGTTCGATGTCATCAAAGACAAGAAAGTTGTCATGATGATCCCGATGACCTTATTTGTGCTGTTGATCATATTTGCATTTTGGTTTATGCTGCCACTGCTGATCATCGGCCTGTTCTTTGGTTATGGCTACCGTTTCAGCGGATCGGATCTGGAAAAAACACAGGTCAACGAAGCCGTAGAAAAAGTATCGGATGTTACGCTAAAAGCAGGAGAAATCGTAGCGAAAGCTGCCAGCGATATTTCGAAAGAGTTTAACCAAAAAAAGGAAGGCTGATGCCATGGACAGAATCCTGATTATTGAAGATGAAGAAAAGATTGCCCGCTTCATCGAACTTGAACTGGTTCATGAGGGGTATGAAATCGAAAAAGCCATGGACGGACGGGACGGGTTAGGAAAATTTAAAACCCGTCCTTTCGACTTGATTCTGCTCGATGTCATGCTGCCGGGAATCAACGGTATCGAAGTTCTGCGCCGCATCCGTCAAACAAGCAACGTCCCCATCATCCTACTAACCGCCCGGGATGCCATCGTTGATAAAGTGACCGGATTGGATGCCGGTGCGGATGATTATGTGACTAAACCGTTTGCTATCGAGGAGCTGCTCGCAAGGGTTCGCACAATGCTTCGTAAAAAGAAAAGTATTCGAAACACGCTTCTTACGATCGGTTCATGTCAGCTCAACATCACGATGCGGACATGTTCAGTCAACGGTGCTGATATCGAACTGACAAAGAAAGAATTCGATCTTTTACAGCTTCTGATGGAAAACAAGAATCACGTTCTCACCAGAGAAATCCTGTTGGAGAAAATCTGGGGATATGAGTTTGACGGGACAACCAACGCTGTGGACGTATACATCCGTCACTTGCGTCAGAAAATAGAGGAACCCTTCCAACTGCGACTGATCACAGCGGTTCGCGGAATCGGTTATGTGATCAAAGATGAGTAAGCCGGCAAAAAGCAAAAAAGCATCCTCGAGTCCATCCAAGAGTAAAAAGTCATCTTCATATCCGACACAGACCCGCTCGTCCATCGTAATCAAACTCAATCTTGCGATGATGGGATTACTGATTTCAGCCATGATTTCCATCAATATGATCATCGCCCTGATTTCCTTTGGATATATCACAGTTCAGACAGAAATGACAGCCATTCGATTATTAAAACAGCCGGAAGTTATTTCGAACATTTCTGAGAACACATACGATTTTCTGGACTACTCCTTCACCTTAAGCGAAAACCCTTCAGGCTGGACTGTTTTGGATGCTTTCATCGATCTGTTTTCCATGGATGATGACGGATACAGAAGCTTTGAATATGGTAGCGATCCGGATTTGCCGTGGTATAAGAATCTGACGAATATCCGCTATCGCCTATTCGTACCTTATCAGACGGCTTACGTTGAGATTGAACATTCACTGTCCCAATCGCTAAATCAATGGCTATGGATACTTTTGATCTTGTTTGGACTCGAACTGATTATGATCGTTTCCCGTTTTTCACGAAACCATATCCGAATTGCCAATGAATTAAAGCCTTTGACTCAACTGACCGAAACGGCGAAGAATCTTCAGAAAGATATTCAAAAGAATGCATCCTTTAACAAGACTGACATTGAAACGATTGCCGGGCAGATCAATAAGATCGATGCCAAGCAGCTGAATCAGTCGACCAACATCCGCTATGAGCAAGAGGAACTGAAAGATTTGGCCTTGGCCATCAATGATCTGCTGGTGCGCATCAACGAGTCTTACCAGTCGCAAGTACGCTTTGTATCGGATGCATCACATGAACTGCGAACGCCGATCGCCGTGATTCAGGGATATGCCAATTTGCTTGACCGCTGGGGGAAAAATGATGAGAAAACACTCAACGAATCCATCGCGGCGATTAAAGGTGAATCCGATCACATGAAAACACTGATTGAACATCTTCTGTTTTTAGCCCGTGGAGACAGTAACACGATTATGTTACAGCCGGAATCCTTCAACTTAAGCGAACTTATCAGTGAAACTGTGAAAGAAGCACGGATGATCGATGAGAGCCATACGTACGTGTTTAACTCGGCTGATCCGGTATCTGTTGTTGCGGATAAACAACTCATCAAACAGGTATTGAGAATCCTATTGGACAATGCGATGAAATATTCACCTCAACATGAGGACATCATGTTGAAACTGATGAGACAAGGCGCGGATGTACAAATCATCATTCAGGACAACGGTGTCGGTATTCAGCCGAAAGATATCCCTCATATCTTTGACCGTTTCTATCGCTCGGATGAATCAAGGGACAAAAAGACCGGTGGTTCAGGTTTGGGATTGGCCATTGCCAAATGGATCATCGAAAAACACGGCGGCAAATTTGATGTTATCAGCCGTGTAGGCATCGGCACACGCATCACCGTGATACTGCCATCAAAACAGGAATTCTGATTCCTGTTTTTTTATGTGTTTTTGTTGACAGAACAGCGTGCATCTCATATACTTGAATCATACTTTAATACTTTATCGTAATAAAGTGAAAGAGGTATATATGTTACGAATGAATTATTGGGCGAAAGGCCACCACCATCATCACACCTAGAAGTTTGCGACCAAAGACACAGTCACGGATGCAAGCTCTTTATGTCATGAAAGCCGGCATTCGCACATTTTCACTAAACTGTTATGAGCATGCCGACCGGCATGCTTTTATATTGAAAGAGGGATATCATGGTACAATTTGAAAATCTGCTTCCGCAAGGTGTTGAAACCTTGGTCACGGAAGAATATGCATTTAAAGATGAGATATTAAACAATGTTAAGTCAACTTTTCGCAGTTTCGGATACCGTCAGGTACTGACGCCGACCTTCGAATATTTCGATATGTACAAAGATTTATTTGAAGGGATCAATTTTCGGCATATGATCAAATTTATCAGTCCGCAGGGAGATGTCATGGTCTTGCGTCCGGATGCTACCATTCCGGTGGCTCGCATGGCCGCAAAGAACTATGGAAATCCTAACGAGTATTTGAAGTTCTTCTATACTGCACCCATTTTCCGCCAGTCAGAAACTCAAAAGGGGGATGAACGGGAATTTTTACAAGCCGGCATCGAATATTTTGCGAATGCGGGTGCTTCTTGTGATGCGGAAGTCATCGCCATCGGTATTCAGACATTGCTGAACAACGGAATCCAAAACTTCAGAATTGATTTGGGCCAGGTTGATTATCTGAGTGCTTTGCTTGAAGAGGCTGAGCCGGATCCGAAAGCGCGCAAACGCATCATTGAATTGATCGAAAGCAAGAACTCCGGAGAGCTGGGAGCTTACTTGGATCAGCGATGCATCAACGAACAGCTTAAAGATCTGATCGTCAGCATTATTCATATGTACGGCGATCCGAAGGAGATTCTTCCCTTAGCCCGTCAAAATGCCATCAATGTACGCATGCGCACAGCGATCGACAACTGTGAGGAAGTACTCAACATCCTTAAAGATTATGGTTATCAGAAATATATGATCATCGACATGGGTTTTACCAATCCATTGGACTATTACACCGGAGTCATATTCAAAGGATACATTGAAAACTTCGGAAAGGCTGTCATCCAAGGCGGGCGTTATGACCGTCTGACTCAGAATTTCGGTACATCAAAGCCGGCTTGCGGTTTCGGTATCAATATCAATGATCTGACCGAAATCATCAGTACGAACAAACTGTTGGAAGCTGTTGTATGTTATACAGATATTCTGATCATATATCAAGTCGGGGACCGTAAGGAAGCCCTGTTATTAGCCTCGAAGTTGCGAGCGCAAGGGTATATCGTTGAAACCGAGCCGCTGGCTGACATTGATAGTCAAAAGAATGTCGCCGCAAAACGGTACATCCGCGATATGATCGTTATCAAAGATCAGGAAATTGAAACGATCGGGATCATAAAGAATGGTGTGACCAATGATATTATGGAGGTGTTGTATCGTGGATAAGATCAAAATCGCCTTAGCTAAAGGCCGCACCGCGGATGAAGCGATCGGATTACTCGCAAAGGTGGGTATAGTGTTTGAAGAATACTCAAAAAACAGTCGTAAATTGGTATTCGCGGATAGAGACGGACAGATGGAAATGATCTTGGTCAAAACCACGGATGTTCCCGTGTACGTGGAGAAGGGAGCAGCGGATGTCGGCATCGTCGGAAAAGATGTCCTGATGGAAGAAGAGGCGGATGTGTTTGAACTGCTTAATCTCAACTTCGGTCAATGTCGGATGTGCATATGCGGAAAAAAGAATTTCGATTTTTCGCTGAATCGCAAGTTGATTGTAGCTTCCAAGTATCCCAAAATCGCCAAGAAGACCTTCGATCAAAGAGGCATTTACAGTGAAATCATCAAACTCAACGGATCCGTGGAGTTAGCGCCGATTCTCGGTTTGGCCGATGTGATCGTGGATATCGTGGAATCAGGGAAGACGCTGAAAGAAAACAATTTGGAAGTTCTCAATGTCATCAGCGATATCAGTGCCCGCCTGATTGTCAATAAGGTCAGTCTGAAAACAAAATCCGCAACAATCAAGAATCTGATTTCAAATCTGGAATCTCAGATGGCCAAAGGAGATACATTATGAAAATTGTCGAAGTATCTGAAAACAATGTGAAGAAAACTCTTGATCGTCTCATTCGCAGGCAAGACGAGGATTTCTTTGATATCGATCAAAAAGTATCATTGATTCTCTCCGATGTTAAAATGAATAAAGATGTGGCTCTTCTTAAGTACACGAAAATGTATGATGGTGCGTCACTTGAACAATTGAAAGTCACTGAAGATGAGTTTGATGAGGCGATGAAACTGGTTGATCAAGAACTGATCGATATTATGAAAGAAGCCGCAGACAACATCCGAGACTATCATCGGCTTCAAAAAGAGAAAAGCTGGCTTGAGACAAAGAGTAATGGCATCATGCTGGGTCAACTGATCACTCCGATCCAACGGGTCGGAATCTACGTTCCCGGAGGGAAAGCCATTTATCCTTCGACCTTGATCATGAATGTCATTCCGGCACAGATTGCTGAAGTCGAATCGATAACCATCGTCACTCCACCGGATTCAAACGGGGAAGTTGATCCGAAAATTTTGGTGGCAGCTTCGATGTTGGGGGTTCGGGATGTTTATAAAGTCGGCGGAGCACAAGCCATTGCAGCTCTGGCCTATGGGACCGAATCGATCAAAGCTGTCAATAAAATCGTCGGTCCGGGAAATATCTATGTAGCAAGGGCGAAGCGGGCTGTCTTTGGTTTGGTGGATATCGATATGATTGCCGGACCGAGCGAAATCTGTGTCGTTGCCGATGAGTTTGCCAATCCGGTATTTGCAGCCGCAGACTTACTGTCCCAGGCTGAGCATGATGAAATGGCATCTGCCGTGTTGGTCACTCATTCAAAGAAGTTGGCGTTGTCCGTTTTGAGAGAAGTCGAGAAACAGAAAGAAAGCAGTGCCAGAAAGGAAATCATCGAAGAATCACTGACCAATTACGGATACATCTTTTTAACAGAGGATATCGAAACTTCTCTTGAAGTTGCCAACGAACTTGCTCCGGAACACTTGGAACTTATGCTCAGCGATGCCTTGACCAATCTGCCCAAAGTCAGAAATGCAGGCGCAATATTCCTTGGTGCCTATGCACCTGAACCGATCGGCGACTACTTTGCGGGCCCAAACCACACCTTACCGACCTCCGGCAGCGCGAAATTTTCATCCCCGCTGGGCGTTTATGACTTCATGAAGAAATCGAGCATCATCTATTATCCGAAATCCGCACTTGACGAAGTGAGCGATAAAGTTATAAAGTTTGCTGTAAGTGAGGGATTGGATGGTCATGCCAATGCCCTGAGAGTGAGGAAATGATATGAGCAAACCGGTAAGAAAAGAGATCGAGCAACTAATTCCGTATAAAGTCAGCGCAACGAACTATCGCTGGGCTCTAAATGCCAACGAAAGTCCGTACAATCTGTTTGAATCTTGGCAAGACGAAATCCTTGCAGAGCTGAAAAAAGAAAGCATCAACCGTTATCCTGATGCCAACTGCGATGAACTGCGAGTACTTCTTTCAAGAAACAATCAGTGTTTACCGGAGAATATCATTTGCGGAAACGGGTCGGATGAAATCATCAAGATGGTCACGGAAGTGTTTGTAGACAAAGAAGATAAAGTCATCATACCAACTCCGACGTTCTCCGAATATTTTACATCGGCAACGATTGCCGGCGGAGACATCATCCGAGTACCATCCAAAGCGGATCTGTCATTTGATATCAATGAAATCATCCGCCAAGCCAATCTCAATCAAGCAAAATTGATCTTTCTGTGTGTGCCGAACAATCCGACCGGTTTGATCACAGATGCAAGCGACATCTTGCGAATCATCAATGAAACAGAGTCAGTCGTCGCAATCGATGAAGCATATTATGAATTTTATGGTAAAACGTCAATTACTCTGGCATTAAGCCATCCGCGCGTCATCATCATGCGGACACTCTCGAAAGCCTTCGGCGTTGCCGGTATCCGGTTGGGGTATGCCATGGCTCATCCGCAAACCATCGATCTGATGCAGCGCGTCCGTATGCCTTACAACATCAGCGCATTGACTCAGGCTGTTGCCAGAGTGGCGGTGATGAAGAGCGATCAGATTCAACAACTGACAAAACTACAGATCATGGAACGTAACCGGATCATCTCCGAACTGAAAGATCTGCCCCTGGAAATATTTGAAAGCAAAACTAATTTCATATTATATCGCTCAATCAAATTCACAGAACTCGTCGATGCCTTTGAGAAAAACAGCATCGGCATCCGTTTTTATTCCAATGATCCGCAGTTGAACAACTGCATCCGAATCAGTTTGGGATCAAAAGAAGCCAATGATGCGGTCATCGCCACTTTCAAGGAGGTATACAAAGATGTCTAGACAAAGTCAAATTGAACGAAATACGACCGAAACAAAGATCAAGCTTAAGTTTGATCTGGATGGAAAAGGAAGATATGAGATTTCCAGCGGAGTTCGTTTTTTTGATCATATGCTCGAACTTCTCACCAAGCACGGCCGATTCGACCTTTCCATTGAATGCAAAGGCGATGTCGAGGTTGATGCACACCACTCAGTCGAAGACATTGGTATATGCTTGGGGCTGGCGATCAAAGATGCTCTGAAAGATAAAGCAGGGATCATCCGCTATGCGACCGCATTTACGCCGATGGACGAATCGCTCAGCCGTATCAGCCTGGACATCAGTAATCGCAGTTTCCTGGTGTTTGACGCAGAATTTACAACCCTGATGGTCGGCGATTTTCCAACCGAACTTGTCGAAGAATTCTTCCGGGCGGTCGCTTTTAATGCCGGAATCACTTTGCATATGAAAATGGAAACCGGGAAAAACAATCATCACATGATCGAATCTCTGTTTAAAGGGTTTGGACGTGCCTTGCGTGAAGCTACCCGCATCGATCCTACAATTGACGGAGTCATGTCGACGAAAGGGCAGCTTTGATATGATCGCCATCGTCGATTACGGAGTAGGAAACATCCGAAACGTGCAACGGGCTTTCGAGAAATTGGGGATGGATATCGTCGTTACCCGAGATATCGATTTGCTTGATCAAGCCAAAGCGATCATCCTGCCCGGAGTCGGTGCTTTTCGGGACGCGATCGGAAATCTGAAGAAATATGATTTGGTTGACTGTCTGAAAAGAAATGCCGAGAAGGGAACATGGATCATCGGGATTTGTCTGGGTATGCAACTGTTGTACGAGAAAAGTTATGAAGATGGAGAATATACAGGACTTGGACTTCTGCGCGGAGAAATCGTCAAGTTTGATGACTCGCAACTGAAAGTTCCGCACATGGGTTGGAACAATCTCGAGAAGAAAAAGGAAGATCCGCTGGGTAAGAATCTAATGGATAACGATTATGTATATTTTGTTCACTCTTATTATGTACAAACGGAAGACAGATCCCCGATACTGTTTACCAGTCCTTACGGAGTGGATGTTGCGGCAATCGTCCGAAAAGATAACATTATCGGAATGCAGTTTCATCCGGAGAAAAGCGGTGCGGTCGGCGTTAAAATCCTAAAGAATCTGAAGGAGCTGATTTTATGATCGTGTTTGTTGCTATCGATATCCGGAAAGGACAGTGTGTCCGGCTGATTCAGGGAAAGGCAGATCAACAAACAACATACTTCGAATCTCCGATCGAAGTAGCTTCGATGTGGCAGCAACAAGGAGCTGTTTATCTGCATGTCGTTGATTTGGATGGTGCATTCAATCAGACATCCGTCAACCGAGACTTAATCATCAAAATCGCTCAATCATCTCACATACCGATACAAGTCGGCGGGGGTATCCGAACGTTACAACAGGCAAAGGATTATCTGGATGCAGGGGTCAGCCGGGTAATTTTGGGCACAGCAGCGATCAGACAGCCAGAGTTGCTGGATGAGTTGATATCACTGTATGGAAACAGGATCGTCATCTCACTGGACTGTCTCAACGGATTTGTTCAGGTGGCAGGTTGGGTGGAAGAAAGCGAAATTCGTGCACTTACCTTCGCAAAATCGCTGAAAGCAAAAGGAGTCAACACCATCGTGTATACCGATATTTCGAAAGACGGTATGCTGATGGGACCAAGTTTCGATCAGATCAAAGAGATGCTGACCTCAGGCTTGCAGGTGATTGCTTCCGGTGGAGTATCTTGTGTCGAAGATGTTATCCGACTGAAAGATATGGGCGTATACGGGGTAATTATCGGAAAAGCATTGTATGAGAACAAATTGAGTATAAAACAACTTCAGGAGGTTCTATGATAACCAAACGGATCATCCCTTGTCTGGATGTGCATAACGGTCGCGTCGTCAAGGGAACCAAGTTCAAAGATATCAAAGATGTGGATGATCCGGTCGTACTGGCGGAATTTTATGCTTCTTGTGGAGCTGATGAACTGGTCTTTTATGATATCACAGCATCCAGCGATGAGCGGAATATCTTTTTGGACATTGTCAGACGGACGGCGGATACGATCGACATTCCATTTACCATTGGAGGAGGTATCCGATCGCTCGATGACTTTGACCGTCTGATGAAAGCCGGTGCGGACAAAGTATCCGTCAACTCCGCAGCGGTCAAAAATCCTGAACTGATCCGTGAGGCTGCCTTGCGTTATGGCAGTCAGTGCGTTGTGCTTTCCATGGATATCAAGAAAAATGAAAACGGCCGGTGGGATGTGTTTGTTAAAGGCGGACGCGAGAACACTGGATTGGATGCAGTTCAATGGGCAAAACAAGGGGTTGCTTTGGGTGTGGGTGAAATCGTCGTCAACAGCATCGATACGGATGGTGTCAAAAAAGGATATGCCCTCGATATTACCCGGGAAATAAGTGAATCTGTACGCGTGCCGGTCATCGCTTCCGGAGGTGCCGGAACGATGGGTCATTTCTATGATGTTCTGACATTAGGTAAAGCTGATGCGGCATTATCTGCCTCCGTCTTTCACTATAAGGAAATCGAAATCAAAGCGTTAAAAGAATATTTAAGGAAGAAAGGAGTTGAAGTCCGATGATTGATTTGGATAATCTTCAGTTTGACAGTAACGGATTGATCACCGCCGTGATTCAAGACGCAGAATCGAGGGAGGTGCTGATGGTGGCCTATATGAACCGGGAGTCTTTAGATCGGACGATCCAAACCGGTCAAACCTGGTTTTTCAGTCGCAGCCGTAATGAGTTGTGGCACAAAGGAGAAACCTCAGGAAATTATCTATCGGTCACATCGATTCGATATGATTGTGACGGCGATGCTCTGTTGATTGAAGTTGATCCGATGGGTCCTGCGTGTCACACCGGGGAGAAGTCATGTTTTTATCGAAGTATCAGGGAGAATAAAGTTAAGAAATCGAATATCATTGAACAATTGTTCGACACCATTAAAGAAAGAAAAGCCCACCCGAAGGAAGGCTCGTATACCAATTATTTATTTGATAAGGGAATCGATAAAATTCTTAAGAAAGTCGGAGAAGAGACCAGTGAAGTCATTATTGCGACAAAAAACAATTCTAAGGAAGAACTGATTTATGAAACTGCCGATCTTGTTTATCACATGACGGTGTTGTTGGTCAATCAGGGAATCGATCCGAACGATATAGCCAAAGAACTGCTGAAACGGGTCAAATAAGCGGAATCGAAAGATTTCGCTTTTTTATCCGTGATCTTTAAGAATATACTGAATAGCCAGACATCCCGGACCGCCTTGGGTGATCATGACCGGAGATAACTCCAAAACATCGATCTCGATATTTTGGATCCGTGCTTTGATCTTATCAAAAGCCATTTTTGCGCTATCTTGATTGAACGCATGCGAGATAAATATTTTATGTCTGAAGTCTACGCCATTTTCAATCATCTTATCAAGAATCTGATCAATGGCTGCAGACATGGTACGGGCAACCCCAAACTTCTCGAGTTTCTGACTTCCTTCGGTCTGAGTTACGATCGGTTTGATTTTCATCAGCCCGCTCAACGTAGCCGCTACCGGAGATAACCGTCCGCCCCGACGCAGAAAGTCAAAGTCACTGGGAATCAAAAAGGATTGACATTGCGTCAGGCATAGTTCCATCCGTTCGATGATTGCAGGTACAGGAGTATGGTCGATCAGCGACGCAGCCAGCTCAACAAGATATTTCTGCGTTCCGGCCAGGGTTTTGGAATTAAACAGAGTAATATGCTTGATGTTGTGAGATTCGATGATTCCCAAGGCGGAGTCATACGTTGCGCTGAGTCCTTTGGTCATCGTAATGTGCAAGGCTTCTGTCACACGATCATAGGCGGCAAGCACTTCGCCAATGGCCGGTTGTGAGGATGTCGGAATTGACTTTTTAATCATTTCCACAAAGGTATCAGAAGAAAGTTCGAAGTAGTCGCGAAAGTTCTTTCCGCCGACGGCCACCTGAAGAGGAAGCAGAAGGATGTTCAGATTTTCTGCCTATTGCTGACTCATTAAAGAGCCGGTATCTGTGATAAGTTTCATAGTGTTTACCTCAACACCATACTAACACAAATAGTAGGAAATCATAAGGTATGATCATGGAATTTATTAAATATTCATGGTAATGTTGAGGTAATAATGAGGAGCTATACTATGAACATGTTTGATGATTTTTTAGGACAAATAGAAAATGAGCAACATCGGTCATTTACCAAGGAGGTTTTGGATTGGGTGTTAAAACATTATCCGAACCTTGTTTTTCGCATTGGGTGGAATCAACCGATGTTTACTGATCACGGAACTTTCATTTTGGGGTTCAGTGTGGCCAAAAAACATCTGGCGGTGACGCCGGAGCAAGCCGGGATTAAACACTTTGCCAGTGAATTTGAACAAGCCGGACTGTCATATTCGAGTATGATCGTCCGATTCCCGTATGACAGACCGTTCAATTTTGAATTACTTGCCAAAATGATCGAGTTCAATCTTGAGGATAAAAAAGATTGTACAACGTTTTGGCGCAAGTCTTGAAGTTGAAAATACCCGCCCTGGGTATTTTTCTTTATCCGACAATAAGAACCGATTATAATCAAGATACAACTAACTGAGGTATCCCGTGAAAAAATATGATCTGACCGAAGGAAGCATCGCTTCACATGTCAAAGCGATTGCAATCCCATCATCCGTAGGATTTTTCTTTAACACCATGTTTAATGTTGTCGACAGCATTTATGCCGGGCAGCTGAGCACCGATGCTCTCGCCGGTCTGTCGCTTTCATTTCCCATCTTCTTTTTGATCATCGCTATTGGCTCAGGCATCGGTAATGGGACATCGACCTTATCCGCAATTGCCATTGGTAAAAAGGACATTCAGGAATATCATCAGTACGCGCGCAATTCTCTGATGATCTCCGGTCATGCCGGTGTTCTGTTGATCATACTTTCATTCTTTATTATCGAACCACTCTTCCGTCTGACCGGAGCCGAAGGATTAAGTTTGACGTATGGTGTTGATTATACCCGGACGATATTCATCGGCTCGATGTTCTTTCTTTTCAATGCGGCACTCAATGGTTTACTGGCTTCTCAAGGAAATACGAAACCATATCGCAACTTTCTGATCATCGGATTTTTCATGAACCTCATCCTGGATCCGCTGTTGATTTTCGGATGGTTCGGATTGCCGGCTTTGGGAACGATTGGTGTTGCTTTGGCTACGGTGATTGTTCAGATGTTTGGCACAGGTTATTTGGCTTATATGTGGATGAAGTCAGATTTGTATGACGGGAATATGCTTAAAATCGCAAAGGTCAAACTGACAACGGTTCAGGCTTTATTGAAACAGATCATCCCGGCATCTCTTAATTCGGCGACGATTGCCTTGGGCGTCTTTATCATCAATTACTTTGTCCTTATGTATGGCGGATCACAAACGATTGCAGCATATGGAGCTGCAGTCCGTATCGAACAGCTTGTCTTGTTGCCGACCATCGGACTGAATGTCGCCGCGCTAAACATCGTTGGTCAGAACTTCGGAGCTAAAAACATTGACCGCATTTTTCAGGTACGATCTTTAGTAATAAAAATCGGGGTTATGATCATGCTTTTTGGGGTGGTAATTATCTATCCGACAGCTCCGTATCTGATTCAGATTTTTAATCGAGATCCGGCGGTCATTGAGGCCGGTACTGCATATCTGCGCATCGAAGTATTTGCATTTTTGAGTTATGTTTTTCTCAACATGAACATCTCGGTTTTGCAAGGCATAAAGAAACCAAATTTTGCTTTGTGGATTGGACTGTTCCGACAGCTTCTGCCATTTGCACTCTTCTATTTCCTAGGAACGACCCTGAATATGGGTATACTGGGTGTTTGGTGGGGAATTGTTCTGATCAACTGGATTGCTGTGGCTATCACATTGATCTTCACGAAAGCTGAGCTTAGGAATCTGGAATCATTGAAAACCACAACCGAACTCTCCATGGATTCGAGATAAGCACTTTCGTGCTTTTTTCATATCGACATCAGTGATATACTAAAAAAAGAACGGAGGACCTCATGAAAGTAATTGATTTTTCGAAAATTCAGCTGTTCGATGGAGCCATGGGAACCCGATTGTTTGAGCTGGGATTTCCGTTCCGTCCGAAAATGGAAGAGATGAATATTTCCCATCCTCAAGTCATCCGTCAGATTCATCGCGAGTATGCGGATGCGGGTGCGGATTTCATCACGACCGCAACCTTTGGGGTCAATGGCTATAAATATCAGGACAGTGAGTATTCTGTTGGGGAAATCGTGTCGGCCGCCATTGCTAATGCCAGGATGGCTGCCCCTGAAAAATACATTGTCCTCGATATCGGTCCGATTGGACGGCTGATGGAACCTTACGGGGATATGAGTGAAGCAGAATGTTATGATATCTTCAAAGAGATCATCGATGCCGGCAAGGACAGTGTCGATGCGATCCTGTTTGAAACGTTTATGGATATTGAGGAGATCAAGACCGGTATCCGATGTGCGAAAGAGAACTCTTCCTTGCCGATTATTGCTACCATGACCTTTGACCGCCACGGCAAGACCATGATGGGAGTCTCAGTCGAAGAAATGGTCGAGGCTTTTGAAGCGCTAGATGTTGATGCACTTGGGATCAATTGCTCTTGGGGACCTGAAGAACTGATACCGTTGGTAGAGAGATGTTGTCAGATAAGCAAAATACCGATCATCGTTCAGCCCAATGCCGGAATACCGGATACCCATGAGGATGGAAGCCTTCATTATGCGGTCAATGCCAAACAATTTACGGATGTTATAAAAACATATTTGTCCTTAGGTGTCAGAATCATCGGCGGATGTTGCGGAACCAACAGTGAAACCATTCGTCAGTGCTCCGCATTATTGCGATAGAAAGAGGTCAATCATGGAAAAAATCAAGAGTTTTACGGTCAATCATCTGACCCTTGTTCCTGGAATTTATGAATCCAGACGTGATCCGGTCGGCCAGTCAGTCGTTGTTACTTATGATATCCGACTGATCAAACCCAATGTTTTGCCGGTGCTGGGGAATCCTGAGTTACATACCATCGAACATTTGGGTGCCACATTTCTGCGAAATCATCCGATTTTCAAAGACCGGATCATTTACTTCGGTCCGATGGGATGTCGCACCGGCTTTTATCTGCTGATCAGTGGTGATATGATGAATGAGCAATTATTTGTTTTGGTAAAAGACATGTTCGCCTTTATCAGTACCTTTGACCAAAAGATTCCCGGAACAAAGGAAATCGAATGCGGAAACTTTCGCGATCATAATCTCGAAAAAGCAAAAAAAGCAGCTTCAAATTTCTTAAATGATTTGTATATGATCGAGGATACCTCGTTAGCCTATCCTGAATGAGCGAAAGCGCTGAAAAGCGCTTTTTATTTCATCAATTTCCACTGTGTAGAAGTCGCATACGGCCGAAATCCGATATTGTAATAAAACTGCTGAGATGATCCGACGAAAACGATTTTTGCGCCGCGCTGTTTACAACGGCTGATACCCTCTAATACAACTGCTTTTCCAAGACCCAGTTTCCGGTAGTCCGGATCGGTTGCGACAGGCTCAATGACCGCAAATCCGGCGTGAGGATCATACCACATCCCGCAATAGGCGACGTAATCACCCTGAGGATTGACGATAGCAACTTTCAGACTCAGATCAACATTGGGACGAACCATTTCGTTTTCAAAGGCTATACGTTTTTCTTCATTGAAAACAAACGGTCCTTCACCGTTAAGTTCATGATCAAATCCCTTCCATAGGACTTGACCATACTTATAGAGATCCAACGCTTCATCCATGCTTACAACACGGAATCCGTTGGGCAGTTTATAATCCATTGACGTCCGATCCGTATAAAAGACGGCATCGAATTCCTTGTTGGGTGTTGGTACAAATCCGTTCTCTGCGGCGATCTGCTGGAAAAACTCATCATGATCATCGATCGTGACAACCAGCTGACTATCGTTTGCCATATGGTTTTTCGCATGCATCAGCATTTCAATTTTGAGATATTCATATCCGGGCAAGGTCAGACAGAAAGCCTGTCCCCAAGCACCATCGATGACGGCTGCACCGATCACCTCATCATTCACCAGCCACAGACCCATCGATCCTACTGCGGTCTGATCCAGATAGGTATGGGTGGTCATCCAATCCCATCGGGCATACGTATATTCTCTGTATCGCAATCTGACAAAAAAATCTCTGACTTTATAGTAATCTTCAGTAATCCCGGCAACAGGTGTATATTTCCGATAA
Source organism: Erysipelotrichaceae bacterium (assembly GCA_036677505.1). GTDB lineage: Bacteria > Bacillota_I > Bacilli_A > Erysipelotrichales > Erysipelotrichaceae > UBA2227. The sequence continues at coordinate 81,617 of JAVBWK010000030.1, forward strand.
ATAATTTCCATAGATCGAACCTCATTTTTACCGAGATTATCGTAACATTTGAAGAAAAATATTGAAAGACAGAATTTCTGATATTTGTAGTTAAGGATAAAAACCGATATAATGCTCTTATAGGATTTATCAGACAATGGATACGAGGTATGTCTATGGCCAATTGGAGCCCGTGGCAAGGATGTCATAAAATCAGTGAAGGATGCAAAAACTGCTATATCCATTCACATGACGGGGAAAATGGGAAAGATGCTAATCACGTGGTTAAGACCAAGTCCTTTGACTTACCCATTCAACGCAAGAAAAACGGGGATTATAAGTTCAATGCTCAGGGTGTCGTGTATACATGCTTCTATTCTGATTTTTTTATTGAAGATGCTGACCCTTGGAGAGATGAAGTGTGGTCTTTCATTAAGGAACGCAGTGACTTGACCTTTCTGTTTCTGACCAAACGAATACACAGATTCCTTCAATGCATTCCAGCGGATTGGAACGACGGGTATGACAATGTTGTTATCGGTGTTTCAGTGGAAAACCAGTCCATGGCAGATCAGCGCTTATCTCTGCTAAGTCAATATCCGATCCGGCATAAAGGAATCATCTGTCAGCCGTTGATCGGAGCCATCGATTTATCCGGATATTTACAGGATATTGAGTTTGTGACAGTCGGCGGGGAACAGGGCAGCTCCGCCCGGCCGTGTGATTATCAGTGGGTGCTGAATATCAGGGGACAATGTATTCAACACAACATCCCTTTTTCTTTCAGACAGACGGGAACCCATTTTATCAAAGACGGCATCTATTATAAAGTAGCGCGAAGAGAACAGTTCAAACAGGCAAAGAAAGCGGGCATTGATGTTGCGACATTCATTGGGGAGGAAGCATGAAAGAGATACGATTTGATTTAAGGGATCCGTGGATCGCCAAAGCATATGAACTGGCAGAGAATCTTCATCGCGGTCAGGTCGATAAGTCCGGTGAGCCGTATGTGGATCATCTGATTGAAGTCGCCAATCAAGTTGAGGGAAGGGATGCGGTCATCGTTGCTTTGCTTCATGATGCTATGGAGGATCAGGGAGTAACCACCCGATTTCTGTTGAATCAGGGATTTGATCAGTTCGTTATCGATGCCATCATCCTGTTAACCCGGACCGGAAATGATTATGAGAATTATATATTAAGAATCAAACATCATCCGCTGGCACGCATGGTCAAGCTTGCGGATATGAGACATAACAGTGATCTTTTGCGTCTCAAGACGATCGGTGAGAAAGATTTGCTGAGAAGAGAAAAATATCTGAAATACATTCAGATATTGGAAGATTAAACAGGAGGTTGTATGCCGTTACTCATCGTCAGGAATGATATTACAAAAATGAATGTGGATGCCATTGTCAACGCGACCAACCCGATGCTTAAAATGGGTGGCGGTGTCAGCGGTGCGATCTTTACGGTTGCCGGGCGAAAACAGCTTCAGGATGCCTGTGATGCCATCGGTCATTGTGCACAGGGGAATGCGGTCATTACCCCAGGATTTGATTTGCCGGCAAAGTATGTGATCCATACCGTAGGTCCGGTTTGGCACGGCGGTTACTCCGGTGAAAGTGAGCAGTTAGCTGACTGCTACACCCGCTCACTTACGCTTGCGAAAGAGAATGGCTGTGACACGATTGCCTTTCCATTAGTATCTTCGGGTACTTACAGGTATCCCAAACAGGAAGCATTGAACATCGCCGTGTCTTCAATCAGCAGTTTCCTGCTTGAACATGATATGACCGTTTATCTGGTTGTTTACGATGCCAAAGCTTTTATGTTGAGCAAACACATGTTTGCTTCTATTGAGAAGTACATTGATGATCATTATGTGGAAGAGCAATCGTTAAAATACCGCCGGTTAAGCACACGGAGAGATCACAGAGAAGAGATTTCTTACAATACTTTGGATTCGTACTCGATTGAACATGCGAAACTTGGTTTGAATGAAGTTGTTCATCAGACCGATGAATCCTTTTCTGAGGCCCTGTTTCGTTGGATCGACCGGAAAAATCTGAAGGACAGCGATGTGTATAAGAAAGCAAATATCGATCGGCGCTTATTCTCTAAGATAAGGAATACCGATTATCACCCGAGCAAGAACACATGTATCGCTCTGGCCATTGCCCTTGAGCTGAATCTTGATCAAATCCGGGATCTGATCGGCAAGGCCGGATATACGCTGACGCGAAGCAGTAAAGCCGATCTGATCATCGAATTTCATATTCTTCAACAGCAATATGATATTATCGTAATCAACGAAGCTCTGTTTTCATTCAAACAACCGATTCTCGGAGCTTAAATGTCGCTTACCAAGCGACCTTTTTTTTCTGAAAATCTTGTATCCTGTTCTTAGAAAGAGAGGATAAGATATGAAAACAAAAAAAACTGAACTCGTATTTATTTTGGATCGCAGCGGATCGATGGCCGGATTGGAAAGTGATACGATTGGCGGATATAATGCTTTGCTTAACCAGCAACGCAAAGAAGAAGGCACGGCGATCATTACAACTGTGTTGTTTGATGACCGTTTCGAATTACTGCATGACCGGTTGGATATTCAGGCCGTATCGGCGATGACTGAGAAAGATTACTTTGTCCGCGGATCGACTGCGTTGCTTGATGCTATCGGCAAAACCATTCAAAAGATCGGCAATGTTCAGAAATATACGAAACCGCAAATGCGAGCCGATAAAGTTCTGTTTGTGATTACGACCGACGGAATGGAAAACAGCAGTGTGGAATACTCTTATGAGCGGATCAAAATGATGATCGAGCGTCAGAAAACACAATACGGCTGGGAGTTTATTTTCTTAGGTGCGAACATCGATGCCTTGGCAACGGCACAGCGATTTGGTATTGATGCCAGCCGGGCAGCGAACTATCATTCCGATACCATGGGGACACATCTCAACTATACAACACTGAATAAAACCGTAAGCAAGTTTCGCAGTGAAGCCAAAATTGATGATGACTGGAAAGCAGATATCGAGAAAGACTTTAACGATCGTGGTAAAAAGAAAAGCAATTGACATGTGGCGGGGATTAAAAAAGTGCGGATTATCCGCACTTTACACTTTTGATGAAGTACTGCCACGAACGATCAGGGTGGGCGTGTATGTTCGAAATGATTCTTGAGATTTCTTTGTCTCGATCATATCAATCAGCATTTTCACGCAGTCAATACCGATTTGATTCATGGGCTGATGAATCGTCGTTAATCCGGGTGTGACCACGGAAGCAAAACTGACATCGTCAAAACCGATGACCGACAGATCTTCCGGTATTTTCAGGGCCATCGAAAACGCGGCCTGATATACTCCGAAAGCCATCATATCATTGGCAGCGAATATCCCGGTCACTCCTTTGGCTATCAGCCGTAAGCCGGCTTGAAGACCGCCTTCAGGACGCCAATTGCCAAACTCAACCAGTTTCTCATCGAATGGGATCCCGTTTTCCTCAAGAGCCTGCTTATAACCGGCATAACGCATTTTGCTTAGTTCCAGATTTAGAGGACCGCTGATATACCCGATTCTTGTGTGTCCGAGATTAAGCAAATGCCTGGTAGCTAAATAAGCTCCGAGCTGCTGCTCGATAAACAATGATTTTATATTATGCGCTTTCTGTTGACGGTCAATCATGACAAAGGGGAGTTTTGACTGTTTCACTTGCTCAATGATTTTCGCATCATATTTTTCCATGTCAATACTTGAGTGAATCAGGATACATCCGGCCAAACCACGCTGTAAAAATGCACGAACATACTCAAGTTCTCTGAATCCCTGTTCATCGGTATTACCTAAAATGATCGTATAACCGCTTTTAGCGGCTTCAAGTTCAACCTGCCGGATAAACTCCGTATAAAATAAGTTAGAGACATCCGGGATGATCAATCCGAGAACTTTTGATTTTCTGGTAACCAGACTTAAAGCCATCGGGTTGGGATGATAATGATGTTGCTTGGCTGTTTCAAGAATTTTATTCTTAGTAGCTTCCGATATGCGATTGGGCTTGTCATTTAGAACCAACGATACCGTTGCTACCGAAACACCGCACATTTTTGCTATATCTTTAAGAGTGACGCTCATATCAACACCTGCCTGATATCCATATTAACAAATCACAGCGGGAATCTCAAGATAATTAGGTAAAATCCCTGTTTAACCCAGAATTTTATCATTTGATAAACATCAAGGGAATGACTTATAATAAATATAACGATATTCACATCACGGGGGAATGTGGATCTAGAGGAAGATCCGTCATGTTCACTTGGTCTAACTGCTGGTTTATTGATTTTCTTAGTCAGAGAAAATTTGTAATAGATGAAATGGATGTTCTGAGGATGTGCAACACAGACCGTTTTTTTGTATGAGAGAAGGAAAATATGTATGAATGAAATCAAACTGATCATGGATGTAGATCCGGGCATTGATGACTCTCTTGCACTGCTGCTTGCCGGAGTCAGCGAAGAAATCGATTTGCTGGCGATCACCGTTGTCAGCGGAAATATTGAAGTCAATCAGGCAGCCCGCAATGCAAAGTTTGCGATGAATATGATTGACCGCAGCGATGTGTTGATATCTAAAGGGTGCGGACTCCCTATTTCAAGAAATTATGTGGATGCCTCGGATACTCACGGCAAGGACGGAATCGGTGAAGTTTATTTTCCGAAAGAGGAAGTGGATGATGATCCCTCAGCCATAGAAGTTATCCCTCATCTGCTGAGAAAATATCCCAATCAGATCACGATTGCCGCACTTGGTCCGCTGACCAATCTGGCAACGATCATCCGACAAGATCCTGAGGTGTTGGCACTAGCCAAAGAAATCGTCATCATGGGCGGAAGCGTGAACGTTTGCGGGAATTGTTCGCCGGTCGCCGAATACAACTTCTGGTGTGATCCTCATGCGGCAAAAATCTTCTTTGATGTTCATATACCCAATGTGACCCTTGTCCCGTTGGATGTGACCTATAAGATTTTGTTTACGCCCAACATGCGCGAGATGATCAGGCAGTTTAAAACCCCTTTATCTGAATATGTAACGAATATAACCGGTTTCTACGTTGATTTTCATTGGACGCAAGAACGTACTTTGGGCTGTGTGATCAATGATCCGCTGATCATAGCGTACTTACTCGACCGAAGTATTCTGAATTTGAAAAACGGTCATGTTCAAATCGAAACCGAAGGGATTGCTTTGGGTGAGTCCGTCGTCGATTTCAGGGAAAAAGTTGCTCACAAATGGTGCAGTGTGGCACAGTCTGTTGATTCAAAGAAGTTTTTCCGTTTGTTTTTAACCAGGCTATTCAACAGACATCAAAATGATATTGATAAAATGATAGAAAAGGGAATGATATGAGTAAAAGAAAAGTAATATTTGATACCGATCCGGGTATTGATGATGCCGTAGCACTGCTGACATTGTTTAATGCAGAAGAGTTTGACGTGTTGGGAGTCACTTCGGTAGCCGGAAATAAAGGTATTTCGCATACGACAGACAATGCTAGTAAACTGATCCGTTATGCACAAAAAGATATCAAGGTCTATCGCGGAGCTTACAGCAGTTATCTGCGTGTCAGACAGGGACTTGATGCAGAAGATCGTGATGGTGGGAATGTTCATGGCAAGGATGGTTTGGGCGGAGTCGGGTTACCGGTCGATTTGTCTAATATATCTGAGATAAGCGCGATCGACTTTATATTGGATTGCGTAAAAAAGTATCCTCATGAAGTCGAAATCATTTCTGTCGGACCAATGACCAACTTGGCTTTGGCAATCGAACGGGATGAGATAACGATGCGTAAAGTAAAGAAAATCTGGTCGATGGGCGGTGGTGTATTCAAGGGTAATGTCACGCCGGTCGCTGAGTTCAATTACTGGTTTGATACGTTGGCCGTGGAAAAAGTATACTCCCTGGGCAACGATGTCGATATCGTCATGGTCGGACTCGATGCCACCCATCAATGCATATTTGATGCCAATGACCTTACGTTTATCCGATTGGCAGCCGGTGATAAAGGACAGCTGATTTATGCGATGGTTCAGGATTATCTGAATGCTTACTGGACATACAATAGATATATCGGAATCGTCATTCATGACCTTCTTGCGGTTTTGATGGCTGTCGATCCAAGCGTATGTACGCGACTTGTTCACAGCAATCTGCGTATCGTTCATGAAGGATTGACTAAGGGTCAGTGTGTCGTCGACTTGGCGGACAGTTGGAAACTAGAAAAGAATGCATATGTCGCCATGGATATGGATGTGCGAAAGTGTAAAGAATTGTTTATGGACATTTGCTTCGGTAAGGAAGTTAAGGAAACATATCGTTCGGTGTTTCCTGCTTAATAAAGCTCACGTCTTTTGAGAAGAGGAGGAAGTAACATGAGCAAAGCAGCTAAGTATTCTACTATGGCGATCCTATTGATTCCCATCGGGATCGCAATCAACTACGTCGGCGGTCAAATCGCATTGATTCTTAAACTGCCGGTCTTCATCGATGTTATCGGTACGATTTTGGTCGGTGCCTTGGCCGGTCCGCTGTTTGGGGCTATCACCGGTTTGGTGACCAATCTGATTCTTGGTATCACCGCGCCAACATGGATCCCTTACGCCATTGTCAATGTGGCTATCGGTATCGTTGCCGGTTTGTGTGCTCAAAAAGGCTGGTTTAAAACTGTCAAAGGAGCACTCATTACCAGCGTATTGATTTGGCTGATTACCCAATTGACCGCCAATCCTGTGACCGTTTACTTGTTTGGCGGTGTTACCGGCTCAGGATCCAGCTTTATCACATCATTCTTGATTGCGACCGGTCAGAGTCTGTGGCAATCCGTCATTACGACCGCATTGATCACGGAAACCGTCGACAAGTTCATTTCGGTCTTCATTGTCTTCTTTATTATAAAAGCCATACCGGCTCGGACATTGTTAAAATTCCCATTAGCTAAGTTTTACGTTGATTAACAGTGATATGATCCCGCTTCGGCGGGATCATACACAAAGGAGCGTTTATGTTGGATCGTAAAAAGGGACCTTTAAGTAAACTTTACCCATTGACCAAACTGGTGTTTTTATTATGTGCGGTCGTACTTTCAATCGTATTTGACTGGAGGTTCGGATATCTCATCATGGTTCCGATCACACTGTTACTCGCACTTTTTTCGGGGAATTTTTGGGGATTTCTTAAGAAGTTCGTCGGTGCATTACTGCTTTTTGTCATTTTCGTGTTTTTGTTTAAGATCATGCTTGATACATCTGAATCGCGAATTCTGTTTCAATGGCAGTTTATAACCATCCGTCTTCAAGGATTAATCGACGGTTTGAATCAGACCTCGCCGTTGGTGGTAATGGCAGCGGTCGTTCTTTTGTTTTTTGAGACAACCGAGGTGGAAGATCTGATGATCAGTCTTCAACAAAAAAAGGTCAGTCATGTCGTAAGTTATATTGTGCTCTCTACGTTACAGATGATTCCGGATATGGTTAAGCGAAGTAAGGTGATCATGCAGGCCCAACAGGCCAGAGGAATTGAAACAGAAGGGAATATGATATTGCGTTTACGTGCCTTCTTTCCTTCCTTGGGACCATTGATCATTTCATCAATCAGCGAACTGGAAGATCGGGCCATTACTTTGGAAGTTCGCGGCTTCTCGGCAAGCGTTGAAAAGACTTTCTTAAAAGATATCCGTTCGAGATCGATTGATAGAATGCTGACAATCATCATGATATTGATCACATGTGTGATTTTAGGTTGGAGGATTTTCTTATGGCTGTCCTAGAGTTAGTGGATATTACTTTTAAATATCAGTTGGCGAAAGAGAATATTCTTGAGCATATTTCGTTTTCCATTGAAAAAGGTGAATTTGTGGCCTTGGTTGGTAAAAACGGTGTCGGGAAAACGACTCTGTGTTCGATCATGCGCGGTTTGATTCCGACCTTTCACACCGGGACCATGAGCGGTCAGGTTTTGCTTAACGGCAAAGACATCGCTGAGTTGTCCATGGGCGATATTGCCTTGCATATCGGTTTTGTTTTCCAAAATCCATTCGTCCAGGTCAGCGGAGTCAAGCAGACCGTGTTTGAGGAAATTGCGTACGGATTGGAGAATCTCGGTGTCGAACGAAGTGATATTATCCGACGGGTCGATGATATGTTGCAACAGCTCAATATCGATCACTTGCGATTTAAACACCCTATGCAGTTGTCCGGTGGGCAGAGCCAGCGGGTTGCGTTAGCATCTGTCTTGGTCATGGATCCAGAGATCCTGATCATCGATGAACCGACATCCCAGCTGGATCCTCAGGGAACGGAAGAAGTGTTTGAGACGATCCGACTATTGAAGGAAAGAAAGAAAACCATTATTTTGGTTGAACATAAAATCGATTGGGTGGCCGAGTATGCCGATCGAATTCTGGTTATCGATCGCAAGCAAATCGTCAAAGATGCACCTGCAAAAGAAGTGTTTGCCGATCCGATGCTGCTGTCGACCGGCAACAATCTGCCTCAGGTGGCTTTGCTTGCGTTGAAACTGATTGAATCCGGCAAAGCGATGTTCAGTGAAATACCAACGACATTAGAAAGTGCGTGTCAGCAGATGAAAGGCAGGGGGAAATAATGGATGCGATCCGATTTGAGCATGTGACCTTTGCTTATGACAATGGCTTTGTGGCTGTGGATGATATTTCACTCGTTATCGAATCGGGTGAAAAGGTTGCGATCATCGGTCAAAACGGAGCAGGCAAAACAACGACCGTTAAGATGATGAACGGATTGCTCCGTCCCAAAAGCGGAAAAATCACCATTTTTGGGGACGATGCCGCAAAAAAGACAACCGCTACACTTTCGAAGAAGGTTGGGTATGTATTTCAAAATCCGGGTGATCAGATTTTTAATCAGTCTGTGTACAGTGAAATTGCATATTCGCTCAAGTATCTGAAAATGGATAAAGATGAAATCGAACGACGGGTGAGTGAGGCTGCGGAAATCTGCCATTTATCAGAGGACTTACAAACCAATCCATATGATCTGCCTTTCAGTATCCGAAAGTTTGTAACGATAGCATCGGTTGTCGCGATGGATGCGGATGTGGTAATATTGGATGAGCCTACCGCCGGTCAGGATTTATTGGGTTTGCTTTATCAGAAAGAAATCATCGAACGGTTACACCAATTGGGGAAGACCGTGATCACGATCTCTCATGACATGGAGTTTGTGATCGAGAACTTCGACCGCATCATTGTCATGGCGGATAAAAAAATCGTCGGTGATGCCAATAAACGTGACATATTCTGGGATTTTGAGTTGTTAGACAAGGCTGCACTGAAACAGCCGGTCGTTGCCCAACTGGCGAATCGCTTAGGGATGAAGAGGAAAATTATCACGATGGATGATTTTGTGAGTGAATATGAGACATGAGAAAATGAATATCGTGGCCATCGGCGTGCTGATGGCCATTCAATTGGTCATCACTTTCGAGATGAGCATGGTCATGCCGATGGCACCGTTGATCGCCACGATCTACCGAGTGGATCAAAGTGATGTCACTTTATTGAATCTCGGGTATGCATTATCCGGATTTTTCGTTCCGTTTCTGGGAATGATGGCCGATAGAATCGGGAATAAGCGGGTTCTGATTTTCAGTTCGTTTCTGTTTGTGCTGGGAAGTGCCCTGGTGGTTGCATGGACAAATCCTTGGGGATTCATTTTGGGAAGAACTATTCTCGGTATCGGCTTCTTTGCGTTGATCAGTATCAGCCCATCCTATTTGTCTATTTTGGTCAAACCGGAAAAATACGGGTTTGTCAGCGGTTTACATAAAATCGCTTTTGCGATGGCAGTTCTGATTTCGCCGTTGATCGCAACCTCACTTGCGACGACGTTTGGATTTCAAAGTCTGTATCTCGGGGTCATGGTAATGATGATGGTATGCCTGATTGGAACTTTTGTAATGCCGGATGTGCGCTCAAAACATGAGTCACTTGTTCAAAACAGTGTGGTATCGATACTCAAAAACAGTAAAGTCATCATGATGATGTTTGTGGTTGCGCTGTTTTCACTTCCGTCTGTCTTTTATTTCAATTATCTGAGCATTCATCTGAATCAATTGGGACAGTCTGCACAAAACATCGCCTCTTTATACAGTATGATAGCCTTGGGTTCTTTAGGTGCCGGAATCGGAATCATGCTCTTTAGTGACCGTTTCGGTAAGCGCAGGATGGGATTTTGGGGTGCGGTGTTTTCTTCGGTGTTTATATCGATCATGCTGTTTGATTATCAACCCACGATCTTCTTGGTCGGATTTATGTTTGGATTAACTTTCGACTTGCTGTGGGGACTATTATTTCCTTTGGCAACCGGCATTCTTAAAGGACAGGTCGCCGGATTTCTTACGATTTTGAGTTTTGTAATGTCGATGACCAACGTGACAGCCAACAGCCTTGCTCCGACCGTATTTCGAGCGGGAGGTTTTATGCTCAATGTGCTTATATGTGCCGTCGGAATGATTGTCGGTACTTATCTGCTATATAGAATCTTTCGAAATAAAAGCACTTCCTCAGCTTGAGAAAGTGCTTCTTTCTTACTCGACAGTAACAGACTTCGCTAAATTTCGGGGTTTGTCAACATCACATCCGCGCAATACGGCGCTGTAATAGGCAAATAACTGCATGATGATGACACTTGTAAAAGGCATCAGCCAATCGCTCAGAGAAGGCAGATTGACGATATCATCTGCCACATCATCAGCAATGTGCATATCATCCTTCTTCAGTAATATGACTCTTGCACCGCGGGCTTTGACTTCTTTGACATTACTCACTGTTTTTTCAAGTAAATCACTTTGAGTCGTCAGAGCGATGACCGGAACATCATCGGTAATCAATGAAATCGTTCCGTGCTTAAGTTCTCCGCCCGGATAAGCTTCACTGTGGACATAACTGATTTCTTTGAGTTTCAAAGATGCTTCCATCGATACCGCATAGTCCAGTCCGCGTCCGATAAAGAAGAGATTCTTAGCATTGATATACTGTGAAGCCAGATACTTAACATGTTCTGCCTGTGCAAGCAGGGGCTTGATCACATGTTCGATCGACAGAAGCTCGCTCACTTTGGACTCATAGTCTTCCTGACTCATGATTCCTTTGACTCTTGCGGTGTGCAGAGCCAATGCGCTTAATAATCCGACTTGGACAAAGTAAGCCTTCGTCGAAGCTACTGCGATTTCAATGCCGGCATGAGTCATCAGGACGACATCGGCTTCACGGGCGATCGAAGATCCGTTGACATTGACGATGGCTAACGTTTTAACACCCTGTGCTTTCGCCAGCCGAAGTGCTGCCAGTGTATCGGCGGTTTCGCCGGACTGAGATATCAATAGAACTAAATCATCCTTATGCAATACCGGATTGCGGTAGCGGAACTCCGAAGCGACATCGACTTCGACATTGATCCGGGCAAACTTTTCAAAAAGATATTTTGCGATGATGCCGGAGTGCATGGCAGTACCGCAGGCGATCATGTGTATTTTATTTAATCCTTTGAGGAAATCATCACTGATTTTCTCAGCACTGAAATCAAAGCCGTTTCCTTTGCGGCGGACGCGCAAGGTCTTAATGAACGCTTCGGGCTGCTCATGGATTTCTTTGATCATAAAGTGCGGATAACCGCCTTTTTCTGCGGTTTGTTCATCCCAATCCGCAACCTGTATGTCTTTATGAATTTCCTCGCCATCGACATTGAGGATGATGACGTGGTTGCGCTTGACGATTGCGATTTCATCATGCTCAAGCAGATAGTAGCGTCGCGTATAACGTAGCAATGCGGTCATATCGGAGGCGATGAAGTTCTCATCTTCACCCAAACCGATGATCAGCGGGCTGTCATGACGGACCGCATAAATGGCGTCCGGATGATCGGCGAACATCATGCCCAACGCATAGGATCCGCGGATCTTTTCTAATACTTTCTTAATAGCTAAGATAGGATTTTGTTTCTGGACATAGTAATAATCAAGGCACTTTGCCAAGGCTTCCGTATCCGTTTCTGACTCGAAAGTATATCCTTTACGGATCATACGTTCTTTGACTTGCATGTAATTTTCGATGATTCCGTTATGGACCAATGTGATCCGCGGTGTACCGTGAGGGTGGGAGTTGATGTCTGATGGTTCTCCGTGAGTTGCCCAGCGGGTATGACCGATTCCGGTATTGGCTGATTTAAACTGTTTAAGATCGATCTTTTTGACCATATCGTCAATGCGACCTTTGGATTTTTGAGTTATGATTTTATTGTTTTCAAACAAGGAAATACCGACGGAGTCATATCCGCGATACTCCAGTTTCGATAATCCCGCGATTAAAACATCCACCGCAGCGTTTTTACCGATGTAGCCGACGATTCCACACATATTGATTATGATCCTTTCAAATTTCGGATTAGCGGGCAGTATTGTTGATTTGACTCCCGATTAACGACATCCGCTGCCGAAGAGGCATCCGCCGAAAATTTCGATACTCCTCTTACCTCGTCACATATTGTCTGGCGCTTTGATTCAATTTTTCAGTTTTTTAAATCATCCCCCCCTTTTCCTCATTCAGTTTATCATAGGTGTATTTGTTTCGCAAATGTATTTTCAAGTGTCGTTTTATGTTGTATAATACCTTTTGCATCGGGACGTAGCACAGCTTGGTAGTGCACTACCTTGGG
>JAVBWK010000031.1:0-11952 GCA_036677505.1 Erysipelotrichaceae bacterium
ACTTTTGATTTTTCTTGGCCATATAAAAATACCTCCATAATGCAATTGTAGAGGTATTTCATTTTAGACCAAACCTAAGTCTTTTTATTTATTTGTCTACTAAACAGGGTGCAGTCTAGGTCATCCTCACTTTTTCAGTCCCAGTGCATACATATCCGCTTTATCTCGGGCAATCTTCTGGTAAATTTCCTCGTTTCTGAATTGATACATCATGATGGCCCAGTGATACCAGAGAATATGATGAAACATTTCAAACTGATGAAGATGCTCAAGGGTTTTCTCATCTGGCAGGTTCGAGAAGTAGGCAATGTAAAATTCGTTTCTCGCCTGAGTATCAAAAATCTGATTTTCACTCAGAAACGAAGTAACATCGAAAAACGGATGATTATCCCCGGCATACTCGTAATCAATCAGATAGTCACCCTTGGAAGAGAAACCGATATTACCGGCAACCCAGTCGTTATGACATAGGCAGAGGATTTCTTGCTGAGACTCTACAAACCGTATGTACTCCTCTTGATTGTCCAAAGGTACAAACGGATGTTTTATCTGGTTTTTATATTGGTTCAACCGCGACACCGGATCAAATCTATAACCGCTTCTGACATTCAAACCATGGAACTTCTTCATCAGACGGCCGACCCGGTAGTATTTGTCTTTTCCGTGATATTCATCAAACGTCAAAAAATCCTCAACGAAGCGAGTGATTTTTATACCGTCGGAAACATTGAAATAAACGGTTTCTACATCCAGATTTTCACGGGTGATCAGATCGATGGCAGCTTTCTCATGAATCCGCGAAACGATATGATCGCTGTCCTTAAAAGGGATGCGCACCATAAACCACTCGTTTCCGGATTCGACAAGCCAGTTCTGATTGGTCAGTCCTTTGTCTGTCAATGTTACCGATGTGATATCATCATGGAAAAGTTTACGGATGATTGATTCTGACATAAGAGCCCTCCATAGCATAGTTTACACTTTTTTGATAAAATAATAAACAGGGTGAGGACATGAACGTATTACTGACAACGTGCAATGCTTCGTATATTCATAAAAATCTGGCTTTGCGTTGGCTGTATGTCATGCGTCCGCCCGAATTTTCGGTTGAAATCAAAGAGTTTACGATCAATGACAAGAAAGATACGATTCTGAAAAATCTAAGCGGATCATGGAATGTGATCGCTTTTAGCGTGTATATCTGGAACAGTGAACTGATCAAAGAAATTATTGCAGAGCTGAAACAAAAGGAAAACTGCCCGACAATCGTTGTCGGCGGCCCGGAAGTGACCTATGCTGTTTCCTTATGGCTTAATATCGGAGCCGACATCGTGATTCGCGGTGAAGGGGAGGAGGCATTTTGGCAGGCGGTAAGCGGCAATCACTTTTTCGAAGGAGTATGTACCCGGGATCATCAGTCATCGATTTGTGCAGTGTCGGATTTGTCCAAACTGGAGAAAGCAGATAGCCCGTATTTTCTGAGCATGGATTTTCCTTCGATGGATAAACAATATCTTTATGTTGAATCTTCGCGTGGGTGTGCTTTTGACTGTACTTACTGTCTTTCTTCGGTGGAAAAAGGATTAAGGATTTTCAGCGACGAATATATGATGAAACTGATCCGTGAAATCGATCACAGCCAAGTCCGGCAGGTCAAGTTTCTCGATCGGACCTTCAACTTATTTCCGTCGCGGGCTCTGAAAATTGCAAAGGCATTAAATGATATATCCAGGGATCTGACCGTTCAGTTTGAGTGTGAAGTTACCTCACTGTCCAAGGAGTTAGAAGACTTCTTTGCCAATGAAGCAGATAAACGGAGGTTTAGGTTTGAGATCGGAGTTCAGTCTTTTTATCCCCCAACCCTACAGGCTGTCCGACGGTTACAAAACAATGAACAGGTCAAACGCATCATTTTGCGGTGGACCCAGGCCCAGCTGACCGTTCACGCCGATTTGATTGCCGGATTGCCTCAGGAAGGTCTGGCTCAGTTTAAGAATAGTTTCATTCAACTGTTACGGTTGGCTCCATCCGAAATCCAAGTGGGAATCTTGAAATGTCTGCCAGGAACATTGATGACCGAGCAGGCCAAAGCCTTGAAGTATCGCTACTTGACTTATGCGCCGTATACGGTTCTTGAAACTCCGTGGTGCTCATCTGAAGATATGCGTGATATAGCGGCTCTTGCCTTGTGTACGGACAAAACCTATAATCTGCCAAGAACAAAAACCCTGTGGCAACTGTTGGACCATTTAGGATATGATATCGTCTCTTTAATGATTGATTGCGGAAAGAAACTGATGGATCTTATACATCCGTATCAGCTTAAGGATGTGATCGATACTGTTATAGATACGGTTTCGGGACTGATCGATCCGCTGTGGATCAATGCAGCGGTAATGACCGATATCGCGAAGCTGAGCAAAGTCACACCGCAACGCTGGTTTTACTTTGATTGTCCGAAAGAAGTAAAATTTAAGATTTTTCACAATGCAGCTGAAATATATCAGATACCCTATGATATCTTGCGGCGCAAAGGGTGGTTACACTATGCAATCGAAAATTATCGCTTATGCATTCAATGCCGGTTATATACGCCGGATCACTTCGGACATTTCGGATATTATTCATTAAAAGGAGATCCTTTATGAGACAAAAACTGGTCGTAGCGACCAATAATGAGCATAAGGCCATTGAAATCAAGGAGATGTTAAGAGATTTGGATGTGGAAGTCGTGACTATGTCCGATGTCGGCATTGATATCGAAATTGAAGAGAATGGTACGACATACGCGGAAAATGCACTGATCAAAGCCATGGCATTGCGCGAGTTAACTGACGGATGGATATTGGCGGATGACTCGGGTCTGGAGATCGACGCTCTTGATAAAGCTCCGGGGATCTACTCGGCCCGTTACTTGGGCGAGGACACTCCATATATGATCAAAAACTCGATGATATTGGAAAAACTGGAAGATATCGAGGATCGTTCGGCTCGATTTGTCTGTTCGATCGCTTTGGTGCTGGATGACGGATCGTACTGGATCACAGTCAATAAATGTGAAGGATCGATCAGTCATTCGATACAGGGGAGCAACGGATTCGGATATGATCCGATATTTATTCCTGAGGGCCATCAGGCCACTTTCGGAGTTTTGCCTGCGGAAATCAAGAATAGGATAAGTCATCGGGCTAAAGCATTGCTTGCAGTGGCCCAATATTGCCGATGGTTAATGGAGGTGTCCCATGTTTAAAATGATAAGAACCTTTGCTTATATTTCAGTATTCGTTGCCATCATTATCACAGCTGTCGATGTGATGTCTTTTGATTTGAACTTCTTTCGTGGTTTTTATTCTGATAATAATTCAGCAGAGGAAATCGGTGTTTCCTTCGATGACCTTATGGTTTCAACGGAAGTGCTTCTGGAGTACACCCGAGGAAGACTTGTTTCAATGGAAGTTGAAGTTTTAGTGGATGGTAAAAAGGAAATGATGTTCAACAAGCGGGAAACCGATCATATGGTCGATGTGCGTAATTTGTATTTGGGTGCGATATTCATCCGCAATTTGGCTTTTATCTTCTTCGGTGCTGTGGTGATTTTCGAAAGTATTCTGAAGAGATTTTCTTTTCGAGAACATTGGCAGAGTGTCAGACAGGCTTCTGTGATCATATTTGCCGTGATCGCTTTCATTATTACTGCCGCAGTCCTTGATTTTAATACTTTCTGGACGAACTTTCATTTGATTTTCTTTAGAAATGACTTGTGGCTGCTCAATCCCAATACTGATCGTCTGATTTTGATGGTACCGCTTGACTTCTTTATGGCATTGGTCACCCGCATCATTCTGGCTACACTTGCCGGATTGACCTTGTTTGTCGGTACAGTGTATATGCTGAAGCGTAAGGAGAACGGGGTATGATCCATATTGTGTTATATCAACCGGAAATTCCTCAAAATACCGGAAATATCATGAGGACATGTACCGCAACCGGAACGATGTTACACTTGATCGAACCGCTGGGATTTTCATTGGATGAGAAGCATCTGCGTCGCAGTGGATTGGACTATCGTGATTTATGTGTGCATGAAATCCATCCGGATTGGAACCAGTTTGCGCAAAAATATCCCGGCGATTACTTTTTTGTTACGCGCTATGGCAGAAAACCTCATTCAGAAATGAATTTCACGGATGAGGGTGAAGATATATTTCTTGTTTTCGGCAAAGAAAGCACCGGAATCCCCAAATCCATACTGCGGGATCATCTGGCAAGATGTATGCGAATTCCGATGGTTGCGGATGCCCGCAGTCTGAATCTTTCCAACTCCGTGGCTATTGTGGTTTATGAGGTGCTGCGTCAGCTGGATTATCCGGGCTTATCAAAGAGTGAAGTCTTAAAGGGCGAAGACTGGCTGGAGCGTGATGTATGAGACGAATCGATCGATTTGTGAATACCTTTCTCAAGCGGTTTTATGTGCTGTTGTTTTCGGTTTTGATTTGTTCCGGTTATGTCAGTTTCCTTAATGCATGGTTCGGTCTGACGATGCGTTCGATCGAATCACCTAATGATATATTAACATTGACACAGTTTTCCGGTGTGTCATCTTTATGGCTGGCCCGCTGGCTTACGATGACACTCAACACACCATGGCAACCCGCCCGTCTGGCGCTGGGCTTTCTTTCTACACTCAAAATCGAGCAGTTTGTACTGATTTTTGGGGGAGGGCTGATCATGTTCTCGAAAACGATGTCTGATCAGCACAAGAAAATTCATCTGGCAGCTAAAATTCTTATCATGTTTCTGACGGTGCAACTGGTTGCGGTCATCTATTCGATTGCCAATGCGATGTGGTCATCCACCGGGTTGGAAGCTGCGCTTTCTTTACAACTGGGCGGTTGGATACTGCTGTTCGGGGGAACGCTGGGATTGTTGTTTTCTCTGTTGCTTCTGGCTGTTTCCATGATTTTCGGATACATACCATTGCTTATTGACAACGATTGATACTGCGATTGGATTGTATTGTGATTGTTTGTGTTTTATAATAGACTGCGAGGTGAATCGGATGGTCAGCAGTGTTAATGATTTTATATCATTGGCAAGTATCAGCGTCATCGTATTGGCGGCGTTATTTTTGGTTTTGCGCAGTTTTTATGTGCGCAGGCACAAGCGTCTGATCGAAGAGGAGATCGAATATTACAAAGAATGGTAAACCATTTTGAATTTAAAGGAGGAGAAAATGTTTACGACGATTACATCACCCAATGCGCCAAAAGCGATAGGGCCCTATTCTCCGGCTGTCAAGCTGGGAGACTTTGTTTACATGTCCGGCCAGTTGCCGATCGATCCTGCATCCAATCAAATCGTTGGCGGCGGTATTCAGGAACAAACGTATCAGGTATTAAAGAATATTGAGGCTGTTTTAGCGGAGATGGGTCTGGAAACCCGTCATATCTTGAAAACGACCGTTTTTATGACTGATTTAGCTGAATTTGATTTGATGAATCAGATATATGCAACATATTTTATGCAGCCGTATCCGGCGCGTTCAACTGTACAAGTAGCTGCTTTACCTAAAGGCGCAAAAATTGAAATCGAGTGTTTAGTCATTGATACCCTTGCTTACGAAGCTCATATGCACCAGCATGACCATGAAGGTTGTGGCTGCGGTGATGAAGGTTGCGGTTGCGAAGGTGAAGAAGGTTGTGACTGTGAAGGTCACGATCATAAACACGGTGAAGAAGTTTGCGAAGACGGATGTTGCTGCGGGTAACCGCAGCTTTTTTTTCGGTAAAATCAAAAGGTTTGCAGGAGAGTCTGCTTTTGGATCATATATAAAAATATAGGGGAAAAAATATGAGTCGAATTCTTGATGAAACAATGATTATTGAAAGTATTGATGATAAGAGTGTCAATCTGTATGGAGTCAATGGCATAATCGCAACCATCGATGTGAATGCCGAAGATATGATGCACAGAATGGCCCGCCACTATGGAACAGATGTAGAGGTAGGGAAATATTGGGTAGCCAAAACGCTTAAGATACGAAAAAATGTTCCGGTGAATCTTTGCAGCAAGGTGAATGCACTTTTCTTTAATGTAAACTGCAAAGAAACAAATCTGCCGATTTGGTTTCGATATATGCCGATGATGAAGTATAAGTCATCTCCGGATGACGGAGGTTCGATCTACATCGGTAATAAAAAGATACTTAAAGTGACATTTTCACGATTTCAGTATAAAACTCAGATTAAGAGAAGTGAGGAATTCAAAAAGATATCGCATAACTGTGCGATATGCCCGGTAATCAAGTGTAAAAAATGTTAATAAGCACATCTGAATCAGCATTTTCTTGATTGCAGGGTTATAATGTGTATAATGATATAGGAATTGAGGGATGAAGATGTCTTTTGCAGCGAAACACGTTAAAACAACACTTATGATTATAACCAGTGCTCTTATATCAGCACTGTCACTTAAAGTGTTCATCAGTGCCGGAGGATTGTTCCCCGGCGGATTCAGCGGTTTGGCCGTGCTTCTTTCCAGACTCATTTTGCGGGAGTCCGGCATCGACATCCCCTTTGGGCTTTTGTATGTTTCCTTTAACATTATCCCCACGATCTTGGTTTATAAATTTGTCGGCAAGTGGTTTACCCGCTATTCGGTATTGCAGTATGCACTCGTCAGTATCCTTGTGGCTGTCATTCCGGAAATGGAAATCACCTATGATATCGTCTTGATTGCGATTTTCGGCGGTATCCTTTCGGGAATCAGTGCATCCTTAGCTTTGGCTGCCAATGCCAGCGGCGGCGGAACCGATTTTATTGCAATTTACATCTCCAATAAGACCAATGCTCCGGCATGGCAATATATCCTTTATGGTAACAGCGTATTGCTGATTGTCGCCGGATTGCTGTTTGGCTGGGAGAAGGCTTTGTATTCCATCATATATCAGTATGTGTCGACCCAAGTCGTCAATTCGATGCATCAGCGATACAAACTGATGAGCTTGCGGCTCTTTACCGAAAAGCCGGATGAAATAATTGATGCGATATTGAAAACAACGCGTCATGGCATCACGAAGCTTTGGGGGGAGGGCGGATACTCCAAACAACCCAAATGCATGCTGTACATGGTCGTTAATGCGTTTGAGGTCGAGGATATCGTGGCCGTTGCTCAGACAGTTGATCCACGGGTGTTTATCGATATCAGTAAAACGGAGCGAGTGCTTGGAAATTATTACCGCAAACCGTTAGAATAAAAAGTTTAGTATTTATAAAAAAATCCTTGCATATTATTAAACAATATGTTTAAATAACTATGGTCTTTTTATCAAGAGATGGGGTAGAGAGTTAGCTCAGTGACCCCACGCCAACCTACATGAATAAAACATGAAAGGTGGTTCCGCTAACAGCGATAAGGGAAATCGAGTGTCATCGTGTCTTCTCTTATGCTGAGAAGACTTTTTTATTGATATAGGAGGAAAAACATATGGAAAGATTCTTGTTTACATCAGAAAGCGTAACGGACGGACATCCGGATAAAATCTGCGATCAGATTGCTGATGCCATTTTGGATGCGGCATTGAGTCAGGATCCTCATTCGAAAATGGCCGTGGAAGCTACAATCAAAGATGATCTGGTTTTGGTATATGGCGAAGCCAATACGAAAGCCGTGATCGATTATACGCAGATAGCGAAAAACGTCATCAAAGACATCGGCTACACCGAAGAGTACAATGTCATCGTCAAGGTCAACGGACAGTCACAGGAAATTTATAATGCCGTAGCTCAGGATATCACCTGTGCCGGAGATCAGGGTCTGATGTTTGGATATGCCAGCAACGAAACCGAAGAGTACATGCCTTTGGCCATCATTACGGCTCATCAGCTTTCGCGTGCCCTCAGTGAAGCTAAAAAGCGTTTTGATTGGTTGCGTCCTGACGGTAAAACTCAGGTCACGGTCGAATATATCGATCATAAGCCGGTGCGGATCACTGCCGTCGTCGTTTCGACACAGCATGCACCACAGGTTACTCAGGAAGAAATCCGCAAGGTCGTATTGAATGAAGTGATTTTGAAGACCATCGATGAGAAATGGCTGGATGAAAACACCAAGTATTTCATTAATCCAAGCGGATCCTTCATTACCGGCGGATCCTTTGGGGATTCCGGAACGACCGGCCGAAAGATCGTTGTGGATACTTATGGCGGCATGGGTCGGATCGGCGGTGGCTGTTTCAGTTCTAAAGACCCAAGTAAAGTAGACCGTTCAGCCGCGTATTACGCACGGTATGTTGCCAAAAGCGTCGTTGCTGCCGGATTGGCTGACCGGCTGGAAATTCAGTTGGCCTATGCGATCGGTCACAGTCATCCGTTGTCCGTTTACATCGAAACCTTTGGTTCAGAGAAAATCGATAAGGAAGACATCTACCGCCTGATACATGCGAACTTTGATTTCAGCGTTCAAAACATCATCAGCGAACTGAATCTGCTGCGTCCGATTTATCGCAAGACGGCAGCTTTCGGTCACTTTGGCCGCGACGGATTTCCGTGGGAGCAAGTCAAACAATTATAAAAACTAAGGAAGAGAAATCTTCCTTTCATATTGCTTGCAAACAGATAAAAGTTACTGTATCATATTTAAGTAACTTAACTAAGTAATGAGGTGATCAAGTGAACAAAGAAATCGAGCAGCAGCTGACGGAAGAATTGTTTTCAACTTTGGAACAGTTTCGTTGTGTAGACAAAGGATTTAACCGTAAGTCAGATTTTGGCCAAAAACCGGTACGCATGCTGCTGATGATCGATCAGCTAACCAAACAAGGTCCAATATCCGTCTCTGTATTAAAAGATCATATGCATATTTCCGCACCTGCCATCACCCAGTTTGTTAATATTCTTCAAGTGAAAGGGTATGTGACGAAAGTTGATGATCCGCAGGATAAGCGAAAATCACTGATTGAGCTTTCCGAAAAAGGGAAGAAAGAGTTGTTAAAAACCAAGGACAAAATGAAAGTTCACATGTCTACGATGGTACGGCATCTGGGTGAACGGGATACCCGTACTTTAAACGAAATATTAACGAAAATCGTCCATTTTTACATAATGGAAGAAGGAGCAAAAAATGAGTAAACGCAAAGGAAAAAAATACAGAGGATGGCTGATTGCCGGTGCGATTGTCATCGTATTGGGATTAGTAGGCTATCAATTCATGCAAAATGTCAATCGTCGGATGATTGATAATTTAGATACGATTGTCATCGAGTCCGGATCGATATCTCTGGAAGCATTGGCCTCCGGAAAAATCACATCTGCGGATGCATCCGAGGTCACCTTCAACGGAACGTTCCGTCGCTCTACCGTCAATCTCGGGGACCGTGTGAGCAAAAATGATAAAATCGGTGAGTATCTGAACAATATGGGACAACTTTTTGCCATCCGGGCCAATCGCGATGGATTGATTACCCAAGTGGCATCCGCAGCTCTGCCTAAATTCATCATTTCCGATCCTGAGAAATTCCAGTTGGAAATTCAAATCACTGAAAAGGATATATATAAAATCGTCATCGGACAACCGGCAACCATTTACATCTCAGCGGTCGATCGGACGTTTATCGGTGAAGTTATTGATAAAAGTTCTTTGGGCAATACTGCCGGAGATTTCACGACGTACACAGTAACGGTCGGTTTTGATCATGGGGATGCTCCGGTATACTTAGGAATGAGCGGCAGTGCCAAAATCGTCTTGGAAACCTTTGAAAATATCGCCGTGGTACCGGTAGAGGCTTTGATTACTTTTGAGGGCAAACGGTATTTGTTATCGGCTGACTGGCTTGAAAACAGCAATCTGCCGCAACGTGACTTCTATATTCCGGTGACCACCGGTGCCGCTGATATTTATGACATCGAAGTTATCGGTGACAGTCTGGTCGGTAAAAAAATAATCATCCTGCCCAGCGATAACAGCAACTTCCCGTTCTTCGCACGAGGCGACCAATGATAGCCATCCAAGAGATCACCAAGCGTTACGAAATGGGCAGTAACATCGTCATGGCGCTTGATGGTATATCACTGGATATTCAGGAAGGTGAATTTGTGGCAATCGTCGGACCTTCCGGCAGCGGAAAGTCTACGCTGATGAATATTATCGGATGTCTGGATGTCGTCACTTCCGGAACGTACGTTTTAAACAAAATTCCCATCCAGGAATATGAGCAGGATGAGCTTGCAGATATACGAAATCAGCAAATCGGCTTTATTTTTCAGCAATTCAATTTGCTTCCGAGTTTTACTGCCATTGAAAATGTCATGATGCCCATGACCTATGCGAAAGTTGCTAAGAAACAGCGGGAAATCAAGGCAGCTGAGCTTTTAAAGTTGGTCGGATTGGAAGATCGGATGGATCATAAGCCGACCGAGCTTTCCGGCGGACAACAGCAGCGCGTTTCCATCGCCCGGGCACTGGCGAATTCTCCAGCCATCATTCTGGCGGATGAGCCGACCGGGGCTTTGGATTCGAAAACAGGCAAAGAAGTTTTATCTTTACTTAAAAAATTGAACAAGGACGGCAAAACGGTCATCGTGATCACTCACGATCATGAGGTAGCCCGCTTCGCCAACCGTGTGATCACTTTGAAAGACGGGAAGGTTTTATCGGACTTGCCGATGGAGGAAGCCTATGTTTAAGGAATATTTTGCGATTGCCTTCCGTTCGGTCGTCGCCCATAAAATCCGGGCTTTACTTACGACTTTGGGCGTTGTCATCGGGGTTGCCTCAGTCATTCTGCTGATGTCATTAGGAAACAGTGCTCGTACGGAAGCGGCCAATCAGATCCGCAGTATCGGATCCAATCTTATTTATGTCAGCGTTGCAGACCGTCAGGGTGCTTTGCCTGGGACTTGGCTTGATGAAATTCAGGAAAAAGCGCAAATCACCGCTTTCTCTGAGATGGTTTCAGGACAGACATCTTATTTGGTAGACGGGTCCAATGTCGATGTTTCCATCAGCGGTGTCAACCAATTTTATGGGTTTGTCTCGAGTCTGGATATGACCGATGGCCGGTTTTTAAATGAGTTTGATGTCAACAACAACCTTCCGGCGGTCGTGCTTGGATCAAAGATCCAGGATTTGCTTTTTCCTAATCAGGAAGTCATAGGTAATACACTGTATATCAAGGGGATGCCCTTTACTGTCGTCGGAATCGTAGAACCGCGAGGGACCAATTTCAGCGGTGACAATGACATGATGATTTATATTCCTATCGATTATGCCCGGACGATGTTTCCGATGGGCGGACGTTTTAAGACATATTATATCACCGCGGCTTCGGAAGAAAACATAGATCTGACGATGAACCGAATTACGACGTATCTGGCTAAGTATTTACCGTCAGAGAATCAGTATCGCATTTTCTCACAATCGCAAATCCTGGGCGTTTTGGACACGCTGATGGCTTTGCTTACTACGTTGCTCTCCGGAATTGCATCGATTTCGCTGATCGTCGGCGGTATTGGTATCATGAACATCATGCTGGTCACGGTTCGTGAGCGTACTCGTGAAATCGGTATCCGTAAAGCACTGGGAGCCCGGCGTCAGCAGATTCTGATTCAGTTTCTGATCGAAGCAGTGATTATCACGACTTTGGGCGGAATCTTCGGACTAATTATCAGTTATATCGGTGCTCAGATCATCACATCCGTCACCGATTTCAATGTCGTGCTTGGCTGGGATGCCGTGTTGCTTTCTTTGGTGTTTTCGATCACGATTGGAGTCATCTTCGGGATTTATCCGGCGATGCAAGCCAGCAAACTTGAACCGGTCGAAGCCTTGCGCTTTGAATAAAAGGCTCTAAGTCAAATGTTGGGGTAAACACCCTATAGACGATGAGATGAATAGGAATTCCTACACATAGGAGTTCCTTTTTTATTGAAAGGACAAGAGAATACGGGTTCTGAA
>JAVBWK010000032.1:0-19639 GCA_036677505.1 Erysipelotrichaceae bacterium
CCCGAACAACGGACGGGTGGGCGGGCGGGAGATACTCAAGCTTATCATCCACTTTATAATCATATTTCTTCATCATCATCACCTGTTCTCATTATAGACGGTTAACGAAAACTTAACACACCAAAAATGCAAGTTTTGTCGATTGTCGGAGTTTTCATGTTAGTATACTTTTGGAGGACAAGATATGAAATTAAAAGTAGCATTTGTATGTATCCATAATTCTTGCCGCTCACAGATGGGCGAAGGTTGGGCGAAACACCTGGGAAGTGATATTCTTGAGGTGTACTCAGCCGGTACGGAGGATTATCCGGAAGTTAAGCCCCTGGCAAAAGCTGTCATGGAAGAGGCAGGGATCGATATGAGCGGACACCATCCGAAACTGCTCAGTGATATTCCGCCGTCGTTAGATATTTTGATTACCATGGGTTGTGGAGTTGCATGTCCGTTTGTTCCGACGCGCTATCGTGCGGATTGGGGATTGGTCGATCCTTCTGGCGGTCCGATTGAGGATTTCCGAGTTACCCGTGATATCATCAAGGGTAAAGTTGAAGAACTGATCGAAGCAGTGAAGAATGACACGCTTTTTGTGAAGTAGAAAAATAGATCATTATTGAGATAGAGTTTCTCGAAGTTCGAGGAACTTTTTTTGTTAAGTGAATTGAATACATTGTGTCAGATCACAAGCACCTCTTGACAGGGAGGGGAGTGAATGTTAATTTTAAGACAAATATATGCGGGGGATATCGTATGAATCATGCGACCACACATGGTGAATTGAAGCCTGTTCAACCCATGTTTTTCTGCGTTGAAAAACGGGAATATTCTGGAAATCTTTTAACTATTGCTGAATATTTTAGGTGGATGGGTGGTAAAAGATGAAAAAGTTCATAAGATATTTAATAGTAATGACTCTGATACCATTGATCGCATCCTGTCGCGACTTATACCTTTATCAAGGAAATAATCCGGAATTGTACAGTGTTGCTTTAGAATCCGTAATCGGTTCCAGAAGCTATGTGATGAATCAAGTACTCAGAATCGAAGAAGATACTTATGGAAGAGTGTTATTTGCCTTTTTTGGTGATTTTATTTATGGGGAGAATAGTGATCAATCAGACGCAATAGCAATCGTCATTGCTCAGAAAACAGACAGCAATTTCGCTTACTATTATGATTCGAGTAATTCAATCGCAGCGATATCTTTACATAGTCTAGATGAAGAGTTAACGCTGAAACTTATAGAGTCGTATTTTGATGAAGAAGATATTGAAGAGCTAAAAGTCAAAAATGATTGGAACAAACCCATGAACAACAAGCTTCTGTTTAGGACGGAAGTGACGCGTAAAAAAACGTGCAATGTTAACGATAGGGACCTTCTACCATATAAAGACCTTTTAGGAGGGAATCTATACCACGGAATTCAGTGCTATGGTAAAGATCGAAACGGATATATGCTTGTTTCAGTTGAGTCAGAACTTTCAAATCAGTCTTCTAGAACATTTGTGATTTACTTGATGATCGTCAATAAAGACCATGAGTTGATATCCCCTGATGCAGTTATGAGAGTCACGGATATTTTCGATATGGAAGCAATCAAACAATTCAAGGAAGCGAACGGCTGGTCCTTTGAGAATCAGGACTGATCATAAATGCATTCTTTTGATATTTGTGAAATCAATAGATGAGAAAAGCTTAACATAAAATAGTATGATCACCGGCTGTATTGTATAATCTATATAACAAGCTAAGATAAATGGTATATTCGATTGTCTCGAAAAGGACGAAATGCAATGGGGGAAACAAATGGTTAATTACTTGTGGAATTTAGAATTGTTTAATTACATAGTATTATTGTTTATTATTGTTAGTGGATTTATTGATTGGTATCGGATGGATCGGCTCATTGATAATGATCTCAAAATACAATACTTGACGGCTGTTTGGAGTAAGATTTCTATTGGATTATTTTTGGCTCTCTATTTTTTTATTTATTTTCGGTTCAACATCTTTGAGCGTGTAATTGAATTTATGCCTTTCTATGTTTTCGTGTTAATCATTAGCATTTCCGTATACCTTGTCAGTCGATTTATAATGTTTGCCGTTAAGAGCGTGCTAACAAGAATCTACAAATAATTGGTAATCGAAAACTGTCTTGTGCATAAGACAAAAATCAGCACTTTTGTCTTACTTATAAGACGATTGAAAAACTGAGAGGGGATTTGATATGAAAAGAGAAAATTTACCACGAAGTAACAGAAGAGTTATGTATTTAAGCATTTTGTTATCCATGTTGCTTTTAGCTTTGATATGGGGAACAATGACATTTGTGAATTTCGAAAATATATTTGCTGGAGATTTGCAGAAAATTGTTGTGACAGACAGCTCTACGGGAAAATCAATAACCATAGACAATCCTGAATCAATGAAGAAAGTGAGTTCCGTATTTTTCCCAAAGATCGGTTCAGGATTAACCACGGCTGAGGGGACTTTCATTTCGATTACTTTCAGTTATCAACGCAAAGAAATCCAGTACAATCTGTTTGTTAGAAAAATTGACTACACCGACTTCTACAAGTATTCCTCCATCGATAAACCGATGTCTTATAATTTCAGTAAAAACGACAGTAAAATATTGGAAGAAGTGATTAAATTTGCTCCCTGATTCACACGATCTGATTCATGAGCCGAAATTTGCTATATGCGGGTTGCGTATAGAATCGTGTGTGAAAGTTCGCTAAACCCTTTAAATTCCTTTAAACTTGTGATAAACTTTGTGCATGTTACGGAGGGAAGCTATGAATCGGATGTTCGGCTCAATCACATCGAAGTAACACATCTGGCAATGCATAGGTCGTTTACGCACCTATGTTTTTTGTTTTATCAGACACACCGTTTTGTATAACTGTGGAAATATGGTCCGCAAGTCTCTACCTCCTTACCATAAACAAGGAGACTACAAAACAATCATAGGCTTTTTTAGCTATTTTTGTTTTTCGCAGAGACACGGCCGACGTGTCTTTTTTCATTGAAAGGAGCAAGTATGAAAAATATCAAAGTATCCGTGGTCATGGGTTCATCCAGTGATTACGCAACCGTCAAAGAAACGACAGCTCTGCTTGAACACTTTGGGGTCAGCTACGAGAAAAAAGTGGTAAGTGCGCACCGAACACCCTTGGACATGGTCGAATATGCGAAAAACACAAAGAGCAAAGGCATCGAAGTGATCATTGCAGCGGCAGGAGGAGCGGCTCATCTGCCGGGCATGATCGCATCGATGACAACGATTCCGGTCATCGGCATACCGATTGAAAGCAAAGCGCTCAAAGGCATGGACTCCTTGTTATCCATTGTCCAAATGCCCGCCGGAATTCCGGTGCTGACCGTAGCAATCGGAGTGGCCGGAGCCAAAAACGCGGCACTGGCCGCAGTAGCGATGCTCGCGGTACACGATGAAACCCTCGCTTCTGCTCTTCAGTCATATCGCGATGACATGGCCGAAACCGTAAGAAAGAGTGAACTCATATGAGTACCATTGGAATTTTGGGTGGCGGTCAGTTGGGACTGATGATGGCCCAAGCCGCAAAGAACATGGGACATCGGATCATCGTCGCGGATCCGGATGATCAGTGCCCATGTGTCAGTATCGCGGATGAGTTTATCTGTGCCAAATACACCGATGAACAAGCCATCGCAACCATGGCATCGCGCTGCGATGTCATGACCTATGAATTCGAAAATGCGGATGCTCAGCTGGTAGAGAAGTTTGGGGAGAAGTTTCCGCAGGGAAGCGAAGCTTTGACCGTCTCTCAACATCGCTATAAAGAAAAGAAATTTGCCAAAAAGCTCGGTTTAAATGTGCCGGAGTTTTTCCGTATCAAAAGCGATGCGGATCTCTATCCGATCACCCGCTTTCCGACTCTGATCAAAACCTGCCGGTTTGGATATGACGGAAAAGGCCAGTGGCTGATTCGGGACATCGAAGACCTCAATGAAATCAAACTGGAATTTCCTGGGGAATACATCGCCGAAGACTTCATCGACTATGACCGCGAAATCTCGGTGGTCGTTGCCCGGTTTAGAGACGGCACCGTCGCATATCCGCCCTTTGAAAACGTTCATGAAAAAGGCATACTGCGGAAAACCGTGATCCCCTGCGAAGCAAATTCATCCGTGAAAGACAAAGCCATCAAAGCCGCCATCACCATCGCGGATCAGCTCAACTATATCGGCGTTTTGGCTGTTGAGATGTTTGTGCGTGGTGACGATGTGATATTCAACGAGTTTGCGCCTCGCCCGCACAACAGTGCGCACCTGACCATCGAATGTGCGGATCTCAGTCAGTTTGACCTGCATATCGCCGCGATCACGTCACAACCCTGCACTTCGCCGACCCTATTGCGACCGGGAGTCATGTTCAACATCCTGGGACAGCATGTGGCCGAAGTTTTAAGCAAATACGCCGCCCAGCCGGATGAACATGTCTATATTCACTGGTATGGGAAAAAAGAAAACCGCTTTAACCGGAAGATGGGACATGTCACACTGGCCACATCGGATGCGGATGAGATGAAAACCTTGGTTGAGCGCTGGAGGATGTCGAAATGAAGTTTCGTCTGTTTGTACAAAAAAGAACGGATGTCGATGCGCTTTCCGCTGCCCTGAGCGACAGCGTCCGCCATCAGCTGATGATCGATTCCGATGTTACGGTCCTCAACGGTTATGATCTGCGCCATCTTGATGAAAGCTATCTCGATATCGCGATCACCCGGGTGTTCAGTGAACCGATGACCGACATCGTCTATACCCGGCTGCCGGAAGTTTTCGGATCGGTCATCGTAAAAGAACCGCTGCCCGGACAGTACAATCAGCGCGCCGACAGCGCCCAGCAGTGCTTACGTCTGATCGACGCCGATACCCAAGCGACCGTCAAGACGTTTGAAGTTGCCATGTTTGACAAAGAATTGAGTGAATCTGAAATCGCGGCATTTATCCGCTTTTGGATCAATCCGATCGAATCACGTCAGAAAGATCTGAGTCAGGACATCGTCATCGAAGATGAAACAAGCGATGAAGGAGCGATCCGCGGCTTTCGCGAGTTCACCGAAGAGCAGCTTCAACACTTTCTGAATCAAGAATCTGCCGCGATGTCCCTCGATGACATCCGGCTCATCCAACAGTTTTTCAATGAAAATGAAACCCGCGATCCGACCCGTACCGAGTTTAAAGTGCTCGACACCTACTGGTCCGACCACTGCCGGCATACCACCTTTGAGACGGTCCTCGATGACATCCGGGTGGAAGAGGGGCCGTTGAAACCGGTCATAGAAAAAGCCCTGAGCGATTATCGTCAGTTGAGAACGGTCACTCATCGCAACCACCGCCCGGAAACCCTGATGGACATCGCCACGATTTTTGCGAAAGCACTCAACGATCCGCGGGTGGAGATCAGCGATGAAGTCAATGCCTGCTCCGTAAAAATCAATATACAAACAGACCATGGGGAAGAAGCATGGCTGCTTCAGTTTAAAAACGAAACCCACAATCATCCCACCGAAATCGAACCGTACGGCGGTGCATCCACTTGTATCGGCGGAGCCATTCGCGATCCGTTGAGCGGAAGGGCCTATGTGTATCAGGCCATGCGCATCAGCGGTTGCGGGAATATCAAAGAAGAAATCAAGGATACATTGCCGGACAAACTGCCCCAACGCGTGATTGCCGTCAAAGCCACCGCCGGAAACAGCGGCTATGGCAATCAGGTCGGCGTAGCGACCACGACCGTCAAAGAAATCTATCATCCCCGCTACGTTGCCAAACATTTGGAACTGGGAGCCGTGGTTGGTGCCGTCAAAGCCGAACATGTGAAGCGGCTGACTCCAATTGCAGGCGATGTCATCGTCCTTTTGGGCGGACGAACCGGACGGGACGGAATCGGCGGAGCCACCGGATCATCGATCGAACATGACAGTTCGAGCTTACTGACCTGTGCCGCTCAGGTACAAAAGGGCAATGCGGTGGAAGAACGCAAGATCCAGCGACTGTTTCGAAATCCTCAGGTCAGCACGATGATCAAAAAGTGCAATGACTTTGGGGCTGGGGGTGTGAGTGTCGCTATCGGTGAACTTGCGCAGGGACTGGACATTGACTTGTCGTTGATCCCCACGAAATATGAAGGTCTTAACGCCACTGAACTGGCCATCAGTGAAAGTCAGGAACGTATGGCCGTGGTCCTTGATGTTAACGATGTCGAAACGTTTCTGACGTTTGCCAGAGATGAAAACCTTGAAGCTACCGTCGTAGCCAAGGTCACAGATACAAACCGATTGATCATGAGATATCAGAATGCAACTGTCGTGGATCTGGACCGCCGGCTGATCGACACTCACGGTGTCCGTCAGCACGCAAAGGCGCACATACCATCATCTTACCCATCTGAAACTGTTGCCGATTTCAATCGCGAATGGGCACTTGACCATCTGTCAACGCTCAACGTGACCAGTCAGAAAGGATTGATCGAACGCTTTGACTCTACCATCAATGCTCTGACCGTGCTGGCCCCGTTGGGTGGAAAAAATCAACTGACCCCGACCATGGGAAGTGTGTCGAAGATACCGGTCGACACCGGAAATACGACCACCGCATCCATCCTGACTTATGGCTTTATCCCTGCGCTAAGCGAAGGGAACATGTTTGTCAGTGCGCAGGGTGCCGTTTTGGAAAGCATCGCTAAAGTCCTGGCGGTGGGCGGAAACATCGAAGATATCTTCTTCTCATTTCAGGAATACTTCCCGAAACTGAGAAATTCATCGCAGTGGGGAGAGGTTGTGAGTGCTTTGCTTGGAGCCCTGTCCGTACAGAAAGCCTTCGGCCGACCGGCCATCGGCGGAAAAGACAGCATGTCCGGATCATTTAAACAGTTGGATGTCCTGCCGACACTGGTCAGTTTCGCCTGTGCAACGACGGATGTGCGAAACGTCATATCCTCTGATGTTAAGAAAAAGGGGAACAGACTCTATCTGATCGAAGTGCTTCGTCAGGATGACGGAAGTTTCGATCTGCAGGATGCGAAACGGAAATACGAAACTTTCCGGACGATGAGAGATTCGGGATCGATCTTGAGTGCATTCGTGGTCCAAGAATCACTCTTTGCGACCATCATTGCCATGCTTGTGGGCAATGATTTGGGAATCAACGTTCAGACGGGGGTTGATTTAACAAAAAACTATGTGGGCAGCCTGGTGGTGGAAAGCAAAGATTCCATCCCCGAAGGGATCGAACTGGGCACCCTCGGTGAATCTCTGATATTTAACTCAATTGAACTGGATCGATCGAAGATCCATACAGCCTATACAAGCGGACTGAAATTTCTCTATCCGATCCGACATACCGCAGAGGATACAGATGTGACCCTGCCCTGTATCTCTACAGAGATTGAACCCTATCCCTTCGATCCGGTGGACGATGTTCATGTGGTCATCCCGGTATTTCCCGGAACCAACTGTGAAACCGATACGGCTCGGGCTTTTGAGAAAGCCGGAGGCATCGTACACACAGCGATCATCCGAAATCTGACGAAAGCGGATCTCGCCTCATCCATCGATCAGCTGTGCAGACAATTGGATCAGGCACATATCCTGGCATTGCCCGGGGGATTCTCGATGGGCGATGAACCGGATGGCAGTGCCAAATTCATCGTCAACATCCTCAAAAACGCACAGGTCAAAGCCGCCGTTGAACGCTTACTTGCACGCAAAGGTCTGATTATCGGGATATGCAACGGATTTCAGGCACTGATCAAAAGCGGACTGCTCCCCTATGGCAAAATCATGGATCTGAGTTTTGAGGATGCGACCCTGACGACCAATGCGATCGGCCGACATATCAGTACGATGGCCACGACCCGACGGGTATCCGACCGCTCTCCCTGGCTCAGAAATATCGGTGATGACATCATCAAAGTCCCGTTCAGTCATGGGGAAGGACGGTTGATGGCCTCATCTAAGCAGGTGGACCACTGGATTCACCACGGACAGATCGCCTTTCAGATGTGCGATGAAAACGGCCGAAGCACCATGGATCCAAGCGTCAATCTCAACGGATCGGTCATGGCGATCGAAGGACTGTTATCCCCATGCGGTCATATCCTTGGCAAGATGGGACACACCGAACGCATAACCAATGACTTATATCAAAATATTCCGGGTATCCGGAACATCCCGCTGTTTGAAAACGGGATCAGTTACTTTAAGAAAAGGTGAAAACGATGGAAAAGAAACAAATGATTTATGAAGGAAAAGCCAAACAGTTGTATACTTGTGATAGAGAGGATGCGTACATCATGCGATTCAAAGACGATGCTACCGCATTCAACGGCGTGAAAAAAGCGCAAATCACCAACAAAGGCACATTGAACAATCAGATCTCAACGATCCTTTTCCATCAGCTGCACCGCCACGGCATACCGACGCATTATATCGAAACGCTCAACGACCGTGAACAGCTGTGCTACAAAGTTCAGATTTTTCCGTTGGAAGTCATCGTCCGAAACATCATTGCCGGATCGATGGCCAAGCGTCTGGACATCGAAGAGGGAACCCCATCCGCTAAACCGATTTACGAACTCTGTTATAAAAATGATGAGCTGGGCGATCCGCTGATCAACGAAGATCATGCGATGGCCTTGGGGTTTATCACTGAAGAAGAATTACGTACGGTCAAACGTCTGACCTTATCCATCAATCGTTTACTCATTGATTTGTTTGACCGCATCGGCATCACTTTGGTCGATTTCAAAATCGAATTTGGCAAGCTGCCCGATGGTACCGTCATCCTCGCCGATGAGATCTCGCCGGATTCCTGCCGGCTGTGGGACAAGCAGACCGGAAAAAAACTCGACAAAGATCGTTTCCGCCGGGATTTGGGCAATGTCGAAGATGCTTATCAGGAAATATTCAATCGCTTATCCGAGGTTTATCATGACTGAAATCATGTTTAAGCGTGAACTTCATGAAGAATGCGGGGTGTTTGGTGTCTTTAACATCCACGATGCTGCCGAACTGACGTATTACGGTTTGCACGCCCTTCAGCACCGCGGTCAGGAAGGAGCAGGCATCGTGGTCAGTGATGAGATACGGCTGCTCGGCGTGAAGAATGAGGGCAATGTGCGCTTCGTCTTTCCGGAACCTGTACTGAAAAAGCTGACCGGTCATCATGCTATCGGTCATGTCCGCTACTCGACGACCGGGGGTGGGGGCTTGTTGAATGTTCAACCGTT
The DNA here is from genome assembly GCA_036677505.1 of Erysipelotrichaceae bacterium. Classification (GTDB taxonomy): domain Bacteria; phylum Bacillota_I; class Bacilli_A; order Erysipelotrichales; family Erysipelotrichaceae; genus UBA2227. Next base: position 9,275 of record JAVBWK010000032.1, read on the forward strand.
TCTGTTTCGTCATGGCGGCGGTGACTTTGCCCTGTGCCACAACGGCAACATCGTCAATTCCCGACAGCTCAAGCACCGGCTTGAGCGCAGCGGCAGTATCTTTCAGAGCTCATCCGACTCCGAAATTCTGGCACATCTGATCCAGCGCGAAACCCGCAAGGACCGTCTGTGCGCGATCAAAGAAGCGCTGATCTATCTGGAAGGGGCCTTTGCTTTTCTGCTTTTGACCAAGGACAGGCTGTATGCGATGCGCGATAAACACGGATTGCGACCGCTGTCGATCGGAAAATTTAACGGAGGCTATGTGGTGGCCAGCGAGACGTGTGCACTCGATGCGGTCGGTGCAACCTTTGTCCGGGATGTATTGCCCGGTGAGATCGTAATCATCGATCAAAGCGGAATCACTTCCGACAGTTACTCGCCGGATATCGAAGAAAAGATCTGCGCGATGGAATATATTTATTTCTCCCGTCCTGACAGTGACTTATTGGGTCTCAATGTCCACCGTTCACGCAAAGTGTGCGGACGTATTTTGGCAAAAGAGGCACCGGTCGAAGCCGATATCGTCATCGGTGTGCCGGATTCTTCCTTATCAGCGGCCAGCGGATATGCGGAGGCCAGCGGTATTCCTTATGAGATGGGTCTGATCAAGAATAAGTACAGCGGCCGGACGTTTATTGAACCTTCGCAGGCGTTGCGTGAGAAAGGGGTCAAGATGAAACTGGCTCCGGTGCGCAGCGTGATTGCGGGTCAGCGGGTCATTTTGATCGATGATTCGATCGTGCGGGGTACGACTTCGATGAAAATCGTGTCGATGCTCAAAGATATGGGAGCGAAGGAAGTACATATGCGCATCGCATCCCCACCGATCATTGCTCCGTGTTTCTACGGAGTCGATACGTCAACCATCGAAGAACTGATCAGTGCAAGTCACAACGTTGAAGAGTTGCGGGCATTGATTGGGGCGGACAGTCTGGCCTTTCTGTCGATGGAGGGCTTAGAAGAAGCGCTGGGCGGCCGGACCTTCTGTCATGCCTGCTTCACGAAACAGTACCCGACCCATTTGTATGAAGACATTGAACAAGCCAATAAAGACGGAAAGTTCTAGGAGGAAACCTTATGAGTGAACATTATGCGAAATCAGGCGTGAATCTTCAGGCGGGATATGAGTCGGTCAGCCGGATCCGACCGCATATCGAACGGACCCGGCGATTGGGGATGATGGACAACATCGGATCGTTTGGCGGTCTGTTTGATCTGACCCGGCTGAATGTGTCGGAGCCGGTGCTCATCAGCGGGACCGATGGAGTCGGAACCAAACTGAAAATCGCATTTATGACCGGTAAGCATGATACCATCGGTATCGATGCGGTGGCGATGTGTGTCAATGATATCCTGGCTCAGGGGGCTCAGCCGTTGTTCTTTTTGGACTATATCGCCATCGGAAAGAATAATCCCGATACGATCGAAGCGATTGTCAAAGGGGTTGCGGACGGATGTTTTACGGCCAATTGTGCCTTGATTGGCGGTGAGACCGCGGAAATGCCGGATATGTATTCGAAAGATGAATATGATATCGCCGGATTCTGTGTCGGTGTGGCGGAGAAAAGCAAACTGATCCTTCCCGAGCATGTCCGTGTCAAAGATGTCATCATCGGTCTGGCCAGTTCCGGATTGCATTCCAACGGGTTCAGTCTGGTTCGCAAAATCCTGTTTAAAGATCATTCCTTGGATCCGATGATGAAATTCGGAGAGACCACGTTGGGAGAAACACTGTTAACACCAACCCGGATCTATGTCCGTGCCGTCTTGCCGCTGATTGAGCAAAGCAAGATTCATGGGATCGCTCATATTACGGGGGGTGGGTTTATTGAAAATGCGCCGCGCTGCATCCGAGACGATCAGGGCATTCTGATTCACAAAGGTTCGTGGCCGATCCCGCCGATATTCACGTTTTTGCAAGATCTTGGCCGGATCGACGAAGAGCAGATGTTTGAGGTATTCAATATGGGCATCGGGATGATGCTCATCGTGGATCCGCAGGATGTGGATGAAGTCATGGAGTATCTTGATTCGCATCACGAACATCCGTATGTGATCGGTGAAATCACAGACACGCCGGGAGTGGTGATCAAATGAAGAACATCGTCGTTTTTGCGTCCGGTTTCGGATCAAATTTCCAGGCAATCATCGATGCGGTGAAACACGGCCGGTTACAGGCAAATATCGTGGGACTGATTTGCGATAATCCCAAAGCTTATGCAATTGAAAGGGCCCGGATCAACTATATCCCGGTCGCTTGTTTCGAACGAAAAGATTATCAGACCAAAGAAGAAATGGATCATGGGATACTGAATCAATGCAGACAATGGCAGGCGGATTGGCTGATCCTGGCGGGATATATGCGATTGCTGTCGCCGGAGGTGATCCATGGGTATCCGCATCATATCGTCAATATTCACCCTTCACTTCTGCCGAAGTATCGCGGCTTGGATGCAGTCGGTCAGGCGTTGGATAAAAATGAGAGAATTTATGGGATATCGATTCATTATGTCGATGAAGGCATGGATACCGGGGAGATCATTTGTCAGGTACCTTTTGAGCCGGATGTATTGGATCGAGATCATATCGAAAAGCGATTGCATCAGCTGGAGCATCAGACGTATCCGGCCATCATTCAGAAATTACTGTTGGAGGAACGTGTATGAGACGGGCTTTGATCAGTGTCAGTGACAAGCGGGGAATCGTGGAGATTGCCAGAGAGTTAAGTGAGTTGAATATCGAACTGATTTCGACCGGAGGAACTTTAAAAACTTTGAAAGAGGCAGGGATACCGGTGATAGCGATCGAAGAAGTCACTCACTTTCCGGAAATGTTGGATGGACGGGTCAAGACCTTGCATCCGGCGATTCATGGCGGGCTGTTATTTAAGAGAAATGATGAGAATCATAAAGAAGCCATCATCGCGCATGATATTTTACCCATCGATATCGTCATCGTTAATCTGTATCCCTTTGTACAGACGATCAAAAAAGCAGGGTGCACTTTTGAACATGCCATTGAAAATATCGATATCGGCGGTCCTTCGATGTTGCGGTCGGCCGCGAAAAATCATGCGGATGTGACGGTGATTTGCGATCTGTCGGATGCCAAGGAAATGATTGTTCAGTTACATGATAAGGGAGATACTTCTTTAGAGTTTCGCCGTCAGATGGCCGCCAAGGTGTTCCGTCTGACCGCTGCCTATGATGCGATGATTGCCCAGTATCTGACGGAAGAAGACTTTCCCGAGCAGATTACGCACACCTATACCAAGGTTGCGGACTTGCGCTATGGGGAAAACCCGCATCAGAGCGCTGCGTTTTATCGGACGGCCTTTCGCGAACCTGATTCTTTGTCTGATTGTGATCAGTTGCAGGGCAAAGCACTGTCCTATAACAACATTCAGGATGCCAGTGCCGCACTGGCCATTTTGCGCGAGTTTGATCAGCCGTGTTGTGTCGCGGTCAAGCACACCAATCCCTGCGGCGTCGGTATCGCTGATACATTGGATGTGGCCTGGCAAAAAGCATATGCAGCGGATCCTGTCAGTATCTTTGGCGGTATTGTGGCATTTAACGGGGAAGTCAATGAAGCGATTGCTCAGGGATTGTCCGAGCTTTTCCTGGAGGTCATTTTAGCCCTAAAATTCTCTTTAAAAGCACTTGAAATTCTGAGCAATAAGAAGAATGTCCGGGTACTGGTAACAGAGCCGACCTTTGAAAACTCATTTGACATGACATGTGCCCGGGTATCGGGCGGTTTGCTTGTTCAGACGATGGATAATATGGTAACTAAGAAAGAGAACTGTCAAATTGTTTGCGGAGAAGTGGACAGTGATACGTGGAATGACTTGCTCTTTGGGGAAAAAGTGTGCAAACATGTCAAGAGCAATGCGATCGTCTTGGTCAAAGACGGTATGACTGTCGGCATCGGCGCCGGTCAGAGCAATCGGGTCGGAGCTGCGAACATTGCGTGTCAACAGGCCGGTGAAAAGGCCAATGGGGCCATTATGGCTTCCGATGCTTTCTTCCCGATGCCCGATACTGTGGAACTGGCAGCGAAATTCGGGATCAAGGCCATCATTCAGCCCGGAGGCTCAATCAAAGACGATCTTTCAATTGAAGCATGCAAGAAACATGATATAGCGATGGTGCTGACGGGGATTCGGCACTTTAAACACGGATGAACCGGATCTTGGTGGTGGGCAGCGGCGGACGTGAGCATGCGTTGGCCAAATGCTTTAAGAAGAGTCCGACCGTGGACCGGGTTTTTGTAGCTCCGGGCAATCCGGGGATGCGCGATGTGGCCACTGTGGTTGCGATCGATGCGATGGATTTTGAAGGACTGATCGGATTTTCTATAAAAGTGAGTATCAATTTGGTGTTTGTCGGTCCGGAAGCTCCGCTATCCGCCGGAATTACGGATGCGATGAAGGCAGCGGGAATCCGGGTGTTTGGACCTACCGCGAAAGCCGCTCAGGTCGAAGCAAGCAAATCCTTTGCCAAGAAACTGATGAATCTGGCGAATATCCCGACCGCAAAGCATGTGACAGTCTATTCTCAAGAAGAGGCCCTCGATTATTTGTCCGATCATCCGGCTCCGATCGTCATCAAAGCCGACGGTCTGATGGCGGGCAAAGGGGTGACGGTGGCGTTGGATGATACGACAGCTATCGAAGCCGTCCGACATATTTACAGTGATATGGAATATGGACCGTTGGTCATTGAAGAATATTTACAAGGAGAAGAGTTTTCACTGATGGCATTCGTCTGCGGTGAGAAGGTTTTTCCATTGGAGATTGCGCGGGATTATAAGCGGGCGTATGATCATGATGAAGGACCCAATACCGGGGGGATGGGGTCTTTCTCGCCGGTACCGTTGATACAAGATGAATGGATCGAAGAAGCGATGAGTTCGATCATGATTCCGATGGCGAAAGTGATGGTTGATCAAGGAATCCCGTTTACCGGTATCCTCTATGGCGGACTGATGGCGACCAAACAAGGAGTGAAAACCATTGAGTTCAATGTGCGATTTGGTGATCCGGAGGCCGAGGTCATCCTTGCCCGATTGATTACTCCTCTTGATCAGATCATTTTCGATGTGATGGCAAAGAAGGACGTTGAGCTGACATTTGATCCGCGATTTGCCTTAGGAGTGGTGATGGCTTCCAAGGGGTATCCTCAAAGCTATCAGAAAAACACGCCGATCCGTGGGTTGGATCAGTTGGATTGTGAGGTGTGTCATATGGGCACGGACTGGCAGGACGGTTGGGTCAATCAGGGCGGGCGTGTACTTTTTGTGATGGATTTGGCACAAACACTTGAAAAAGCCCGTGAAACCGTATATAAAGAGATTGCACGGATCGATGCGCCGGGATTGTTCTATCGCAGTGACATCGGTCGATGGAAGGATGAGCAGGTATGATTCAACGGTACAGCAGACCTCAGATGGCAAAGCTCTGGTCGGATGAACAGCGTTTTTCCGCTTGGCTTCACGTGGAGTTGGCTGTGGTCGATTATTATCACAAACAAGGTCTGATCAGTGATGAGGAGCAAAAACTTCTGCATCAAGCCACCTTTTCCATCGAAAGAATCAGTGAGATCGAACAGGAAACCCGTCATGATGTCGTTGCTTTCACGCGTTCGCTCAGTGAATCTTTGGGGCAGGAAGCGCGATGGATTCATTACGGTCTGACCAGTACCGATGTGGTGGACACGGCGTTGGGTATCGTATTTAAGAAGGTCAATGCGATCATCTTGGAAGATTTAAATATTCTCAAAGAAACCCTGAGAAGTCAGGCGATCAAATATAAGTATACCCCGTGCATCGGCCGGACCCACGGGGTGCATGCGGACATTACCGGTTTCGGATTGAAGTTTGCATTGTGGTTTGATGAAATCAACCGTCAGATCGAACGTTTTCAACAGGCAGCCAAAGAGGTAGAAGTCGGTAAAATCAGCGGTGCGGTCGGAACCTTTGCGCATACCTCACCGCAGTTACAGGATTTCGTTTGTGAGAAGTTGGGACTGATATCATCGAATATGTCGACGCAGACATTACAAAGAGACCGTCATGCGCATTACATTTCGGTGTTGGCATTGATTGCAACCACGCTAGAGAAAATTGGAGTGGAGCTTCGTCATTTACAGCGTACGGAAGTCCGTGAGGTTGAAGAAGGATTTGCGAAAGGTCAAAAGGGATCTTCGGCGATGCCGCACAAACGCAATCCGATCTCTTCGGAGAATATTGCGGGGTGTGCCCGTGTACTAAGGGGTTATATGCAAACCGCCTATGAGAACATTCCGTTATGGCATGAGCGCGATATTTCTCATAGCAGTGCCGAGCGCATCATCTTTCCGGATGCGACCATTCTGCTGGATTATATGTTGGATCGGTCAAACCGCATTCTAACGAATTTGATCGTGTTTGAAGATCGTATGCTCTCAAATATATATATGACTCACGGCGTGATCTTTGCGCAGCGGGTGATGACGATACTGATCGATCAGCATGGCTGGACGCGTGAAATGGCTTATGACAGAGTTCAGCCATTGGCAATGAAGGCTTGGCAAGAGTCGTCTGATTTTAAATCAGTGATGGAACACGAACAGATACTTACACCTGCTCAACTTGAGGAAGCCTTTGATTTGAACTTCCACCTGGCCTATGTAGATGATATTTTCACTCGTGTTGGTATTCAATAACTGCAATTCTGCAGTTTTTTCCTTTTTTGAAACTATTTGTGACTGTACAGACTCGATAAAAGTGAGGATGGTACGATGACGTTAACTAAAGAAGACCGTTTTGAAGAATTGTTCCGGAAGACTTACGACGATCTCAGCCGGTTTGTATTGTTTAAGGTTCGCAGTGTCAGCGATGCGGAAGATATCGTGGCTAATGTGTATCTTAACTTCTATAAGCATACGGTGAAGAAAAATCGTTCGGTTGATGCTCCGGAAGCCTATTTGACAGAAATGGCGAAAAATGAAATCAAGCGTTACTTTCGCAACCAAAAGCAATCCCCACTGTCATTGAATGACGGTGAGCCGGATAAAATCGAAATGATTGCGGATGATCATGATGAGATTGCGTCGATGTTCGATCGGTTTCGGATCGATACGATCTGGCAGGCAGTCTCACATTTGGATCAGACGGCAAAGATGATCCTGACCGCGAAATTCCGGTTGGATATGACGTTTAAGGACATTGCGCTGGCACTTGACAGTAACGAGAATTCGGTTAAGACAAAGTACTATCGAAGCATCGAGGCCTTAAGGCACTTGTTAAAGGAGGATTTATGAGTAATCTGAAACGCGCTTTTGAAAGAAAAACGTTTGTAAAAGAAGATGTATTATCGAACATCACTGAAAGCAATCGCAGCCGCAATTTCAATTTCGGTTGGCTGTTAGCCCTGGGATTGACTTTGGTACTGTTTGTATCCGGCTTGCAGTGGGTAAATACCTCTGCTTCCTATGTCGCTGTAGATATCAATCCGAGTATTATACTGACCACCAATCCGTGGGATAAGGTCATTGAAGTGGAAGCGTTGAATGAAGATGCCGAAACCTTATTGATCGACGTAGAACTGATAGGCTTACAAGTGGATGAAGCTGTGGAACTGATTGTTGCGGAAGCTACCGAAATGGGATATATCGACTTGTTGGCCGAAGGTGAAGTGGTCATGGTTACCGCGTACAATCATGACAAAGTCGATGAAAAGCTTAGTGAAAAAATCCGTGAACGTGTACAGGAACGCTTGGAAAATCGTGAAATGGCCGTACATGTCGTCGGACATGAAGCCGTAGCTGAGCAGAAAGAACTGGCCAATGAACTTGGAGTGGCCTTAGGTAAAGTATTGTTTGTTCAGCGGATGATGGAAAAGTATCCTGAACTGGGTGGCGAAGAGCTGTATACGATGCCAATCAAGGAAATCATGGCTAAAGTAAAAGATCTTCGCGGTAAAGGTCCGGATAAAGAAGCATTGGGAGAACTGAAGGAAGAATTGAAACTTCGTGCTGAGAATATGATTCAAGAACGTACTCAGGAAATGGTTCAGGAATTCCGCGAGGAAAATCCGGGAACAGAGATGACCGATGAGGAAATCATCCGTCAGGAAGTCCGTGAACGCATTGAAGAAATCAATCAAAACCGTAAAGGAAGATAGCCGTCAGCCTGTGAGCAATCACAGGTTTTTTTATTGTGACCTATTGTAATTTGCATCTGTAGGTGTATTATTATTTCGGTCTCTGATGATTTACATGTTCGCACAGGTAAATGAGACATAAACGTGTGAGATTTCGGGAATGCGAATCTCTTGGGAAAGGTTGTGACGGTTGTGATGGGTCGTCTTAAAGACAGAAGAATTTTGGTTGCTTTGGTCATCGGATTATTTTTTGCGGTGGGACAGCTTTGGCTTATTGAAGTAGTTTCAATTGAAACAGTAGTTCTAAGTGTTATTCTTTCTGTCATTCTGGTTATGTACTATTTTCTGACACACTGGATAGTTACTTTGATCAGTAAGTATCCGATGTGGAAGCAAGTGATTTTTGTCATACTGATTGCATTGTTTGGTTACTTCTTTCGAATCTCCTCAACTCAGAACGTGAGTATCTTTGATGGATTCGTTATAGCTTCCTTTTCCGTTACAGTGTTGTACTGGATAGTTCTCGTCAGTTATATCATATTCATTACCTTTACTTCCATCATCCAATTTTCAAAACTGGTGGATTCATTGAATAATTTCCTACTTCCTTTGATGGGCACGTTGACTGCGTATCCGCTTATTCCATTTTCAAAGGAAGCAGCACTGTTGTTTGCGGTGATGACCATCACAGCGATTACGGTTTTCTGTGTTATTGACTATCGGTCTGCGTATCATCAAAATTGAATGTGATTTTACTTAAGTGCGATCGGAATTGGATTTCGCGTTTTCTTGTGTTTGAACTTATTTTTTGGTATGTTTAACTTGAGGTGAATGTCATGAAAATCATAGAAACCAAGCGTTGTGTATTGCGTCCGTGGCGGTTGTCCGATGTGGAAGATATGTATGAATATGCTAAGTTGCCCAATGTCGGTCCTTCTGCCGGATGGAAACCGCATGAGGATTTACAGGAAAGCGCTCGCATCATCGCCATGTTTATCTCAAGCAATGAAGTGTGGGCGATCGAAATGAAGGAAACCGGAAAGGTCGTTGGCTCAATCGGTTTGCATTCGGATGATAAACGGCCGAAAGTCAATGCTCGTATGGTCGGATATGTATTGCATCCGGCGTTCTGGGGCCAAAGCATCATTGCTGAAGCTGTCACGGAACTGATACGTTATGCCTTTAGGGAACTGGACGTCGACATCATTTCCGGATATCATTATCCCCTTAACCGTCAGTCCGGACGTGTATTTGAAAAGTGCGGATTCCGTTATGAAGGGACCTTACGCATGTCTTCGGTCATCTATGATGGTACCGTATTGGACAATGTGTGCTACTCTATGACTAAAAGCGAGTTTGCACTTTAGGGCATCAACATTGTCCGTCTGTCGCAATATGATACAATGAGATTTGAATATGAAAGGATGATTTCATGAAGAAGATCGTATTGTTATGCGCAGCCGGCATGTCAACCAGCATTTTGATTCAGCGCATGCGCGATGCAGCGAAAGACGAAGGTTTGGAGTGTACGATTGACGCATTTCCGACTTCACTGGCACACATTCAGGGAAAAGATGCGGATGTCGTCCTGTTGGGGCCGCAGGTTAAATTTGAGTTGCGTAAAGTACAGGGGCTGTTGAGCTGTCCGGTGGATGTCATCGATATGGTATCGTATGGAATGCTCAATGGTAAAAAAGTGTTGGAGCAAGCTATAAAGCTGATGGAGGATCCGGATGGAACCCAATGAACTGACCAGTTTTCAGATCATATCTGCCGTAGGGACGGCGCGCAGTTATTATATAGAAGCAATTCAAGTTGCAAAAACCGGTGACTTTGAGCGTGCCGATCAGCTGATTTCGGAAGGCGATGATTTTTTCATTGAAGGTCATCATGCCCACTTCGAACTCATTCAACAGGAAGCCGGCGGGGATTCGGTCGTCATCAATCTGTTGCTAACTCATGCGGAAGACCAACTGATGAGTGCTGAGGCATTTAAAATCATTGCCAAGGAGTTTATCGATTTATATAAAGTAATTTCAGAAAAAAAGTAATCTCGAGATATACTGCACCCTGTTTAGTAGACAAATAAATAAAAAGACTTAGGTTTGGTCTAAAATGAAATACCTCTACAATTGCATTATGGAGGTATTTTTATATGGCCAAGAAAAATCAAAAGT
>JAVBWK010000033.1:0-47850 GCA_036677505.1 Erysipelotrichaceae bacterium
ATGTAATAATTGATATGTTCCCACATACGAAAGCCCTCAGTTGATATCTTCCCTCAAAGAGAATAATATTCAGGATACTAATATTTGACAGCTATGACTTCCTCTTAACACATGTTGAGACAGTTGTATTGATGTGGCGAGGCAAGGTTTAGGCTACAGACCATGGTCTGCAAGACATTATATATTCGATAAGCACCTAAGGAGAAAAAACATGGGTAAGAAAGCACTTGTTATCATCGATATTCAAAACGACATCACGAAACACTATAAGGAAATCATACATAACATCAACTCCGCCATTGATTGGGCTGTAAACAAGGACATGCACATCGTTTACATTAAGCACAATAATTTATCTGCAGGCACACGGACCTTCAAGCCTGATACGAAAGGTGCTGAACTTGTTCCTGAGATGAAAATCGTATCGGGAAATATCTTCCTGAAAACTAAAGGTAACGCTCTGACAAGTGAAGAATTTACCGCGTTTATCAAGAGCAATGGCATAAATGAGTTTTATATTGCCGGTGCAGATGCTACCGCCTGTGTGAAATCCACCTGCTACAATATGACCCAGGCCGGTTATACTGTACATGTCATTTCCGACTGTGTCACAAGCTATGATTTGAAAAAGATGGACGAAATGCTCAGCTATTACACAGATAAAGGCTGTGAAGTTAAATCACTCGCAGAATTTATTGATATCATGGAATGAACTAACATCTGTTTAAAGTTTTAAAGCAATTCTTTGAAGCAGCAGAAGAGGAAGCACAGGGCAGATGATTGTTCGTTTTAAAATCTTGATGAGGATAATGTAAGGGAAACTTAGGGAGGATCATATGTCTAAAGTAGCCATCGTCAGTTGTGAAAGTTATGAATACAGTGAAGTCAAAAAAGCTGTTGAAAGAGGATTTGAGTTACTCGGTGGTTCTTCGATGTTTGTTCAGCCAAACGAGAAGATTCTGATTAAACCGAATTGGCTGTCCGCGGATCCGCCTGAAAAATGTGTTACTACGCATCCGGCGGTGTTTAGAGCTGTATCGGAAGTGCTGCAGAGTGCGGGAGCGATACTCACTTACGGTGACTCGCCGGCTTTTCAAAGTCCTGAGACAGCTGCGAAGCGGACGGGGATATCAGCTGTCGCTGAAGAACTGAACATCTTGCTGGGAGATTTTAAGTCGGGGAAAGAAGTCCATTTTGCTGAGGGACATCAAAACAAGAAATTTACCATCGCCAATGCCGTGATTGAAAGTGATGGAGTCATAAGTTTGCCAAAGATGAAAACCCATGGATTTCAACGAGTTACCGGTGCGGTAAAGAATCAGTTTGGATGCATTCCCGGTGCGCTTAAAGGCGAATATCATGTAAAAGTGCCAGGTGCATATGAATTTGCCAGAATGCTGGTTGATTTAAATACATGTATTCACCCAAGGTTATATATCATGGATGGAATTTATGCGATGGAAGGGAATGGCCCTAAGAATGGTACTCCAAGGAAGATGAGTGTGCTCCTGTTTTCAACCGATCCCATTGCACTGGATGCTACGTTGTGCAGATTAATGAATTTGGATCCCGCATTGGTTTTAACAAATAAAGTTGGATTGGACATGGGAGCAGGAACCTATCTGGAAAAAGATATTGAAATCCTGGGAGATTCGATCAATGATTTTATTGCTTATGATTTTGATGTCAACAGAGAACCGGAGAGACCCTATAAAAAGAGTGGCGGAATCCAATTTATCAAAAATGCGATTTCTCCCAGACCCTATATCGTAGCTGAACATTGCGTAAAGTGCGGAATATGTGTGAACATGTGCCCTGTAGAACCCAAAGCGGTCTACTGGCATGACGGTAACAAGAGTAATCCGCCCACCTATAAGTATGACCGATGTATCCGCTGTTATTGTTGCCAAGAGCTCTGTCCGGAAGGTGCGATTTTGATTAAAAAGCCATTCATTCGCAGGATTCTCAGTAAACAGTCAATAAAGTAAAGACGTCTGGCTAATTATATTTGAGAGACGATTAAACAATAAAGGTGAACCATATGAAAATAGTAACATTCAATATTCGATGTGATTGCGGAGTGGACCAGGAAAACAATTTCGAATTCAGGAAACCCTATATTCTAAGCAAACTGACACAGGAGTATCCGGATGTTATCTGTTTTCAGGAAGTGATGACTCATATGGCTTTCTGGTTGAACGATTCCTTACCGCAGTACAATGTCATTGGCTGCGGACGAGATAAAAATCTTGGCGGAGAGCAAATGACGATCGCCTTTCGAAGGGACAGATTCTTTCTGGTAGCACTCAACAACTTTTGGCATTCAGATACTCCAAATGTTCCGGGAAGTCACTTCCAAGATCAAAGTGTTTTCCCGCGATTGTGCACAGAGTGCTATCTTATGGAGAGAGATAGCAAGAAAATCATTCGAGTCATCAATACGCATCTCGATCATACCAGTTCAGATGTAAGACATAAGGAGCTTGATTTTGTGATGCGTACCATCCAATCAGAGTCAATGGTTAAGGAGAGTGTGACGTTTCTGGCAGGAGATTTTAACGCAGAGCCACAATCTTTAGAGATGAGAGTCATGGAATCATACCCGCAGTTCAAATGTCTGACTCAAGATATCGGTATGACCTATCACGGTTATTTCAAAGATGAATATCAGGGACAGCTGGATTACATGTATGCTCGCGGGAATGTTCGGTTGAAATCAGTTGAAAAATGGACGGATGAACATCATGGCGTATATCTGTCAGATCACTATCCGGTGTTGGTAACTGTAGAGACAGATTATCATTCAGTTAAGTAGAAAACCAATCAAATTTCGAAATATGAAGTCATCGAGAGGAGTTTGTATGATTAAATTTTCAGTTCTGACCTTGCGCGTCATAACGATCCTAACCTTAGGATTTGGCGGTATCATATGTATATTAGCATTACCTTCCTTTGGGACAGCGATTGCCAGAAATTTGCCTGAGTTTGCAATATTACAATATCCGATCCTCATCGGATTGTATAGTGCTGCCGGATGCTTTTTCTTTGGCTTGTATCAATTTTGGCTGTTGTTGAATGGAGTTCAGAAGGAAGGTGAGTTGTCGGTAAAAAGACTTAAGGCTATCCGCATGGCCGGCATCGCTTTATGTGCTTTATATGCAATCTTTGCGATGCCAACGATATATTTGGCTGCGGATGCACAAGATGCACCAGGACTTATTTTGATTGGATTGTATATAGGATCTTTACCACTGGGAGTAGCTTCAGTTGCCTCGCTTTTAGAGGTATTATCCAGAAAGAATAACAGAATAAGTGCTTGAACATTCATGCATCTTTTTGAAATAAAGCAGGCATGCACTTGATATACTGACAGAAAGGATCATTGATTATGGAAAAGAAAATACAACCGATGCTCAGAGATCCAAACATGCGACCGACACCGGAGGTTCTTTCACAGATTCTTAAAGATGTATATATTGACTACACAGTTTTTATGGATAAAGCAGAGAAACATGACATTGATGTGCAGTGGCGATACTATACCGATGGCAAACAATGGCTTGCGAAAGGCATCTGTCGATGGACGGGCAGTCGCGGCGCAAACAATGAAAAGACCGTATTTTGGCTGTCGATGTGGGAAGGGATGTTCAGAGTAACGATTTACATACCTCAAAAATATCATGATGAACTCTTAACTCTTCCGTGTGATGAAGATACGATGATGTCACTAAAGAATCTAAGACCGATGGGGAAAAGACTCAATTACTTTCCGCTAATATTTGATATCAAAAATCAGGAGAAATTTGATTCATTATTTAAGATTCTTGAAAAAATAAAAGAAAGAAGCAGATAAGTTAAGATATTAACTGACTCTATTCTATTCGAATCAGATTTCGTGACACGATACATCAATGGTTAATCAGTCAAAATCTGTTGAGCACTGAAAAGTCAAAATTTTGAGTTTATGTTATAATCGTAATGTTAATGTTGAAAGGGGAGTATATTCAATGATGACTGATCATTGAATGGGAAAGAAACTATGTTAAAAATATTCCGCACATTGTTAATAGCACTTTTACCGGCAACGCTGCTTGCCATATATTTCTATCGTGAAAAAGCCGTCTTTCTGATCCTTGTCGGTGTAATTACCGCCATTGTTTCGGAAGCGATTTTTCAGTTTACATTCAAACGCAAATACACATTTAAAGACGGAGGAGCGGCGGTCACCGGGTTGTTACTGGCCTTATCGGTATCGCCTTCAACCCCTTTATATGTGTTAGCTATCGCCACGGCGGTGGGTATAATTTTAGGTAAGCAAGTCTTCGGCGGTTTTCCGAAAAACCTGTTTAATCCGGCTTTGTTTGGCCGTCTGTTCTTAGTTTTGGCATTCCCGACAGCCATGACCCCATGGCTGACCCCGGTCGATATGGTATCCGCCGCGACACCGTTACAAGTATTCCGTGCTTCCGGCGAAATGGCTCCAATCTTAAATCTGTTTATCGGAAATATCGGCGGCAGTATCGGCGAGGTATCCGCACTGGCAATATTGATTGGCGGAGTCTACATTATCCGTGAGAAGTTTGCGAACTGGCGTATCCCGGTCGGATTTTTATCCGCAATGGCTGTCGTTGCTCTATTGATGGGTCAGAATCCGTTGTTTCACATCTTCTCGGGCAGTGTCATGCTGGCCGCATTCTTTATGGCCACCGACCCGGCAACTTCGCCGAAGTCCAATGAAGGCCGCTGGATATTCGCTGTTTCTGTTGGCGTACTCGTTATGGCTATGCGCTTATGGGGTTGGTTGCCGGAAGGTACGACCTTTGCGCTTCTTGGCATGAACTATCTGGTTCCGTTTATCAATACGGAGATGGATCGGTTAAAGGCAGAGCGTACAGCTAAAGCCAAAGAGAAAGCAAAAGAAAAATCGGGCGACTAGTAGGATGGTTCTTATTATAAACGATCATGATGAAGAACAATGAAATACCGCGATCTGAATTAGTTGCTGCGATAAGATCGGCCATTGCCAAATCGCAACGAGCTCTTACTCAGATGAATAAAAAAGGGAAGAATACCACGTTAATCAGTAGACGACTGGCAGCATTACATCTGGGACTGGCGATACTTACTGAAGACAGCGAGTTGCTTTCTGATAAATACAAATTGGAAGATTTTCAGGAATCACACAGAATCCTGACCGGTTTACTTCCATCTATCGATCGCATATACGATAGATTAAAACCTAAAAGTCCTCAACATACTCTGCTTCAAAGAAGAAGAGTTGCCATTCAAACCATCATTGAAGAGATCGACAAAATTAGCAGCAATCAATAGTTGCTAATTTTCTTTTTTCTGTAATTGAAATGTGCAATAATGTCATCAGGACCTGATTTCACAGGGTGCAAATATCGGGTCAGGGGGATGAAGTATGCTCAATACATTTTGTATCGTAATCGCAAAGGCAGAACCTGATTCATTAGAAATTTTGGAATCCAATTCACACATTCAACCGACAGTTGCTATCGTGAATGCGTTGCGCGAAGTGCTAAAAGCAGATAAGATTCAAGAGCTTATCATTCGGGATCTGATCAAAATTGAAGGCAGAACTCAGTGGAAAAACGGACAGAAAATTGGACTGGATGAACTACAAACGGTTATTAAAGACTGCCTTGCAGGTAAGTGCACGTGCCGATTGAGCGCTAATAACTTCTTTGCTCATGCAGAAGAAGATCATACGTTATTTATTGGTACTCAACTCAGTCTCGAAACCATTCAACAAATCGCCGACCCTTTGGGATTGACTGTCGAACCGTTTAAGTACTCAATCTTTACTCGGGAGTCTGATTATGAGTTTAAGACCCATCACCCGAACCTGTATAAATTTGTCGTTGGCTTAGGTTTGCTGTCATTGTTTGTGCCCATGTTTGGATATCTTGTGATAGCCACATTGCTCGCACCACAATCCAACGCATGGATGCTTTTGGGATTGTTCGGATCGTTTGTCTTCGGAGTCGGTCTCTTTAACTTCGTTGCTATTATCATGAAACAATACTTGGGACTTAAACTTTCCGTTGTGACATTTACGATCGGTCTTGCCTTGATGACAATCAGTATTTGGTTTCAGATGTAAACAGACTCTTCTGACAATAAAGAAATGAAATCTTGGGATATGAGATAAACATGAAAAAATATGTGAACAAAGATATATTGTTGATACTCAAAGGATTCATTATCGGATCATCGATGAGCGTACCCGGTGTGAGCGGCGGTACGATGGCTATTTTGCTTGGCGTTTATGATCAGATGATTCACTCGATCAGTGATTTTTTCAATGACATACCGAAACATTTGCTGTTTTTAGTGAAAGTGACCTTCGGCTCTCTGCTTGGAATCGCCACTCTGGCATTTGTGATCAAGTGGCTTTTGGATACATTCCCAATCATCCTATCGTTTTTATTTATTGGTGCCGTGATCGGCGGTGTCGGACCGTTAATCAAAAAGACCAAGGAAACTTCCATCCGCATTTCGTCTGTGATATACGTATTGATCGGGTTATCCGCGGTTCTTTTGATCGGTATGATTCCTCATGGTTTTTTCAATCTGACCACAGGATCTGGGATTAGCCACGGTTTGATGATTTTGGTTTCCGGTATCATCATCGCCATCGCACTTGTACTGCCAGGCATCAGTACCTCCCATATGTTACTGGTGATGGGGATGTATGAAACTTTGTTGGTGGCCATCACGACCATGGATATCCTCTATATTGCCATTTTAGGCACATCGACCCTCCTTGGCGTTTTTCTGATCACCAAACCGCTTGAATGGATCATGAATCGATATACCAAGCAGACATACCTTGTAATCATTGGCTTTGTGATCGGATCCACCTCATCCATTATAAAAGAACTTGTTGTTCCGTCCGTATCTGGTAATGCGGATGCACAGTGGTGGATCATCCAAATCATCGTATCGGCAGGGGCATTTTATTTGGGATATCGTGCCATCACCTTTGTATCAGAATTATCCGAAAAATCTGAGAGCGGTGTTCAGGATAATCTGCCATTGCCTTCGGTAGTAAAAGTCATCGTTGACCGGCCGATCGGAAGTGTTCATCCCACACATAAGGATCTTGCCTATCCGATCAATTACGGGTATATTGAAGGTATCATGGCTCAAGATGGTGAAGAGCAGGATGCTTATATTCTTGGGATCGATCAACCGCTGCGTGAGTTTACCGGAGTCGTTATTGCCATTGTCCATCGCATCAACGATGTTGAAGATAAGTGGATCGTTGCTGAGAGAGGGAAAACTTTCAGTAAAGAAGAAATCATGGAGCAGATCAGTTTTCAGGAACAGTATTTCCAAACAGAGATAACCCTGGTTGATATTAACGGAGGACACCGATGAACATCAGATTTCCTATAGAAGAAGCCGTTAAGAAAAGAGTAAGCGTGAGAAATTACTCAGACCGGCTGATCGAACCGGATAAGAAACTTGTGATTCAAAACTTCATAAGCAATACAATGAATCCTTTTAACGCAAAGGTCAACTTTCATTATTTCGAGCTAAACGAAGAAGTTAAAGATCAGAAACTGGGAACCTATGGAGTCATCCGAAATGCAACACACTTTTTGGGAGCAAGCATAGTTCATGGCCCATTTGCACTTGAAGCCTTGGGTTATGAAATGGAAACCGTGATGCTTTATCTGGCATCGATGGACATCGGTACCTGCTGGCTGGGCGGTACATTTGATCGCAAAGGATTTGCCCGGGCACTCAACATTAGTGAGCAGGAGTTCTTGCCAGCCATCACTCCGATCGGATATGCCCAACCGAACCGCCATTTTCAGGAAGTGGTAATGAGGACATTTGTACAGGCACATAACCGCATGGATTGGAGTAAGTTGTTCTTCTTCAATGACTTTGATACACCATTGACCAAGCAAGAGGCAGGTGACTTTGCCTTTGCTCTGGAAATGGTCCGGTTAGGTCCATCCGCATCCAATAAGCAGCCCTGGCGAATCTTTTGGAAAGATGGAAACTTTCACTTCTGTGAGTATAAAACTCCGGGCTACAGCAATGTCTTTCCCTATGACATTCAGCGGATCGACATGGGAATCGCTGCGGCGCATTTCGATCTGGCATGCCAAGAGAAGGGAATCAACGGGAAGTTCGTTTTTGATCAAAAGCCGGACATTCCATTGCCACAACATACGGAATATGTATGTTCATGGATATATCAGGCTCAATAGCCAAAGAAAGGAAACAAATCATGGGATGGTACAATGTGGGGAGTTTGTTTTTAGGTTTGGTTGCTTTGATTCTGCCGGGTACAGGCATTCTCTTATCGAAGAGAATGAAGCTAAGCAGTGGGGTGTTATCGGCAGTGAGTATGGCCGCATGTGCGATTGCCATCTATCTGCAGATGGTCTATCATCAGCATCTGATCAATATAGACGACATGTCAGCGCTGCTCGATACCCATCAGGCAGTGACAATGATTGCCGGAGGTCTGTTGGCAGTGACTTTGGTACTAAATTCAGTGAATCTGATGTTCAATCGAAAAACCAAATAAAAACTCAAGCTTCGGCTTGAGCTTTTTTAACACCGGACATGTTTGCGTTTGAATCCCAATCGGCCTTTGCTGACCTCATCTGTGATCGAAGTGTAAGGATCAACCATTCGTATCTTATTTTCTAACTGAATTTCTCTTTTCCCGATCTTCTTAGCAGCTTCGATGGCTTCTTCGTGTAACAGCGGAAAAGAAATAGCTACGGCCTGAAGAAAATCGATCATGGACGATTGAACTCGCGACGGCTGTTTGTCAAATCGGATTGGGATCATCTCGATCAGCTCCCTAAGCCGAGTCGCATTGAACGATTCATTTTTCCTGGTCCCAAGCATCCACTCATACGCTTTCCAACCGGCAGAAACCGTCAGTTCTTTATCACTGTCAATCCAACGGTTTGCAACCTCTTCTCCGATGTCCGCCTCTGCCAAGGTGACAGACACGATGAAATCAGAAATCATATAAAAATACGCTTTTTCGATCCAGCGGTCAAAATCCGCATGAGTCATTTTATTGGGCTCCGCAATCATCCCGGCCAAATACATTGCATCATAGTTTCCGGTATCAAACAGCTGATCGGCCAATGTCTGATTGAATTTCAATTGTTTAAACAAGGGTTTCATGGAACTGATCGTACAGCCAAACACCGGTTCTTTAGCCCCATGGCTTACATAGTGTTTCTTCGTTCGCTCATTTCCCAGGAAATTGAGCTGTTCCAGTATTTCATTGAGTTGCATACATTCACCTCTGATCAAAGTATAAAACGTACTGTTGCACATATCAATTCATCCGATAATCAATGATCGAAATATTCAGATGAAATTATCGGCGGACAGTGATACGATAATAATAACGACAAGGAGATACCTTATGCATACATCCAACCAACGCGTAATGAAATATCATCAGCTGATCAACGATGAAAACTTGGAACAAGCGTATCGCATCATCATGACCACGATGTCTCAACTGAAAGTTGCCTGGGACACCCGGTATCCTGAGATGCCCTCCGGATCGCTTTATCAGGGATTTTTGGATATGACCTTCATATCTGTCAAACCCGCAGGATTATCCGAGCTGGACTTGAAAGTCTCGATGGTCTACCTTCATCAAAGTAACACGTTTGAAGGATGGCTGGTTGCCCGTAACCGGAAAGTTCAATCGGTAATCCACAAAAATCTTCATCATCGACCGTTAGGAAAGTACTCACTGACCGTCCTTGAACCTGGGGTAGATGCCATTATCGCCACATCTCTGATCCGACATCCGGATTTTGATGATCCTGCATCTCTGATTGAAGAAATCATAAAAAATACATTGAATTTCATCAGTGACATGCAAAATCTTGTGAGATAATGATATCTGTAGATTGAAGAGGGTAGATATGTCAAAGATGCTTACAAAAATACGCCAAATGCGTCCGGGAGTTCTTTTGTTTTTCGTCTTGGTGGCTGCGGTAGCCTTGGGCAACGGACTGAGTGACGGAGTTTATTCCAACTACTTTAAAGAAGTGTATCAAGTCACGGCCTTTCAGCGGGGACTGATCGAGTTTCCGAGGGAACTCCCGGGATTACTGTGTGCTGTAGTGATCGGAACCCTTGGGTTTCTCGGAGATTTGAAAACCGCATTTATCGCACAAATCCTCTCAATCATCGGTGTAACCGTCTTGGGCTTGGTGACTCCTGCATTCTCGGTCATGCTTATATTTCTGTTTATCAATTCTATGGGAATGCACATGTTTATGCCGCTTCAGGATGCCATCGGCATGTCACTGGCCGAACCGAATCAAGTCGGCAAGCGCATGGGTCAGTTCTTCAGTACCCGGGCTGCCTTTAATCTGGTTGCCGCTTTATTGGTTTTCTTTGGATTCCGTGTCGGCTTTTTTTCCTTCTCGACCACAATCAAATGGATCTTTCTGGTATCTGCCACAGCCTTTGCCTTTGCCTCAGTGATCACTCTGATCATGATTAAGAAAGTGGATGTTTCAAAGAAGACGATTCGAAAAAACAGACTTGTCATCCATAAGCACTATAAGTATTTCTATATTCTGACGATTCTGCATGGTGTTCAAAAGCAGGTTGCCTACGTTTACGGAACCTGGGTCATCGTTGATTTACTGCTCAAAAAAGCAGACACCTTGGCTCTGCTTTCTATCACCGTCGGCTTTATCTCCATATTCTTTCTCAATATGATCGGGCGATGGATGGATCAATACGGAATCAAGACCATGATGTACATAGATGCATTGACATTTATCGGGGTCTATATCGTCTACGGTTTGGTTGTCTGGGGCATCAACTCAGAAATTCTCCCTTCGACCGGCTGGGCAGTATGGATCGTATATCTGCTCTATGTATCCGACCGCTTATCCATGCAGTTTGGCATGGTCAAATCGATCTACTTGCGTTCGATCGCGTTTAGTGAGAAGGATGTCGTTTCCACTTTATCCATGGGTATCAGCCTGGATCACATGGTATCGATCGTTGCGGCAATCGCCGGGGGATTGGTGTGGACAACTTGGGGAAGTCATTGGGTATTCTTTATGGCCGCCTTATTCTCCTTAGGAAATCTGTATGTAGCTATCAAAGTGCAACCGGAAAAAGAGAAAGCATATGCTGAAACGATCCGATTGACCCAAAGCATTGAATAGAAAGGGAAATCATGAAAATTACCGAAATCAAACTCAGTGCACCGGCACACCGTGTACTGACCGAAGCTGATATTACGACGACAGAACAACTGTCACAATTTACTGAAAAGGAACTATTAAAGCTGCATGGATTTGGACCCAAGTCAATTGCCATTCTGAAAGAGAAAGGCGTGACATTCAAAGAGGAGTAACCCATGTCAAAAGATCGTATAAACATCGTTATCAGAGAATCAGATATGGCCTTTTGTGAAGAAGCAATATCACTATTCAAGCAAGTATACGCAGAAGCCGTGCAAGCAATTGAGATTTTGCCATCCGATGAGCAGATGATGCAGCTTATCAGTGAGTCAGTAACTACACTTTTCCGTCATGGAACAGGGATTCTGGCATTTGCGGATGATCATCTGGTCGGTTATTTGCTCGGCTGGAAAGTGTCTGAGCTTTTCGGACCGGTCAAAGGGATTTTTTCGCCGATGACCGGACATTGCGCAATCAAGAAAAATCGACATGAAATCTATGCCCAAATGCTTGAATACGGATTGAAATCATGGGTGAAGCAAGGATATCTGTCTTTTGCAACTTCCGTTATGGCCTATGATAAAAAACTTATCGATGAGTACTTTACTTACGGCTTCGGACTGCGTTGTATAGATGCAATCCGAAATGCTGAGCTTCTGCATGTACCGCCATCCGATATCACCATATTCAAAGCAGTGAAAGAAGATCTTAAAGATATTGTTGCACTTCACAAAGAACACCATGAGTATTATCAGTATTCGCCCATTTTTATGCCCCGACAGCCGGAAGATGCGCTGGCAGATCTTCAGGAGTGGATCAGCCATCAAAACCACCATCTGTGGATAGCAAAAAGAGAAGGGAAACCATTGGGATATATCCGGATTCAGCCCGAAGGTGAGACTGTGGTATCTTATCACAGCCAAATGATGAATGTGACCGGAGCGTATGTCAGCGAAGACTGCCGATCTAAAGGGGTGGCATCCCAATTACTGAATGAAGTTCAGCACTGGCTGTCAGAGCAAGGGATCCGCGGTTGCGGAGTCGACTATGAAGCCATCAATCCGGCAGCAACCCGCTTTTGGAACCGGTACTTTACACCGTATACGTACAGCGTCACCCGACGCATCGATGAGCGCATCATCCGATAAAGGAGGCTTATGGATAAAAAAGAAATCACTTCCGTCGAAGAATATATTCAGAGATCCCAACCGGAAGTACAGTCTCTGCTGCGAGAAATCCGGTCATTTATTCTGAAAATCGCTCCTATGGTCGAGGAAACGATCAGCTATCAGATGCCCACCTACCGATATTATGGCAATCTCGTGCATTTTGCGGCTCATTCGCACCACATCGGATTTTATCCCGGTCCCGATGGCATCGAGGCGTTTAAGGATCGGTTTTCAGAACTGAAATATTCCAAAGGAGCCGTTCAGTTTGATCTAGACAAGCCGATACCCTATGATCTGATCGAAGAAATCGTGATGTATCGGCTCAAAGAAAATCAACTGAAACATATTGAGAAGACGCAGAAAAAGAAAAAACTGTAAAATCTCACAAAGAAATCTCCGGATTTCTTTTTTCATCTTGAAACTGACAGGATATTTTGCTACTGTATGAACAATCGGAGGAACTCCATGAAACTCAAAGCTCTGAAAGCCGCATTCCCCTTGACCTTGCCGGTATTGACCGGTTATTTATTTTTGGGCATCGCTTATGGACTGCTGATGAGCAATCAGGGATTCTCTGTTATATGGACCGTACTGATCAGTTCTGCCGTATTTGCCGGAGCCCTGCAGTTTGCGGGGATTGCACTGTTGACCTCAACGTTCAATCCGATGGCTGCACTGCTTCTGACCTTATTGGTCAATATCCGACATATCTTCTACGGTATCGCCCTATTGGATAAATATCGCAAAATCGGGGCAAAGAGAAATTTTATGATATTCTCTTTGGCCGATGAAGCATTTTCGATCAATGCCGCCACCGAAGCGCCCTCCGGTACCGACGCCGGCTGGTATTACTTCTTTGTCAACTTACTGTGCTACAGCTATTGGCAGCTGGCCTGCTTCAGCGGACATTTATTAGGTGCTTGGCTGCCCAAGGATATTCGCGGGTTGGATTTTGTTCTGACTGCCCTGTTTTTCGTTTTGTTTCTCAATCAGTGGAGAAAACCGGAGAACCGTAAAAACCTTTTGATCGGAGGTGGAGCGACCGCAGTTTCATTATTGTTGGTAAGCCGATCTCAGTTTTTGCTTGTCGCTATGATCTTGATCGTGATCATGATATTCATTTTCGATCCGATCAGGGAGAAAACCCATGAACAGTAGTCAAATGCTCATCACCGTGTTCATGATGGTCATCGGAACCGTATTCACCCGGTTTTTACCCTTTCTGGCATTTCCCGAACATAAACCGATTCCAAAGATGATCACTTATCTCGGACAACGGTTGCCATATGCAACGATGGGCATGCTGGTGGTATATGCTCTGAAAGATATGAATCTGACCGAATCACCATTTGGAATGTTTGAGATGCTATCTCTGGCAGTCATTGCCATCGTCCACCACTTAAGGAATAACACATTATTGAGTATCGCTTCGGGCGTTATGGTTTATCTGACCTTAGTCAACGGTTGGATATAGGAGGAATATGGAATTCATCGATAAACATACCGGATTGTTTGATCGTATTGCCATTATTTATGCTTGGTTTTTTGACCGTCAGCGAAAGGGGTATGATTTTGCAATAAAAAAACTGAGCGAAGCTGAGGATTTATCCGAGATAGAAAGAGTCCTAGATATCGGATGCGGTACAGGAGCGTTATGTTCGGTTTTTGCCGGTAGTGGATATGAAACATTCGGGATAGACAGTTCTGCGAAAATGCTTACGCAGGCAAAAAAGAAAAATCGCGGACTGAAAATCGACTTTCGATTGGCATCGGTAGCTAACGATCTTCCTTTTGAAAATGAAAGCATGGATCTGGTCAGTGCCAGTTTTGTGGCTCACGGATTGCCTCGTGATTTACGCATGAAGATGCTCAGGGAAATGTATCGGATCAGTAAAGATCTGGTCGTACTGATCGAGTTCAATCAGAACCGCCGTTGGTACATCGATGTAATCGAATGGGCAGAGCACGGTGATTATTTCAATTTCATTAAGTCAATTGACATAGAGCTGAATACGTTATTTGATTCCGTAAAAAAAGTCGACATAAATGCGACTTCAGCCCTCTATATATGTAAAAAAATCCGTTAATACGGATTTTTTAGATAAATAACAATAAGCTGATGGCCATGACGATCATTCCGGCAATCATCCCGAAGATAGAGAGATGGTGTTCCCCATACCGCTGTGCTGAAGGCAACAGTTCATCCAATGAGATAAAGACCATGATACCTGCAACCGATGCAAACAAAATTCCGAAGATCGTATCATTCATAAACGGCATCAAAATCAGGTACCCGACAAGTGCACCGATCGGTTCGGACAGACCGGAAAGAAATGAGTATAAAAAGGCTTTTCGTTTGCTACCGGTTGCGTAATAGATCGGCACAGACACCGCGATTCCTTCCGGAATATTGTGAATCGCAATCGCAACCGCAATCGGAATCGCGATCCGCGGATCCTGCAACGCGGAAATAAATGTAGCCAGACCTTCCGGAAAGTTATGGATACCGACCGCAAGTGCCGTAAACATACCCATACGCATCAGATTTTCTTTTGACGGCTGTTTGATGTTCAAATCTTCAACTCCGCGGATCACATGAGGATTCTCGGCTGATGGAATGAATTTGTCAATTAAAGCAATCAGCAGCATACCGCCAAAAAAGGAAAGAACATTGACCCAAGATCCCAATCGTTCACCCAGTGAACTGATCAGGGAATCCTGGGCTTTGAAGTAAATTTCGACCATCGAAACATAAATCATGACTCCGGCCGAAAATCCTAAGCTGACCGACAGAAACTTCGTGTTGGTGCGTTTGGCGAAAAAGGCAATGGCACTGCCGATTCCCGTACTTAATCCGGCAAATAATGTTAACAGAAAAGCAAAAGCAATACGCTCAAACTCCATATCATCAAACTCCTTCGTCTATAATCCCATTATACATACTAAGATAAACTTTTCAATCTTGGTGTCTTGACGAAGATGAGTAAAAAGTTTATGATGAGAATATAAATGACATATGTCAGAAATGAGGAGCTATGCCAAGACCAAGAAAGTTTCGTCGGGTATGTTGTATGCCGTTGGCTGATGAATTTATGCCTAAAGTAATACAAGATGAAGAAATCATCCGAATGTCGATTGATGAGTTTGAAACCATCCGGCTCATCGATTGGGAAGGACTCATGCAAGAACAAGCTGCCCAATCAATGAATATTGCCCGAACTTCGGTCGTTGCAATTTACGCAGCTGCCCGCCAAAAATTGGCTGATGCGCTTGTCAATGGCAAACGACTGGTCATCGAGGGAGGCGATATTGAAATCGCATCTCAACAAAACGGAACTGTCAGTCATTGTCGAAGGCATCGCCATCATCCTCAACGAAAGGAAAACCTATGAGAATTGCTGTAGCCAGTATAGATCGCCAAGTGTCACCGCACTTCGGCCATTGTGAGAAGTTCAGAATTTTTGAGATTAAAGACAATCAGATCATCAACATCAGTGAAATTAACAACCCAGCCCAACATACTCACGGTCAAATCCCGGCCATGCTGATACAACAGGGAGTCGACGTGGTTATTGTCGGAGGGATTGGCGGTGGAGCGAAGCAGCTGTTGAGACAAGGCAATATCGAAGTCTATTCCGGAGTCAGCGGTGATGGAGATATTGCCGTCAATCTGTATTTAACCGGGAAACTGGCGGATGCAGACACGGATTGCGGCCATCATCACGGAAATGATCACGATCACGGGCAACATCACGGACATCATCATTGAGCGCGCAAGCGCTTTTTCATTTGGGAGTAGTCAGGTTCTTTTGATATAATATAAGTGAAAGAACAGCTGAGGAACATCATGGAAACAATAAATATAGACGGCCGCCATTTGACACTTGAACAAGTGGTCGCTGTTGCCCGTCATCATGCACACGTCATCATTGATCCAAACACACATCAAAATATTCAACGATCACGCGACTATGTTGACCAACTTGTCAGCGACAAAAAAGTGGTATACGGAATTACGACCGGATTTGGTAAATTCAGCAATATCGTCATTTCTGATGATCAGATCGAGCAGTTACAGATCAATCTGATCCGCTCCCATGCCTGTGGTGTCGGAAATTATCTGAGCGAAGATGTGGTTTTGGCGACCATGCTCTTACGAATCAATGCCTTAGTCAAAGGGCTGTCAGGCATTCGCTTGTCCGTTCTTGAACTGATGGCCGATTGTATCAACCATAAAATCATTCCTTTGATTCCAGAGAAGGGATCTTTGGGATCCAGCGGTGATCTGGCTCCTTTGTCACATATGGTGCTGACCTTGCTAGGAGAAGGGGAGTGTATGTATAAGGGAAGAAAAATGATGTCCGATGAAGCATTGAGACTGTGCGGCTTGACACCCATCACACTGAAAGCCAAAGAAGGACTTGCCTTGATCAATGGAACCCAAGTATTGACGGCGATTGGTGCACTGGCATGTTACGATGCAATACAACTCTTGAAAATGGCTGACATCAGCTCGGCTATGACCTTTGAAGCCTTGCGCGGTGTTTTTGACGTCTTTGATCCCAAAGTGCACATTGCCCGCAATCATCAGGGTCAGATGAATGCGGCATGCAATTTCCTGAGAATCCTTGAGGGAAGCAAACTGATGACCAAGCAAGGCGAACTGAAACTTCAGGACTCCTATTCCTTGCGCTGTCTGCCCCAGATACATGGGGCATCCAAGGATGCGGTGAACTATGTCTTGGATAAAGTAAACAGAGAGATCAATGCGGCTACGGATAATCCGCTTATCTTCACCGAAGAGGATCAGGTCATCTCCTGCGGCAATTTCCACGGTCAGCCGATGGCTTTGGCCTTTGATTTTCTGGGAATCGCCATGGCTGAAATCGCCAATGCATCCGAACGGCGCATCGAACGGCTGGTCAATCCGAGTTTAAGTGAACTTCCGGCCTTTCTGACCAACTATGGCGGGGTCAACTCCGGCTTTATGATCATGCAGTATACGGCGGCTGCGTTAGTCTCAGAAAATAAAGTACTGGCACATCCGGCTTCGGTAGACTCGATCCCATCTTCCGGAAATCAGGAAGATCACGTATCAATGGGAACGATCGCCGCGCGGAAAGCTTATGAAATCATCAAAAATGCCCGGCATGTCATCGCCATCGAGTGGCTGTGTGCAGCTCAAGGTGTCGATTTCGGCCATCCGGAGCACTTAGGTAAAGGGACAAAAATCGCTTATGATCATTTGCGTTCTCATGTACCTGCACTCGATATCGATCGGGTGATGTATCCGGATATCGAGAAAGCGTGTGAACTGATCATCGCCGGGAATGTAATCCGTCAGGTGGAAGCTGCCTGCGGTGATCTGAATTAGGAGGTAATATGAAAATAACTTCGATCGAATTGAAATTTGAAGGTGGCTTGCCTGAAAAGAAAGAGTTTTTACCTAATATCCGTCGGGCACCCCGGCGAAGTCATACCCTGACGATGAATCAGCAGATTCAGGCCGTAGCCAATGCGCTTCGCTATATTCCCAAAGAATATCATCAACAGCTGGCTGATGAGTTTATCGAGGAGCTTAACACTTACGGACGGATTTACGGATACCGCTTCAGACCTGTGGGTCCGCTGACCGGAAAACCGATCGATGAGTACGAAGGTGAATGTCTCGAAGGCAAAGCCTTTCAGGTAATGATCGACAATAACCTTGATTTCAATGTTGCTCTCTATCCGTATGAATTGGTCACATATGGTGAATCGGGCAGTGTGTTTCAAAACTGGATGCAATATCTGCTTGTTAAAGAATATCTGAAAGTCCTTCGCGACGATCAGACGCTGTTTATTGCTTCCGGACATCCCATTGGCATGTTTGACAGTCACAAAGAAGCACCCCGCGTAATACTGACCAACGGTCTGATGGTCGGAATGTTTGATAAGCCGGATCTTTTTGCCAATGCAGCGGCGATGGGAGTGGCTAATTACGGTCAGATGACGGCCGGCGGATGGATGTACATCGGACCGCAGGGAATCGTTCACGGAACCTATAATACCCTATTGAACGCCGGTCGTTTGAAGCTCGGTGTAAGCAAAGACGAGGACTTGCGCGGTAAACTCTTTGTTTCTTCCGGTTTAGGCGGTATGAGTGGTGCACAGGGGAAAGCCATCGTTATTGCCAAAGGTGTCGGGATCATCGCTGAGGTCGATCCCTCACGAATTGAAACCCGACATTCGCAAGGATGGGTGGATGAAATTGCATATTCCTGTGAAGAAGCGTTTGCGAGTGCTCTAAAGTATACAGACAAAGGAAAGCCACGCGCCATAGCTTATCTAGGCAACATTGTCGATCTGCTTGAGTATGCAAACGAAAAAAATATTCATATCGATCTGTTATCCGATCAGACCTCCTGCCATGATGTGTATAACGGAGGGTACTGCCCGGTCGGAATCACTTTTGACGAGCGTACGAGGCTGTTAAAAGACGATGTAACCATATTTAAAGCAATGGTAGATGCGACCTTGAAACGACATTATCATGCCATCAGATTGCTATCGGACAGAGGAACTTATTTCTTCGATTATGGCAATGCCTTTCTGAAATCCCTGTATGACAGCGGTATCCGCGAAATATCAAAAAACGGTATTGATGATCAGGACGGATTCATCTGGCCGTCCTATGTGGAAGACATTTTAGGTCCCCACCTTTTTGACTATGGATACGGACCTTTCCGTTGGGTATGTCTGAGTGGGAAACAGGAAGATCTGGATCTGACCGATGCGATGGCGATGAAATGCATCGATCCGACAAGACGATATCAGGATAAAGATAACTACGACTGGATCAGACATGCCAAGAGCAACTCCTTGGTCGTCGGTACCAAAGCCCGCATTTTGTATCAGGATGCCCTGGGAAGATTGAGAATCGCCTTGGCCTTCAATGAAATGGTCCGTAATCAGCAAGTCGGTCCGATCATGCTCGGACGCGATCACCACGACACCGGCGGGACCGATTCACCTTTCAGAGAAACTTCCAACATCAAAGACGGCAGCAATGTCATGGCCGATATGGCAACCCTGATATATGCGGGTAACAGTGCGATGGGCATGAGCCTGGTTGCTTTGCATAACGGCGGCGGTGTCGGTGTTTCCAAATCAATCAACGGCGGCTTCGGATTGGTATTGGACGGATCCAAACGCGTCGATGATATCTTGCAACGAGCGATGATCTGGGATGTGATGGGCGGTGTCGCCCGTCGGAGTTGGGCAACCAATCCTCACGCCATCGAAACCAGTGAATACTTCAATGAATCGTTGGACCAGCGCAGTCATATTACCTTACCTTACGTGGCAGACTTGGAAATGATCAGAAAGAAAATGAGGGAATCCCATGAGTAAAATCGTAGAATGCGTCGTAAATTTCAGCGAAGGAAGAAACAAGGAAGTCATTGAAGCCATCACATCACCGTTTCATCAAAAGGATAAAGTGAAACTTTTGAATGTCGAAGCAGACAGAGATTACCACCGAGTGGTCGTAACCGTTGCGGGAGAACCACAGGTTGTAAAAGAAGCGGTCGTCGAATCGGTAGAAATCGCGACCCGTCTGATCGATATGAACATCCATCAGGGGCAGCACCCCCGCATGGGAGCTACCGATGTGGTCCCGTTTATCCCGATTCGTAACATGACGATGGCCGAATGTGTGAACCTGGCCAAAGAAGTCGGACAAATGATAGCTATAAGGACCCAAGTCCCGGTATTTCTTTATGAAGCGGCTGCTACGGCACCGCACCGTGAAAATCTGGCGGATATCCGTAAGGGTGAGTATGAAGGTATGGCAAAGAAGATGACGGAGGATAAATGGAAGCCGGACTTCGGTCCAGACCAGCCTCATCCGACCGCCGGGGTTACGGCTGTCGGGGCACGGATGCCTCTGATTGCCTATAATATTGATCTGGCAACCACCGATGTAACGATTGCCAACAAGATTGCTAAAGCAATCCGACACAGTTCCGGGGGATTTAGGTACATCAAAGCCGGCGGAGTTGAAGTCAAAGAGCGCGGGCTTGTGCAAGTCACTATGAACATCACTGACTACACCAAGACTCCGATCTATCGGGTGTTTGAGGCGGTAAAAATGGAAGCGATGCGTTATGGCGTATCGGTGTGCGGCAGTGAAATCGTCGGATTGGTTCCGATGGAGGCTATCATCGACAGTGCATCCTACTATTTGCGTTTTACCAATGTCGATAAAGAGAAAATACTTGAAAGCAATCTGGAGGGATTGATATGAAAAAAGTATTGATTGTCAATGCCAGTCAAATCGTTACCCCTTTGGGAAGACGCGGAAAGCCCGGAACGTCCATGAAAGATTTGCTGGTCATTGAAAACGGCTGTGTGATGATACAGGATGAGAAAATTCTCAAAGTCTGTACTTGCTCAGAAATCGAAGAAGAATGGAAAATCGGAGCAGATATCATCGATGCTTCAGGGATGACCGTATTGCCGGGATTGGTCGACTCACATACACATTTAGTCTTTGCGGGTACAAGGGAAGACGAGTTTTCCATGCGCATGGCCGGAGAAAGTTATCTTTCGATTATGGAGAAAGGCGGCGGTATCCAGCGGTCGATCGATGCGACTAGAAGAGCAACTGAAAAAGAGTTGTATCAGCTGGCGAAAAAGCGTGTTCAGAATATGGCAACCATGGGCGTTACGACCGTAGAAGCCAAAAGCGGTTATGGCGGTACTTTACCCGATGAAATCAAGCAGTGTAAAGTAGCAAAGAAGCTGAATGAAACCGGACCGATCTCCGTTGTATCGACATTGATGGCGGCACATACAATCGTCCGTGAGTATAAACATGATCCAGAATCGTATGTAAAGTTAATCATCGAAGAAATCATTCCGCGGGTCGCACGTGAAAAGTTAGCTGAGTTCTGCGATGTCTTCTTAGAAAAAACAGCCTTCAATTTCAATCAGGCAGAGCGGATTCTTACCGCTGCAAAAGCCCATGGGTTTGAGGTGAAAATTCATGCGGATGAAATCACCAATGGCAAAGGAGCACATTTAGCCTCGAAGCTCAATGCGATCAGTGCGGAGCATCTGCTCTTCAGTGATTCTGAAGGCCTGCAAGAAATGCGTAAACACCATGTCACCGCAGTTTTACTTCCCTTGACCGCATTCTCGCTTCGAGAACCTTATGCCAAAGCCCGTGAAATGATTGATCAGGGACTGGTGGTAGCTTTGGCCTCTGACTTCAATCCGGGCAGCTGTTACAGCTACTCGATGCCATTGCTGATGGCTGTGGCATGTCTTTCGATGAATATGTCGATCGAGGAAGTAATTACGGCACTGACGCTCAACGGTGCGGCAGCCATCAACCGGGCACATAAAACCGGCAGTATCGAAACAGGAAAGGATGCAGACATCGCTATCTTTAATTGCCCTAACTACGCTCACCTGGTCTACCATATGGGTATCAATCAGGCACACACGGTGATTAAAAAAGGTGAAGTCATCGTCAGAAACGGAGAAATCGTATGATCAAAGATATGACAATCGATATGTATATGGAGTTATTAGCCTCGGATGAACCGACCATCGGCGGAGGAACCGCATCGGCACTGAGCTGTGCGATGGGGGCCAGTCTGGTCATGATGGTGGCCAACCTGAGCATCGGCCGAAAAAAGTACGCACAGTATGAACCGGTGTTTATGGAAGTGTTACAGAAGATGCGAGAAGTTAAGACTTTATTGTTGGATAAAGCCGATGAAGATAAAGCATCCTTTGAAGCGGTCATGCAAGCCTTCCGACTTCCTAAATCCACTGACGAAGAAGTCGCATCGAGAAATCGAGCCATCGAAGAAGCAACCAAACAGGCGACACTGGTCCCTTTATCCGTTGCGATGTGGGCGATTGAAGTCACCAAGAGTGCAATCCCTCTTATCGAACATGGCAATGTCAATGCACGCAGTGACGGTCTTGTCGGTGCTCAGTTGGCCTCAGCCGGTTTTAACGGAGCAATCTATAATGTGAGAATCAATCTGGTTTCAATTGAAGATAAAGATTTCGTCTCGGAAATCGAAGAAAAAATACTGGCGGCAATCTCACAGATGAATGTCTTTGAGTCGATGTGGAAGCGTCTGGCAGGGTGACAACCCTGCTTTTTTGTTTGACCGAAGGGATGAATAAAGGTACAATAAATCATATGTAAGCGAGGTAGGATATGATCAATACGATATTGTTTGACTTGGATGGCACATTACTGCCGATGGATCTTAAGGTGTTTGAGAAAGTGTATTTCGGATCCTTGGCCAAACACTTTACTGATAAACATGATCTGCAGGGATTTATTGAGCTGATTTGGGGGGCAACCAAAGCAATGGTGGCCAATACCGAACATCGTACCAATGAAGAAGTCTTTATGGAATCACTCAGACTTTCCGTGCAAGAACAGCTAGATGAATATAAGACACGATTTGCTCACTTTTATCAGACCGATTTTGATGCGGTCCGAATGGCTGTATCGAAAAACGAAGATATCCTTCTGGCCGTCAAAATTCTTAAAGATAAAGGATATACACTGGTACTGGCTACCAATCCGTTGTTTCCGCGTTTGGCTATTCAAAAGCGAATCGACTGGGCCGGATTGAATATTGAGGATTTCAGCTATATTACATCTTTTGAAGATAATCACTATTGCAAGCCGCAACCGAGGTTCTATCAGGAAGTATTGAGTGACATTGGCAAGAATCCGGCGGAATGTCTGATGGTCGGTAATGACACGGTTGAAGATCTGATTGCGGGGAAATTGAATATTGCGACCTATCTGATTGAAGACCATGCGATTCATCGTGAGCATGCACTTAGTGCAACTTATCAGGGCACTTATAAGGACTTTCTGGCCTTTGTCATACAATTGCCTGAGGTAAGATAAACATATGGACACCTTTACTGTGAGATGTTCGATCATGGGAGCCGAGAAACTGCTCGATCATCATATCATCGATGGCAGTATAACCGGAACTTGTATCGGTCGTCACAGCGTCGCCACTTTGGGTAATATGACGGTCGTTCTGGTATATGAGAAACATTATTACCGAACCGGTAACCGGCTCACATTAACAGTCGCATTGGATGATACGTCCGGATTGACCTGTGTGTTCGCCTGTGCCAAAGGCGGGGGGCAGGGTTTGTTTCGTTTTGACTGGGGAGCTGCGGAAAGCTTTAAAAACGCGGCGTTTGATGCATTGAGAGATTACGCAAAATAGGAGGTAACCCATGCGTTGGAGTTTAAAAGAGTTGTATGAATCATTTGAAGATGAAGCATTTGTTTCAGATGTCCGGAGGTTAGATGGTAAAATTGAGGAATTTGTCCGATGGGTCAATACTTCTTTGAACAAAGAGGATGATCCGGCACAAGTGATAATGAAATTTATCCGTTTCAGCGAAGAAATAACCA
Organism: Erysipelotrichaceae bacterium; assembly: GCA_036677505.1. GTDB lineage: Bacteria > Bacillota_I > Bacilli_A > Erysipelotrichales > Erysipelotrichaceae > UBA2227. Next base: position 23,865 of record JAVBWK010000033.1, read on the forward strand.
TAATTTTGTCAAAATTATCGCAGTTTGCCAGTCTGACCAGTGCAACCGATGCCAGAAATGAAGTGGCCTTGGATTATCTCAACCAGCTGAACATGAAATCTACTCAACTGACCCAGCCGAGTGTTGTTTTTCAGACCTATCTTAAAGGGTTGGATTCGTTGCATGAAATCATCACTTCATCCTCTGAGCTGAGAGAGTATGCATTTTATCTTGATCAAATCAAGCTGAGAAGCCAATATATGCTCAGCGAGAAAGAGGAAGTTGCCATTTCCAAAATGACCATGACGGGATCTACGGCTTGGAGCAACCTTCAAAATAAACTGTCATCGACGCTGATGGTCGATGTGGATGTCGATCAACAGAAGAAATCATTGCCGTTGCCGGCGGTCAGAAATTTAGCGTATAGCGAGGATAAGGAAAAGCGGTTGGCAGGGTATCAGGCGGAGATGGAAGCTTATAATAAAATCGAGGAATCATCCGCTGCCGCATTAAACGGTATCAAAGGTGAAGTCGTTACTTTGTGTGAATTGCGCGGTTTTGAGTCACCGTTGGAAGAAACACTGATCAAATCGCGAATGGATAAAGAAACTCTGGATGCAATGCTTACGGCCATCAAGGAGTATCTGCCGGTATTCAGAAAGTATCTGAGACGCAAAGCTGATTTGCTGGGACACACTCAGGGTTTGCCGTTCTACGATATGTTTGCGCCGATCGGCGAAGTCAATATGACGTACACTTACCCGCAGGCCATGGATTTCATCATATCTCAGTTTAGAACATTCTCAAACCGGTTGGCTGATTTTACCCAGTATGCCTATGATCATGACTGGCTGGATATCGAACCGCGGGAAGGCAAGCGCGGCGGAGCTTTCTGTGCCAATCTTCACTCCATCAAAGAATCGCGCATTCTTTCCAATTTCAGCGGCAGCTTCTCGAATATGACCACATTGGCCCATGAGTTGGGACATGCGTATCACGGGGCTAACCTGACAGATGAATCGGTACTTAACAGCCGATATCCGATGCCGATTGCTGAGACGGCTTCAATTTTCTGCGAGACGATCGTGGTGAATGCGGCTTTGAACCGTGCTTCAAAAGAGGAGCAACTGGCGATTTTGGAATCTTCGATCTCCGATTCGACGCAAGTGATCGTAGATATTTATTCGCGTTTCTTGTTTGAAACTGCCCTGTTTGAACAGCGCAAGAATTCTGTGGTTTCGGTGGCGAAGTTAAAGGAACTCATGATTGCGGCTCAAAAGGAAGCCTATGGTGATGGTTTAGACCCGCAGTTTCTTCATCCGTATATGTGGATCAATAAACCGCACTACTACTCAGCCGGACTGAATTTTTATAACTTCCCGTACGCATTCGGTTTGTTATTCTCGAAAGGTTTGTATGCTGAGTATCTGAAACGTGGTGAAGAGTTTGTCTTGCAGTATGATGAACTGCTCAATGCTACCGGCAAAGAATTGATTGCGGATGTGGCTATGCGCATGAATGTGGATGTACGTAATCCGGAATTCTTCAGAAGTTCACTGGCTTTGATTGAAGGGGATATCGAGAAATTCATTGAATTATCCAAATAACAGGGCTTCATACCTGTTTTTTTTATTAACATATTGACAAATATCTATATGTGGTTATCATATAGATAGATATCGATATGAGGTGATAGGATGGATGTTCCGGCTTGTTTTAAAGCTTTATCTGACGAAACGCGGTTTTCGATCTTTAAACATCTGAAAGGTAAGGAGTTGTGTGCCTGTCAGCTGCTTGAAAATTTTCAGATCACACAACCGACCTTATCGTTTCATATGAAAAAACTGATTGAATGCGGTTTGGTCATCGGTCGAAAGGATGGGATCTGGATGCGTTATCGGATCAATGATGACGCAATCAATCAAGTGAGGTGGGTTCTTGAAGATTTGACCGAAGAAACGGTATCGGCATGTGAAGGAGGATGTTTGAAGTGAATATATTCAGTTGGCTCAATGACCAGATGTTGAAAATGGTTTGGTTGAGCGATCTTGTCGAAAAGTTGCTTACATTTCTGAAGGTTGACCTTCAGTCCCCCTGGGGAGCAAGTTTACATTTCTTTTTTTATGATGTCATTAAGATATTTATTCTGTTATCGGTATTGATCTTCTTAATATCTTATATTCAAAGTTACTTTCCGCCTGAGCGAACCCGGCAGATACTGGGCAGACACAAAGGACTGACTGCCAGAATCTTTGCGGCTCTGTTGGGAACTGTGACTCCGTTTTGCTCGTGTTCATCCATTCCTTTGTTTATCGGTTTCACCAATGCCGGATTGCCGATCGGGGTGACATTTTCTTTTTTGATATCCTCGCCGTTGGTCGATATGGCATCCATCATTCTATTGGCAAGTATATTTGACTGGACCGTTGCGATTGCCTATGTCTTTGTCGGAATCATCTTGGCGGTGATGGGCGGAAGCCTTATTTCATGGCTGAAGATGGAGAAGTATGTAGAAGGATTTATCTATGACAACCCTGTAGTCACACTTCAAACGGAAGAAATGACAAGAAAAGAGCGATTTGAGTTTGCGAAAGATCAAGTGAGGTTCATTGTAAACAAAGTGTGGATTTATGTGATCATCGGTGTAGGAATCGGTGCAGCCATTCATAATTACATTCCTGAGGCATGGATCACAGCAGTACTTGGTATCGATAAATGGTACTCGGTTCCCTTGGCAACATTGATCGGTGCGCCAATTTATGCGGATATCTTTGGAACCTTGCCGATAGCTTCAGCGTTAGTAGAGAAGGGCGTCGGATTGGGGACCGCATTGGCCTTTCTGATGGCAGTAACGACACTCAGCCTGCCATCGATCATTCTGCTGAGAAATGTCGTGAAGACGAAACTGCTCGCATTGTTTATCGGTTATTGTCTTGTCGGAATCATGTTTATCGGCTTTTTGTTTAATATCCTGATGGGATAGGGAGGAAAAAATGATTATTAAGATTTTAGGTTCAGGTTGTGCAAACTGTAGGAAATTGGAAATCAATGCCCGTGAGGCGGTCAAACAATTGGGGCTGGGTGCAGATTTTGTTAAGGTTACCGATTTTAAGGATATCGCAAGTTACGGTATCATGCGTACACCGGGATTGGTATTTGATGACAAGGTCGTCAGTTATGGCAAAGTCACCGACACTCAGGCAATCGTTGAATTACTTAAGGAGTACATGATGGAAAGAAGAATCTGAAAAGATTCTTTTTTATGAGAATGAGCATGCAAGAATCAGTGATAAATAATTGCATGATGTCAATGTTTCACAAATTGCTGTTAAAAGACTGCTTAAATTTAAAACTGCAACGATATAGTGTTATAATGATAAACAAAGGGCAGGACCGATTTAATGAAAGCATTGATTGGAGTCTTTCGAAAGATCAATCGATGGATACTGAGCTTCCGTGGAAAGCCGTTTTTTGAAGCGCTGCGATTTTTCATTTTTTATATAACGTTGGGCATCGTTTGGATCATCTGGTCGGACAAATGGTTAGCGGCGATCGTGGATGATTACACGTTATTCATCGAGTTACAGACATACAAAGGTTGGTTTTATGTCATTGTCTCAGGGTTGTTGTTTTTTGTAATTCTCAGATCACGTCTGAAAATGCTAAAAGAACTTTCCGACAGACTCATACACCAGGCAACCACCGATGAACTGACTCATTTGCCCAACAAAAGCAAACTTACCAATCTGATCGATGAAGTCATCAAAAACAACAGAGAACATGTCCGATATGCTTTGATATCCATGGATTTGGATGATTTTTCGAACATCAATGATCTTTTGGGATATCATATCGGAGATCAGCTGATATTCTCTATTGCCGAGCAAATCAAACCGCTGGTTCAATCGGATGACATTTTTGGAAGAGACAGTGACGGGTTTGTTCTTTTTGTCAATATCGACGAATTGAATGATGCACAGCTGATCCATTTTCTTAAGGATATTCAGAAGATTGTCAATCAGCCCTTTAACATTGCCAATCAAATGCTGTTTATCACTTGCACGATGGGCATATCAAAGTATCCCAAAGACGGAGGGAATTTTGCGGAACTGTATAAGGCAGCCAATGCGGCCATTCACCAGCTGAAGGAAAAAGGAAAAAATGATTATCATTTTTTCACAGAGAAGTATCATGTCGAACGGGTCGAGCGTGTGACCATGATGAATGAACTTCGCAAATCCATCGATGATCAACAGCTTTATATGGTATTTCAGCCGATTTATCAAATGATCACAAACCGTATCGTTGCTTTCGAAGCACTGATCCGCTGGAAGAGTCCGACATTCGGAGAGGTTTCCCCGGCAATCTTTATTGAGTACTCGGAGAATACCGGTCTGATACATATGATTGATGAGTATGTGTTTGAAAATGTCATTCGTATGCGTAAAGAATGGTGTGAAAAAGGGTTTGGCCATATTACGATGTCCATCAATCTGTCAGCCAAAGGTCTCAGCAACCTATCATTAATGAAAAAGATTAAGCAATGGATCGAACAGTATGACATTGACCCGCATTATATTCAGGTTGAAATCACGGAAACTGCGTTGATTGCGAATTTTGATTATGCCATTGAGAATCTGAGGTTTTTAAAATCATTGGGATTCAGTATTGCTTTAGACGATTTCGGTTCAGGTTATTCATCTTTGACCTATCTGCAATCCCTTCCAATTGATACATTGAAAATCGATCGGTCATTTACCAAAAACATCGGCAAAGACAACAAGCAGGATGTGATATTAGAGACGATCATCAGCCTTGCGGATGAACTGAACCTAAAACTGGTTATCGAGGGCATCGAAGGTCAATCACAAAAAGACTATCTGATCATGCATGACTGTCTTTTTGGACAGGGATACTTTTTCAGCCCTCCAATCGACATAGACAAAGCTTATGAACTGATTAAAAACGATTTATTTGAAGCCAGCGATAAAACCTTGGCCGATATGATATAATATCGCTGAATGTGGGTGAATCTATGAAAAAAACTGCACCGGATCAACCGGTTTATGCTCAAATAGCCTTAGATATCTGTGCCCGGATTGCCCGGGGTGATTTAAAAGAGAACGCAAAGTTCTCCGGACGATCTGTGATGTCCAGCGAGTATGGCGTTTCTCCGGAAACGATCCGGCGGGCACTGAACCTATTGCAAGATGAAGATATCGTGGCCGTACATCATAACAGCGGCGTCGTGATCAAGTCGAAAGACAATGCATTGAAATACTTGCAGCAGTATTCGTATGTCAATGATATCCACAGTTTGAAATTACAGCTGAAGGAAATGATGAAAGAACGAGATCTTTTGGATCAGAAGATTTTCGGACTGGTCGAACATATCATCGACCTTAATGACCGTTTCAGTTATACCGATCCTTTGCGCAAATTCGAAATCGAAATCCCTGAAGGATCATCTTTGATTGGTAAAACAGTTAAAGAAGCCGCATTTTATCAGCACACTCAAGCAACGGTCATTGCGATCCGACGCGGGAAACAAACGATTTTATCACCAGGCCCCGATGCGAGATTTGAAGCCAGCGACGTCATCGTCGTCATTGGCAGTGTCGATTTGGCTTCGAGAGTCGAAGAGTTCATTGCCCGATAGCAACGGTATCCGTTGCTTTTTTTAAGTGAATGAGGACAACATGAACAAGAAACCGGAATTATTAGCACCGGCCGGATCAATGGATGCGGTGATTGCCGCCGTACAATCCGGATGTGACGCCATTTATTGTGGATTGCAGCGATTCAGTGCACGGGCAACGGCCGTGAATTTCACGATGGATGAAATGGCGGAAGTCATCCGTTATTGCCATATATTTGGAGTAAAGGTTTATATAACTGTTAATACGTTGATAAGTGATGAACAGATGAAAGCGGTCGTATCGATGATTGTTGAAGCTGCGAAGTTGGGTGCCGATGCTTTTATTGTTCAGGACTTTGGACTGATGAGTGTTTTGCACCACCGCTATCCCGAAATAGAACTGCATGCCTCAACGCAGATGCACGTGCATCACCCCAGCCAAGTGAATCTTTTGCATAACGCCGGGATCACCCGGTTTGTCATAGCACGGGAAACACCCATAGAAACTGTAAGAGAGTTTGTCAAGACCGCTCATCCGATCGAAGTGTTTGTCCATGGAGCCTTGTGTATGAGTTACTCCGGTCAGTGTCAGATGAGCTATATCATCGGATCACGCTCTGCCAACAAAGGAGAATGTGCACAGCCATGCCGGTTACCGTATCAGTTGTTAAGACATCAACAAGGACAATGGATTCCGGTAGTCAGTCAATCTCCGTATCTGCTCAGTACAGCTGACCTAAACACACTTGACTATCTTGAAGAGGTGGTTAATGCCGGGGTTGCCAGTCTGAAAATCGAAGGCCGCTTAAAACGTCCGGAGTATGTTGCGGCCGCAGTCAAAGCATATCGCAAAAAACTGGATGATCCTATGGCCTTACTTGAGCAAGATCAGAAAGCCATTGCTCAAATGTTCAACCGCAACTTTACCAAAGGGCATTTGTTCCATGAAAATTCCCGCTTTTTTGTCAGCGGTGACAAGCCGAATCATATCGGGACACCTCTGGGGATCATTGATGAAATCAAAGGACAATACATGATCATTGCCTTATCCGATGAGCTGAGAACCGGAGATGGTATCCGAATCTTGAATGATTTGGATGAAGGCATGACTGTATCGCGGATGTGGTTTGATAAAACTGAAATCACATCAGCATCAAAAGGGCAAAAAGTGCGAATTTATCGTGTCGACGGAGCAAAATCCGGGGATCGGGTCCATAAAACAACGGATAAGACCTTGATTGACCGGCTGCGGTATGAGATAGAGAATATTCATCGTACCGTATCGATTACGGGACATTTTGTGGCAAAGACAGGCCAACCGATGAAACTGACAGTCACAAACGGTGTTAAGAAGGCGGAAGTCACTTCGTTGGATGTTGTTGAGGCTGCAAGAAGCAAACCGACAGGGAAAGAAGAGATTTTAAGGCAACTCAGTAAGACGTTGGATACTCCTTATCGGTTCAGTGAAATCACGTGGGATACGGATGAGAACATTTTTATTGCAGTATCGAAAATCAATGCCTTACGACGGGAAGCTCTCGAAAAGCTCAGCGAACAGACGTTGATCGACATTTATGAAAGACCAAGTATTTCGGAAATCAAATTCGAGCAGCCGTCGTTATCATTTCGTTTCAGCTGTACAAAGACAGAGCACATCGATCTGGTGTGGGAGAGTGGGTTTAAACATATCCTGATAAGTGAAACCGTGCTGGCATCTTACTGTCAGGGCAAAGGTATTCCATATATCTGGCAGACTCCTCGCATTCACTCATCGAAGCCGTTTGATTATGCAGTTGAATGGTGTATCGGCGAAGTCGGTCAGATAAGATTCGGCCGCAGAATGAGTGGTGACTGGCCGCTCAATGTGACAAACAAAGATTCGGTTCTTTGGCTGTTATCTTTGGGATTAAGCAGCGTTATGTTATCAGCAGAGTGTACGATGGATGATGTGGCATCGATCATGAGAATAAGAAATGATGATCATAAACATCTGCCATGTGAAGTAGCAATCTATGGAAAACGGGAGATGATGGTTTTGAAACACTGTCCCATCGCCTACACGCTGACTGACGGCAAGCAACCGGGATGCACCTTGTGTACGCAACATGAGTATGCCATAAAAGACAGGAAAAACAAGATATATCCATTGATCAAAGATGATATGTGCCATATGCATTTGTTTGAGAATCAGGCGTTCGATCAAATGAATCTTACCTCCGCGTATTTCGATTTGGGTATCCGGATGTTTCGGGTGACATTCACCGATGAGTCTGATGAAGAAATCCGTCGAATTGTTAACGGATGCATCGATTTAACAAAGAATTTACAACAAATTTAAAATCTCTGATATAATGAAAACAAAAGAAAAGGGGACATGTATGAAGCTGACCAAAGCTGAAAAGAGTTGGATTTTGTATGACATAGCCAACTCTGCGTTTATCTTGAGTGTTACCGCAACGATCCCGATTTATTTCAGAGCCTTGGCGGAAAACGCCGGAGTGGAAAGCAACATTGTTTCTGCCTGGTGGGGAACCGCTACATCCGTCGCTGTTATTATTTTAGCTGTGTTGGCACCCATATTAGGAGCGATTGCCGATTATAAGGGAATGAAGAAGAAACTGTTTGTTGCCTTTCTGGCCATGGGCATTTTGGGAGCCTTCTCCCTGGCTGTCACCTCCGACTGGATGGCTTTCCTTTTGTTGTTTATCATCGCCCGCGTCGGCTATTCGGCATGCAATATCTTCTATGATTCGATGCTGGTCGATGTATCGACCGATGAGCGCATGGACATGATTTCATCGCAAGGATACGCCTGGGGTTATGTGGGCAGTACGATCCCCTTTATCGTAGGGATTGTTTTGATTTTTACTAAGCCTTTTGGTATGACGACCACGCAGGCTACGCAGCTTTCATTTGTGATTACGGCAGTTTGGTGGGGATTGCTCACCATTCCGATGCTGAAGAACGTCAAACAGACCTATTATCTGGAACCGCAGCCCAAAGTCGTATCCAAAGCTTTCAGCCGCGTATTCCATACGTTATCAAAGATATATAAAAATAAGAAACTGTTCTATTATATCGTCGGCTACTTCTGTTATATCGACGGTGTGTATACGATCATATCCATGGCCACGACCTATGGCGGTGAAGTCGGCATCGGTACCACCGAGATGATCGGTGCATTGCTGCTCACCCAGTTTGTCGCATTCCCATTTGCGATTCTCGCCGGGGTTCTGGCAAAGAAGTACGGAGCACTGAAACTGCTGAAATTCTATATCCTGATGTATATCGGTATCTCGGTGTTTGGATATCAGCTGGATCAGGCATGGGAATTCTGGGTGCTGGCGGTTGCTGTCGGTATCGCTCAAGGTGGTATACAGTCTTTGTCCCGTTCGTACTATGGTAAACTTGTGCCGAAAAATGAATCCAATGAATACTTCGGTTTCTTCGATATCTTCGGAAAATTCGCTGATTTCTTCGGTCCGATGATCCTGGCGGTCATGGCCGTTACGACCGGTTCATCCCGCAATGGTATCCTGGCGCTGATCATTTTGTTTGTAATCGGGTATTGGATGTTAGTCAAAGTCGAAAAACTCGACAAAGCTGAAAAAGCTGCCCAATAAACAAGCAGCCGGATTCAATCCGGCTGCTTTTTGTTTTGTACATGACGCAAATGCGTTTTTTTGTTTTTTATGGATATGTGCCTCATTGCACGAAGATGTCTGGCAATCTGCCGGACTTCTTTTCGTGAAAGGATCATCGGTTGGGTGTTCAGCCATGCTTTCAGCGGTTTATTCAGTTTCCAACGGTGAACCACACGATGGTTATCGTCAGAGGTTACTTGTAATGTGCATGCCTCATCGACCACGATCATCGAAAACTTCGGTACATGACTATATTGAGGAAGTGCCTTGTTCAGGGCATAGATATGCGTCTGATTCTGACGGATCGGGCTGTATACAATTCGCTTGTGATGTTTAAACTGCAAGGTCCATTGGTCCTGATCGATATGACCGATCAGCGTTCCGGAAAAATGCTTAGTCTCGATCACGACAATCCCAAACCGGGTGACCATCACCGAATCGATTTCCGTGGGTACTTTGTTATGACTGACACAGTAGACATGAGAAACGACTTTTTTATATCCGGGGAAGTTCAAAGCACTGAGATGGGTCAGAAATTCACCCCAGCGACCGTTACGAGACCATTTGTAAAGCAGATTTTTCAATGACATATCAGAGAGCTTTGTCGTCAACCCCATCCAGCCATTGATCGATCGTCGAGATTACCGAACTGACACAACCCTCTTCAAACGGCGATTTCAGATTTGCGGCTTTCACTAGGCCGGTAAAAGACATCGTACCGCCCAAAGTGCATAAATGATGATAATCCTTCCAGGCGGTTTCATCTTTGTCCTGGATGCGTTTAAAGAACTGTAAGGCACAAATCTGAGCCAGGGTGTAATCAATATAATAGAAAGGCATTTGGAAAATGTGGGCCTGCTGATACCAGTATGTTCCCTTTTCAAGGAAATCGCACTCACTGTAATCGATGTGAGGCAGATACTGGCGTTGCAGTTTTCGCCAGATGGCTTTGCGCTGATCCGGTGTCATTTCCGGATGGGCATACACTTCATGCTGGAAATGATCGACGAGAACGCCGTAAGGGATAAACTTGATGGCACCGCCCAAATGGCTGAAACGGTATTTCTGTGCCTGATCGCCAAAGAAACTTTCCATCCACGGCCAAGTAAAGAATTCCATGGACATCGAATGGATCTCGGCACTTTCCATGGTCGGCCACATGCACTCCGGCACTTCGATGTGACGGGATGAGAATACCTGGAAGGCATGCCCGGCTTCATGAGTCAATACGTCGATATCGCCGGAAGTTCCGTTAAAGTTTGAGAAGATAAACGGTGACTGATAATCAGCAATGTATGTACAGTATCCGCCGCCGGCTTTACCCGGTTTGCTCACTAAATCCACCAGTTCACGATCAAGCATGAAATCAATGAAATCAGCTGTTTCTTTGGAAAGCTCATGGTACATCTTGCGTCCGTTTTCAACGATAAAATCCGGATCGCCGATCGGTTTGGCATTGCCGGTGGTATATTCAAAACTCAAATCATAGTGCAGCAGTCGCTCGAGTCCTAACCGTTGTTGCTGACGCATAAACAGTTTCTTTGAGACAGGAACGATGTCATCAAGCACCTGCTTTCTGAAGACATCGACCATAGTCGCATCGTAATCCAACCGCATCATCCGGATATATCCGAGCTCAATGAAATTGGCGTATCCCAGTTTCTTGGCGATGTTATCACGTAACTGTACCAACTCATGATAAATTTCATCGATTTTTGCTTCGTTTTGCTCAAAGAAACCCCAGCGGGCATCGGTGGCGCGCTTACGGATGTCACGATCGGTCGATTGGGTCAGCGGCGTCAGCTGAGGAAGGGTAAACACTTTTCCGTCAAATTCGATTTGAGCGGATGCGATCAGTTTCTGATATTCAGATGAAAGCCGGTTTTCTTCCTGAAGTTCCCCGATGATTTTAGGATCGAATGCCTTCAAAGAAAACTCAGCGATCTTAAAGAATGCTTCAGGCATAAGCTTTTTCAGATCTTTAATAAACGGTGATTCAAGCAGGGCTTTGTAGAAGTTGACTGTCAATTCTTCATACAGTGGGCCGTGCTGATCCCAGTAATTGTTTTCCGCTTCATAAAACTCATCTTTGGTATTGATGGAATGCCGGATACTGCAGAGCACATTGGCGGTCATCACGGTAAATCGCTCAGCATTAAACTGTTTGATCAGCTCAAGCTGTTCACTCACATGCTTTGCGTTGTTAAAGCGTTCGATCAGCTGCGTGGCGCTGGCTTTGACAATATCAAAATCCGGTCGGACATATACATATTCATTAAATTTCATTGGTCTCACCTCGAATTTCATTGTACAATGATTTTGTATCAAATAAAAGCGGCATGGCATATTCTTTTGTTTGATTTTGAGGTTGGGCATGAAAAAGAAACTCGTCATTCTGTTATTATCCATATTTCTGTCAGGCTGTTCGATCTGGCCGTTTCAATCTCAACCATTTGAGGAAACCTGGACGATCGAGCCGACTCAGCTAGTTGCTCCTGGCCATACGTTCAAACGCATTCAGTTGGGCAGTTTTTTCAGTAAAACCACGCACTATTCGGTTACCTCCGAACAGCAGTTGGCTCTTTTGCTGTACAAAAATTATGAATCAGGGATAACTGAAGTGCCTTATGTCACTGACGCAGACATATCGTTGCAGCGGGTTTATCTTTTTCTTGATATCCTGATGGCTGTGCCCTTCAGTCTGAAACAAGGGATCATTGAGTACAAAACGGCTGGAAGCGTTCAATACAAGACCATGTATATCCGTATCGAAGCCGACGAGCGATATGATGCCGATGTGCTTCGAATAGCCCAAAAGGTGGTTGAGTCTGTGATTGCCGATGGTATGACCGAAACAGAAAAAGTTGAAGCCATTCATGATTATCTGGTGAAGTCCGTTGCATACGACGAAAGTATTTTACAGCTGGATCTGACCCGTTATATCGATCATCCGTCATTCTCCGCATATGGAGCTTTGAATCTGAAAACGGCGGTATGCAGCGGGTATGCCCGGGCCTTTCTGCTTTTAATGCGAATGCTCAATATTAAAGCAGGGATCATCAGTTCTCAATCCATCCAGCATGCCTGGAATATCGTTGAAATTGACGGCGAATGGCTGTACTTGGATGCTACGTGGAATGATCCGATCCCGGATACACCCGGACGGGTGCTCAAGACATATTTTTTGCAAAACCGTCGGATGTTTCTTGCGGACAGAGAGCATCAGTTCGATTTAAGTACGGAAAATACGTTGGATGCTGAAGATCATGAGTCATTCGTCCGATATGCTTATTCACGTATATTCGAGTGATTCCGCACCCAAAACAATTTTATGGTATTTGGGTGAAAACACTTGAGTATTTCGGCAGATTGGTTACAATATAGATAACACGAGATTTCCAACAGAATTGAGGTGAGCGGATATGGCCTTGCTTTTACCATCTGTAGAATCAACCGTATTGGCAAACGTCAATCCGGTTGGAGTTCGTCATAAAATTCGATTGATGTTTTAGGATGGGTTTAATGTGCCTGTCTTTTTTTTCATCAAAAAACGATGTGTTTGATTAATCAAGGAGGAATTGTTATGGATCAAACAAACAAAACATTCTGGGATGCGGCAGCAGCCGGTGACTTTGCGAAAGTCAGCGCCATGTTTAAGCAGGGGGCTGATGTAAATATTGTCAACGGGGATGGCAGAACTGCTTTGATGCGAAGTGCAAAGCGCGGTCATGAGGAAATCGTACGTTTTCTGATTGACAACGGTGCAAAAGTCAATGCGCGTGATGTCAATGAAAAAACAGCCATCATGGGTGCTGCGAAAAAGGGGCACTTAGGCATCGTTAAGATGATTACGGAAGCCGGTGCGGATATCAACGCTCTGGATAATAAGGGCCGTAACGCGCTGATGAGAGCAAGCTTTCTTGGACATTCGGATGTCGTCGGATACTTGATTTCAAAGGGTGCTGATGTCAATGCTCAGGATGAAATGGGTCGTTCGGCCCTGATGGAAGCCTGCCTGGCCTTTAGGGTCGATGTGATCAAGGAACTGGTTGAAGCCAATGCTGATATCAATGCACAAGACGCCAACGGCTGTACAGCGCTTATGAGAGCCAGCTATTCCGGATATCTGGAGTTAGTTCAGTATCTGCTCAATCACGGAGCTGATAAAGAAGTTATTGATAATGAAGGAAACAAAGCGATTCATTATGTTCGCGAACACAGTTTTACCGATTTAAAGCCGTACTTAAAATAAGAAAGGGATCTTGGGAACATTTTTATGAGAGATTATTTAGCACATGAAGTGCGTAATATTGTTTTGTTAGGCCATAGCGGCAGCGGTAAAACAGCTGTTGTCGAATCCATGTTATTCTTTACTAAGGCGATCGACCGGGTAGGTAAAGCCACAGACGGTAACAGCGTCCTTGATTATGATGCCGAAGAAATCAAACGCGGAGTCAGTGTCTTTACGACCCTGGCACCGATAGAGTGGAAAAACACGAAGATTAATTTTATTGATACACCGGGATACCTGGATTATGCCGGAGAAATGCTCTCCGGGGTATCGGTTGCTGATAATGCACTGATCGTGGTCAGTGCTAAAGACGGTGTTCAGACCGGTACCGAACGTGCATGGAAAACCGTAACGGCACGTAAACTGCCGACCATTTTCTTCATCAATAAGATGGACGAAGAGAATGCATCCTTTGAAAAGAGTTATGAATCATTGCGTGACAATTTCGGGAAATCAGTGATTGCTTTTGAAGTTCCGATCATTGAAAGCGGAAAGGTTGTCGGAAGCGTCAATATTTTGAAGAAAAAAGCCTGGTATCATAATGACCGGAATAATGCGAAAGAAGTTCCGGCATCGATGAAAGATCAGGTTGACGGATACTACGAACAGATCGCAGAGGCCGTAGCCATGGGTGATGACGAACTGATGGAGAAATTCTTTGAGGGCGAACCGTTTACGGAAGCGGAAATCCTTAAGGGTGTCCGGATCGGTGTCCGAAGCGGTGAAATCCGACCGGTATATTGCGGATCTGCTATCCAGCTGACCGGCATCGAACGCCTGATGGATTTGATTTCCGAGTATTTTCCATCGTATGCCGAGCAGGGGATCACAGAAGCCAAAGATCTCAACGGAGCAACCGTTACTTTGGAAACCAATGAGAAAGAAGCTTTCAGTGCCCGGGTATTTAAAACGATCGTGGACCCGTTTGTCGGTCGCATTTCTTTCGTTAAAGTCATGACCGGGGTATTGACTACCGATGCTCAAGTCATCAATGTTCAGAAGGATAAAGTTGAAAAAATCGCTCAGCTGTTTGCGATCAAAGGAAAACATCAGATCGGTGTCGGAAAATTGTTTACCGGGGATATCGGTGCGATCGTCAAACTTCAATACACAGAAACCAGTGACACATTGGCTACCAAAGCGAAGCCGGTCGTTTACGACAAGATCGAGTTCCCGCAGCCGATGCTTTCTGTCGCCCTGTGGCCAAAGAGCAAAAACGATGAAGATAAACTGAGTACCAGTTTACAACGTCTGGCAGAAGAAGATGCTTCGTGTAAGTTTGAGAAAAACAGTGAAACTGCCGAACTGATCCTTTATGGTGTCGGCGATCAGCATATCGATGTCATCATCAGCAAGCTCCGCACTAAATATAAAGTTGAAGTGGAGCTGACCGAACCGAAAGTCCCCTATCGTGAGACGATTCGCGGAACCATTTCTGCCGAAGGCAAGCACAAAAAGCAATCCGGGGGTGCAGGGCAGTTCGGGCATGTATTTATTACCTTTGAACCTTGTGACAGCGAGGAAATGATATTTGAGGAAAAAGTATTCGGCGGAGCCGTACCGCGCCAGTATTTCCCGGCTGTCGAAGCGGGATTGAGAGAATGTATGCAAAAAGGATTGTTGGCCGGTTATAAGGTCGTCGGAGTCAAAGCAACTTTGACGGATGGCCGTTATCATGAAGTTGACTCAAAGGAAATTGCCTTTAAATCAGCAGCCAGACTGGCCTTTAAGGCCGGCTTCCCGAAAGCCCGTCCGGCGTTGATGGAACCGATCGTTAAAGTTCAAGTCACAATTCCGGAAGAATATACCGGAACGGTCATCGGTGATTTCAATAAGCGTCGCGGGATCATTCTGGGCATGGAACTTCTCAACGAAAAAGAACAGATGGTAACCGCAGAAGTTCCGATGTCGGAAATGATGCGTTATGCCACGGAGTTGCGCAGCTTTACTCAGGGCAGAGGCAGTTACACCCAAGAGTTTGACCGCTATGAATTTGCACCGCAGCCTATCGCTGATAAGGTCATAGCTGCTCACGTTAAAGAAGAAGACGAAGAAGATTGATTCAAAAAGCAGCCCGTACAGGCTGCTTTTTCATTGAAAAAGGGACGTACGTCCCTTAAATTCGGATTACTTATTTTCCTCAAACAGTCTGTTTACGACTGTCCAGTTGACGACGTTGAACCACTGTTCGATATATTCCGGCCGACGGTTCTGATATTTCAGATAATAGGCGTGTTCCCATACATCCAAAGCCAGGATCGGTGTCAGGCCATCAGAAACCGGTGTATCCTGATTGGCGGTCGATACGACTTTTAACTGCTTGTCAGCCGTCAGAACCAACCATGCCCAGCCGCTGCCGAAACGGGTTTTTGCTGCCGTTGCGAAGGCATCTTTGAACTGAGCAAAACTGCCAAAGGCTGCTTCGATGGCTGTCAGTAAAGCCCCTTGGGGTTCTTTGGCTCCGCCCGGAGTCATCAGCTGCCAAAACAGAGTATGATTGAGATGACCGCCACCGTTATTGCGAACCGCCATGCGGATGGCTTCCGGTACCCGGGATAAATCTTTAATCAGATCGGTCAGCTCGACGTCAGCCAGTTCAGGAAATTTTTCAAGCGCAGCGTTGACATTGTCAACGTAAGCCTGATGATGTTTGCTGTAGTGAATGGTCATGGTTTGAGTATCGATAAACGGTTCAAGCGCATCAAATGCATAAGTAAGTAATGGTAATGTTTGTTTCATTGTTTTTATCTCCTTTGTTTACATTTCAAGCATAGCAAAGCAAATTTTCACAATCAAACGATATGCCCAATATGTTAGCCATATTTAACTTTATAGATTGATGACCGGTCCAAAGGCAGAGAGTGAGGTTGTTTTGCGGATTGCTTCGATAAACGCTTCAAAAGGAATCTCATCATAGGACTTGCCTTGATACTCGATGCTACGGCAACATTCAGAATTTCCTGTTAACGATGAACAGGATGGGCATTCACTCATCCTAATGCGGATATCAATGATCTTCTCGATCGGCTTGCCGTTAAAATCACAGCGATTGGACTGTCCGATTTGATCAGGCAAGAGTAAAACCTCTTCGATGCGTACTTGCCATCCGCCACGATGCAGTTGCGGCTTTAGATGCGAGATGGCATCAACCAAAGCACGATGGGTCGTTTGGCATCGGACACATGTTTGGCCATCCACTTCAAGATGATACCAACAGATGTTAAGAACATTATTCATACACGTTGAAAAGCCGACCGTACTTCTCTTTCAGATAATCTACATAATATTGAGGATTGAATGTTTCTCCGGTAACCATAAGCAGCAGTTCATTGGGCTTATATAACCCGCCGTGACGGTGAACATTGTTTTTCAGCCAGGTGTTGACCGAAGCAAAATCATTCTGAAGCAGGCATTGATCGACATCGATATCCTTGCGCATCGCCGCCATCCACTGAGCACTGTACGCAGAACCCAAGGCATACGTCGGGAAATAACCAAACGCACCACCGGACCAGTGAATGTCCTGAAGGATCCCAAGACCGGCATGCGGCGGACGGATACCCAAATATTCAAAGTACTTGTCGCTCCACACCTGATCCAACCCTTCGACATCCAACGTCCCGTTGAAGAGGCCCTGTTCGATTTCGTAGCGGACCATGATATGCAATGGGTAGGTCAGTTCGTCTGCTTCGATTCGGATCAGCGACAAAGCCACATGATTGATGCCCAGGATAAATTCGTCCAAAGACACATCAGCCAGAGCATCCACAACTGCCTGAACTTTCGGATAAATCGATGACCAAAACTCACGGCTGCGACCCAACATATTCTCATATAATCGGGATTGGGATTCGTGCATTCCATACGACATGCTGTCAGCAATCACATTTTCCTGATACACTTCATCGACCTGACCGTTATACGTGGCATGACCGACTTCATGGATCAGTGCAAAAATCGAGGAAGTGAACATGTCTTCATGATACTTAACGGTTACCCGGTTATCATGTACGGAAAAGTGTGAACTAAACGGATGCGCACTCTCGCCGATGTATCCTGATTCCTTGTCATAGTTTAAATACTCCATCAATAGCTCTACGACTTTACGCTGCTGTTCTGTCGGCACATGGCGACTCAGCCAGACAGGCTCAGGGATATTCCGTTCAATGATCCGATGCAGAAACGGAACGATCTCTTCTTTTAGTTTACTGAAAAAACGATCATAATCAGCCAGTGTGATCCCGGTTTCAAAATCATCGATCAGCTGATGATAAACGGGGCGATCATCCTTGCGATAGGCAACGATTTGCTTGGTCATCTCAATCAGTTTTTTCAGATAAGGCTTGAAAATTTCATAATCATGCTCTTCCTTTGCTTTTTCCCAGACATTTTCGGCATCCCGGGTCAACTGGGCATACTCAACATACACATCTTTCGGTATATATCGGCTTTTATCCAGATTTTCTTTGATCAGGCTGATCTCTCGGGCGGTGACTTCATCCAACTGTTCTTTTGACAGTGCATCAATCAGCTCTATATACTCTTGGGAAGTCGTGATCGAGAACAGTTCGCCCGATAAAAGCGCTCCCATTTTGTTTCTGTATGAAGCACCTTTTTTAGGAGCTATCGTGCTTGAATCCCAATTAAGGGTGGTCAAGGCCAGCCGATAAGAAAAGATTTTCTCATTTATCCTGCGATACTTATCCAGATTTTCTTTTAGTGTCATAAAGATTCCTCCACTTCGAAGGTATTGTATCACAGAAGTTATTGTTTACTGAGATTAAGATTGATATATAATAGGAATATGAGTAAAATACAAAGAACATTCCACTTGATTGGTGGTGCTAATATTGATATTTTAGGTAAATCTTTCGAGATATTGAAACCATCGGATTCCAACCCGGGGAAAGTGTCAGTCAGTTTCGGCGGCGTAGCCAGGAATATTGCTGCTACGATTGCCAATCTTGACCGGCCGGTACGATTGTTAACGGTGTTTGGGGATGATTTGCTTGCGAAGCAATGCCGTCAAGACTGTACGGATCGGGGTATAGATATATCATCGTGTGTAACCGCGGAAAATGTATCTTCATCTACTTATCTGGCCATTGCCAATAAAGACGGAGAAATGTCCGTGGCCATTGCCGATATGGATATTTTGACCTATCTTACCAAAGAAAGCGTATCCTTATATTTATCTTCTGTAAATGAGGATGATATATTGGTTGTGGATACCAATCTGGAATATGAAATGATTGACTATATCACATCATCTGCGCATTGTTTGTTGGCGTGTGATCCGATATCGACGACTAAGACGCAGAAAATCCTTCCGTTTCTTTCCCGGCTGACCGTATTTAAACCCAATCGGCTGGAAGCTGAAGTTTGTTGCGGGTTTCCGATCACTGATGATGAAAGTTTAATGAAAGCACTGAGAGTATTCAGAAATCTGGGGATTCGGGATGTTATCATAACACTTGGAATCAGAGGCGGTGCAATCGCTTGTGATCAGGGATATTTCCGATATCGTCATCAGGATATTCCGATTGTCAGTGCGACCGGTGCGGGAGATGCATTTCTTGCCGCCTATATCTCTTATTTAAATCTGGGACCATTGGAAGCCCTTGGTTATGGTATTGCTGCGGCGATTGCGACGTGCTTATGTGAGAGTACTGTTGAAGATCAAATCAATCATGAGGTTTTATGCATGATTAAAGAGAAATATCCTGTCATCATTGAACAAAGAGAAAATGAGCATAACCCTTGATGGCTGATTGGATTTCATTGAAAATGATGATAAAGCAGAGAGATAACGGTTATGGGAACATAGGAGGAATCACATGTTTGAGCAGTGTGTTGCATTATTGAAGCAGCGAGGTGTCGAGAAATCAGACATCATCGAATGTGTATACTACTTGCAGAAGCGCTATATCACCGATCTGACTTTGGAGAAGATTGAGCATTATGTGGACAGTGTACTGAACAAACGGGAAGTCCAGCATGCCATTATTACCGGGATCAGAATCGATATGCTGACCGAACAAGGGTTGTTTGCTGATGAGCAATTTAACTCTCTGATTATGGAGGATTACGGATTATATGGTGTCGATGAAGTGTTGGCCTATGGCATATGCAATCTTTATGGTTCAATTGCATTGACCAACTTTGGATATATTGATAAAGTAAAACCGGGCATCATCGGAAAGTTGAATGAACATACGTCACAGTGCAATACCTTTCTTGATGATATCGTCGGAGCAATTGCTGCCGCTGCAGCCAGTAAGCTGGCGCATGACAAGGAGAAAAATATATGAAGAAGTTATTGGTTTTAATGGCATTGCTGGTCACCGTTATTGCCGGTTGTACGCCATCGGAAGATATTACGATGATCAAAGCGACGGAAGCCGTCAAGCGTTTGGATGCAGCTGAGTCGATGGTTTTGGTTATCGGTGTTTCGACATGTTCGGCGTGCAAAGAATATAAGCCGATCATCCGGGAAATCGTTAAGAATTATGATGTTGAGATTTTCTATGTCGAACTGGATTCGGATGTCAATGCCGATGTAAAAGCATTGGTTGATAAATATCTGACTGAAGCCAAATGGACGCCGACGACATATATTTTTGAAAACGGCATCTTGGTTGAATCAAAGACCGGTGCGATCCGATACACAGCACTGAAAGATTGGCTACAGTTGAATGAGATCATCGAGTAATGAAATTCGGTCGGTTCTGACCCGCCAGCAAATCATCGATCAGTTACGCGCCAACGGCATCACAGCCGGAATGACCCTGATGGTTCATTCGTCGCTGCGCTCTTTTGGTTATGTTTGCGGTGGTGCTCAGACCGTGATTGATGCATTACAGGAAGTTTTAGGATATGAAGGTACGATCGTCGTATCGATGCAAAGCGGTGATAACAGTGAGCCGAGTTATTGGCAATATCCGCCGGTAGCGGTCGAGTTATTCGATGTTATCCGTAAATCTCATCCCTCATTTCATGTCACCCACAGTGACGTATCAAAGATGGGTGTGATTTCCGAAAGCATCCGGCATCGGGAAGGCAGTGTCACCACCAGTCATCCGGCCGTTGCTTTCAGTGCGATCGGTAAGTATGCCCGATTCATTTGCCGTCACCATCCGTTGGATTTTCCTTTGAGTAAGGACTCGCCCTTGGGAGCATGCTATGATTTAAAGGCGCATATCTTGTTGCTTGGAGTCGATTATGACAGCTGCACGGCTCTTCACCTAGCGGAATCGCTTAGTGGAAAAAGAGCAGTCATCCTTCAAGGCGGGGCAGTTGAATCAAGTGTGGGTCGTATGTGGCAGAAATATCTGGATTATGATTATGATGCGGATGACTTCAAGAATATCGGTTTGATGCTTGAACACAAGAATCTTGTATCAGAGTTTAAAATCGGATCTTCCAAAGTTAAATTTTTTGAAATGCAGCCCGCCGTGGATGAAGCTGTCGGCTGGTTAAAGGAGCGAGTGGTATGAATAAAGCTGTTTGCTCTTTTTTTGACGGTTCTCTGATCGTCGAAGGAAGAGAAGATGCCGTTGAGAAAGTGGATTTCAGTTTTAAGAGACTGCCTGAAAGTGAGGGATCAGGGGAAGTAGCGAAAGCCCTCCGTCAAATGATGGAATATCGCGACGGGAAAAGAAAATCGTTTGATTTTATTTTGGATCTGCAAGTTACGGAGTTTCGTAAGAAAGTGTTTGTTGAACTGATGAACGTCGGCTTTGGCGAGGTGGTTTCATATGGAGAGCTTGCGCGGCGCATAGGGAATCCCAAGGGAGCCCGTGCCATCGGCAATGCGATGAATCACAATCCGTGTATGATCGTGGTTCCTTGTCATCGGGTCATCGGATCGGATGGTTCATTGGTCGGTTTTGCCGGAGGACTGGAGTTAAAGCAGCGCTTATTGGATCTAGAGAAGTAAATGTTGAAATCTCGAATCGTTTACGGACTTGATCAGACAGAGATTGCCAAAGAAATCCGTATGGCCGTGTTTGCGGATGAACAGGGATTTACCGATGAGTTTGATGAACATGATGATTTGGCCTGGCATATCGAAGTTTGGGATGACAAAGTTCCGGTGGCAACCGGTCGGATGTACAGACACAATGATCAGACCTGTTTTATTGGCAGAGTCGCTGTGATGAAGGATTATCGCCATCGACACATTGGCCGTTATATCATGCAATCTTTACAAGAACATGCCAAAAGCCTTGGATTTAGCTTCGTGCAATTATCAGCGCAATGTCAGGCACAGGGATTTTATCAGAAACTTGGATATGAAGCTAAGGGAGATGTGTATATGGATCAGCATTGCCCTCACATCGATATGATCAAGAAACTATAGTGCGAAAGCACTTTTCTTTATACAGAAAAATGACCCGCAGGTCATTCTTTGTACGATTCGATCAGGCAGTCAGCAACTTTGCTCAGCCAGGTGATGTCGGTTGTGTCAAATCGGGAGAACACCGGCGAATCAATGTCGAGCACGCCGATGACACGTTCGTTTTTGATCAGCGGTATCACAAGTTCGCTGTTGGACGCAGAGTCACAGGCAATGTGTCCGGGGAATAAGTGGACGTTGTCTATACGCTGAATGGTTTTTGTGCTTGCTGCTTTCCCGCAGACGCCGCGATCAAAGGGAATGCGGACACAAGCCGGCTGACCTTGAAACGGTCCCAAGACTAATTCATTGTTCTTATTAAAATAGAATCCAACCCAGTTGATCTTCTCCAGAAACAGATTGAGCAATGAGCTGATATTGGCACAGTTGGCAATAAAATCGTCCTCGCCCTCCAATAAAGCATTTGCTTGGGCAAGAAGCAGTTGATAAGCTTCGATCCTGTCGGTTGGTTTTCCTTCGAAGTGATACATGGCGATGTTCCTTTCTTTCGTTTTCATGGTGATTGTGATATACTTTTTGTGTGAACAGGGGAGCGTCAGCTGAGATGTGCAAACAAACCCTTAATCACCTGATCTAGATAAAGCTAGCGTAGGGAGTTCCGTTTTTTTCCTTACGCCTCTTCTCAAACGGAGGTGTTTTTTTATGAGTACAAGAGATCTGGTTAAGATGTCGGCCTATCTGGCCATGTTTATCGTATTGGATTATCTGGCCAATATGATCGGTTTTTTCAAGATGCCGCAAGGCGGTACCTTGGGGCTCGGTGTCATTGCATTGCTTCTGGCAAGTTATGACTTGGGTTACAAAAAGGGTATAGCGGTCGGTCTGCTTTCAGTTTTGTTACAGTGGATGACCGGTGCCATGTGGTTTCTCAATTGGTTTCAGTTTTTCCTTGATTACCTGTTAGCCTTTGGTATTTACGGAGTCGCCAGCGCTATCCCGTCTGCACGGATAGGGAAACAACCGTTGTTATGGGGAGTCATTGTGACCAACCTGATCCGATTGGCTTCTCACACGGTTTCCGGAGTGCTCTTTTATGAGGTGACCTGGTGGGGATCCTTTGCATATAACGGCTGGTACATGATTCCGACCATGATCTTAGCGTTGATTGTCGTAACGATGATCTTGCCGAGAATGCGGATATCTCGCTGATCAGAAACCTCTTATGAGGTTTCTTTTATTATGAAACGGATGTTTGTGGTTTTCAAGTGATTTCATATAAGATATAATGATAAAGCGCAAAGGAGGTATGTCTGTGTTGCCTAATGTCGGAACCAGTGTGTTCATTCAAAGTTATAAACATGATGGTTCGTTGCATCGTACATGGGCGAAGGGCCTTGTGTTGCGTGCGCAGGAAGATGTTATGATCGTGGTCACCCATAAGACATGGGTCACGGAGTCGGATGGACGCAGCTGGTATACCCGCGAACCGGCGATATGTTTCTTTTATCCCGACCGATGGTTCAATATCATCTCAATGATCCGCAAAACCGGTATCTATTATTATTGTAATCTTGCATCTCCGAGTATCTTTGATGGTGAGGCGATCAAGAATATCGATTACGATCTTGATGTCAAAGTATATCCCAATCGCAATGTCGATGTGCTAGATGAGGATGAGTTTCAAACACACAGCCAAGAGATGAACTATCCTTCGGATATCGTTGATATCGTCAGAGGGTCGATGGATCAGTTGTTGTCGATGATTGAAAATGAGGATGCTCCGTTTAACCGGGATGCGGTAGAGGAGTTGTTTCAGGAGTATTTACGCCAATTCAAGAAGAAAGCCTGATGCCAGAATTGACAAAAGATGTCATATGAAAAAAAGCGAAAATTCCCCATGATTTTGGTTGACTTATGGTGCCTCTTTTGTTAATATAATAAGGCACCGACAAAAGTGCAGAAGCCAATTGATCTTTGAAAACTAAATAGGAAACATCAAGTACAAGACAAAAAATTCAGAATTTTAACTCGTCAGAGTTTAAGAAAAAATAATGAGCTAATCAAATGGAGAGTTT
>JAVBWK010000034.1:0-54536 GCA_036677505.1 Erysipelotrichaceae bacterium
ATTCAGTTTATCATAGGTGTATTTGTTTCGCAAATGTATTTTCAAGTGTCGTTTTATGTTGTATAATACCTTTTGCATCGGGACGTAGCACAGCTTGGTAGTGCACTACCTTGGGGTGGTAGGGGTCGCGCGTTCAAATCGCGTCGTTCCGACCAGATGCGGCCGTAGCTCAGGGGATAGAGCGAGCGCCTCCTAAGCGCTAGGTCATAGGTTCAATTCCTATCGGTCGCGCCAAAAACAACCCCGTGCACCAGTGGCGAAATTGGCAGACGCGCACGCTTGAGGGGCGTGTGGGCAACCGTACGGGTTCGAGTCCCGTCTGGTGCACCAAGCAAAAAAATATCCGCGAAAGCGGATTTTTTATATGGATTCAACTTTTTTCTTATCGACGAAGTAGGACATCATCGTCTGACGCGTATAATTCTCAATCCGGCTGTATCTCGATTTGATGGGATACACCAGGACGACTTTCCATGGAAATGGCGGTTCAAAAGGCGTTTCCTTTACATCGCTATAGGAGAAATGATTATGAACGGGAGCCGGCAGTATCGTCAGAAAGTCAGAGCCGCGGGTGGACTCCAACAAGAAGTCCCAGGAAGAGGACATCAGAGCGATGTCCGGAATTATATTGAGACTTTCGAACTTACGCTTGAGTTGATGGTGGATCATGAAGGTATTCGTGAAAATCGCCAGTTTCCGTTGTCTGAGATCGGTCCATTGAATGGAGTCTTTGTGTGCCAGCGGATGTTTTCTCGACATAAAACAGGTCAGTTGATCGACATAAATGATTTCTTCTCTGAATACTTGAGGATTAAGGTCAGTCGGCTGTAATAAAATGGCAAAATCGATCTCCTGAAGAATCAGCTGTCGGCGAAGTTCAAAAGCTCCTTCCTCGATGATTTCAAATCGGATATCCGGGTTCTTAATAATTAAAGATGAAAGGAAGTCAGTGAATAAAACGGTTAGAATTAACGGAGGTATACCAATTCGTACTTTGCCTTTGACAACGGTCGAGTTTTCACGTAAATCCTTAAGCATCCGATCGTGATGTTCCAATACGATCAAAGCGTTGTTATAGAAATTCTCGCCCACATTTGTCAATCCGGATAAACGGCCGCTGGCACGAGTGAATAATTCCACTTTCTCCTCAGTCTCAAACTTTTTTATGGCTTGTGTCAATGCCGGTTGAGAAATGTGATGTTTGCGTGATGCCATCGACAGATTGAAATCGGATTCAACGATGGCAACGAAATAGCGAAGCTGATAAATGTCCATGATATAAGGTTTCACCTCTCTTGATTTTCATATTAAACTATAAGTCAAACTTATACAACATATAAAATATGTATATTAGAAAAAAATGGACATATAAAGTAATATAGACATGTAAGCGCTTAGCATCGTGATTGCACTCACATAGTTAGGCAAAATTTAATTACATGGAGGTAAAGATGAAAGAAGTAGTAATAGTCTCCGCCGTCCGTACAGCGATCGGAACATTCGGAGGATGTTTTAAGAATGTTTCCGCCGTTGAATTGGGTACTGCTGTTGCCAAGGAAGCTATAAGCCGCGCTAATATCCAACCGGATATGGTCGATGAAGTCATCTTCGGAAACGTACTTCAGGCAGGTCTTGGGCAGAATGTAGCTAGACAGATTTCGATTCATTCGGGTATTCCGATTGAAAAATCATCGTATGTAGTGAATAAAGTGTGCGGTTCCGGTTTAAAAGCAGTTGTGTTGGCTGCTCAGGCGATCCAAAGCGGTGATGCTGATATCGTGGTTGCAGGTGGTACGGAAAACATGAGTTTATCTCCGTACATCGTCCCTTCAGCCCGTTGGGGAGCTCGCATGGGGAATGCTGAACTTGTAGATACAATGGTATTTGATGGTCTGACCGATATTTACAGTAAAGTTCATATGGGGATTACGGCAGAAAATATTGTTGAGAAGTATGGTTTCACCCGTGATCAGTTGGATGCTTTTGCTGTCGAAAGCCAAAGCCGCGCTTTAAAAGCGATTGCGGACGGGAAGTTTAAAGATGAAATCGTTCCGTTTATTATTCCTTCGAAAAAGGGAGACACGATTATCGATACCGATGAATATCCAAAAGCCGGTCAGACGATGGAGTCACTAGCCAAGTTACGTCCTGCTTTCAAAAAAGATGGCGTCGTCACTGCCGCTACATCTTCGGGTATCAATGACGGTGCCGCTGCTGTCGTTGTTATGAGCAAAGAGAAGGCGGATGAGTTGGGTTTAAAACCGTTGGTTACGATCACATCTTATGCTTCGGCAGGAGTTGATCCGCAAATCATGGGTACCGGTCCGATTCCGGCGACCCACAAAGCTTTAGCTAAGGCCAATTTAAAAGTTGAGGACTTGGATTTAATTGAAGCGAATGAAGCTTTCGCAGCTCAGGCATTGAGCGTCGTGACCAGTTTGAATCTGAATACGGATATCGTCAATGTCAATGGCGGTGCGATTGCCTTAGGTCATCCGATCGGCGCTTCCGGAACACGTGTATTGGTTACCTTGATTCATGAAATGGTTAAAAGAGATGTGAAGCATGGTTTGGCTACATTATGCATCGGGGGCGGACAAGGCATCTCGATGATCGTCAGCCGATAAAAATTACGATCTGATCGTATTAAAGGAGAAACATGAAATTACAAGATAAAGTTGCCGTTATTACCGGCGGTGCAAGAGGATTGGGGCAGGCGATGGCTGAGCTGTTTGTTGCCGAAGGGGCAAAAGTCGTCGCTGCTGATATGGGCGACCTTGCTTACAGTTGTGAAGGTGTTGAAGGGTATCACTTAAATGTTACTGATGTTGAAGGATGCCAGGCATTTGTGAATCATGTTGTAGAAAAGTATGGCAAAATTGACATTCTGGTCAACAATGCCGGTATCACTCGCGATGCATTGACTCGCAAAATGACCGATGATATGTGGAATCTGGTTATCGATGTCAACTTAAAGGGCGTCTTCAACCTTACCCGTCTGGTTGGTCCGATCATGCAAGAGCAAGGTCAAGGTTCTATTATCAACATTTCTTCGGTTGTCGGAGAATTCGGAAATATCGGTCAGGCCAACTACGCAGCTACCAAAGCAGGTGTTATCGGTATGACAAAATCGTGGGCAAAGGAATTCGCGATGAAGGGTGCGCAAGTACGCGTCAACGCAATTTCCCCGGGTTACACTATGACGGATATTCTGAAAACCGTTCCGCAGGATTTGTTGGATAAATTTGCCAAGCAAACCATGTTGGGACGTTTGGCACAACCGGAAGAAATCGCAAAAGCTGCATTATTCTTGGCTTCTGATGATTCTTCCTATATCACCGGTCATAACTTAAGTGTTAATGGCGGGATGAGATTATAAGAAAGAGGGAAAGACAATGGCCGTAAAATTTCTTACTGCGGATGAAGCGGTAAAATTAGTTACTTCCAACAGTACGATTGCGACCGGCGGCTTCGTGGGTAACGCAGTTCCGGAAGAATTGGAAATTGCGATCGAAAAACGTTTTGTTGAGACAGGGGAACCGAGAAATCTGACATTGGTGTATGCTGCCGGTCAGGGCGATGGGAAGACCCGCGGTCTTAACCATTTCGGACATGAAGGATTATTGAAGCGGGTTATCGGCGGACACTGGGGTTTGGTGCCAAAAGTTCAAAAACTGGCATTGGACAACAAGGTTGAAGCTTATAACTTCCCGCAAGGCTGTATCTCGCATTTGTTCAGAGATATCGCTGCGAATAAGCCGGGAACGATCACGCGTGTCGGATTAAAAACGTTTGTAGATCCTCGTCTGCAAGGCGGGAAGCTTAATGAAATTACCAAAGAAGATATGGTTGAGCTGATCGAACTGCGCGGAAAAGAATATCTGATGTATAAGACCTTCCCGATTCACTTTGCATTCTTACGTGGTACGTATGCAGATGAAAACGGAAATGTAACCATGGAAAAAGAAGCCGGATCACTGGAAGTCTTGTCGATTGCTCAAGCTTGTAAGAACTCAGGCGGTAAAGTCATCGTTCA
This sequence comes from Erysipelotrichaceae bacterium, assembly GCA_036677505.1. Lineage (GTDB taxonomy): Bacteria > Bacillota_I > Bacilli_A > Erysipelotrichales > Erysipelotrichaceae > UBA2227. The sequence goes on from JAVBWK010000034.1 coordinate 4,037, forward strand.
AGTTGAAAAAGTGGTCAAAGCCGGCACACTTGATCCGAAACTGGTCAAGATTCCTGGCATTTATGTAACAGCCATCGTTCAAACGCAAGATATGAAGAATCATATGCAAACGTTTGCCGAAGATTACAACGCAAGTTATACCGGCGCGATCCGTGTTCCGGTCAACAGCGTTAAGCCGATGGAGCTAGATGACCGCAAGATCATCGCCCGTCGTGCAGCGATGGAACTGATTCCCAGTGCTATCGTAAACTTAGGTATCGGCATGCCGGAAGGTGTCGCTCGCGTTGCCAATGAAGAAGGTTTGGGCAATGAGATGATCCTGACGGTAGAACCGGGTCCGATCGGCGGTATTCCGGCCGGCGGCTTGAGTTTCGGTGCAGCAACCAACTTAGAAGCACTGATCGATCAACCGTATCAGTTTGATTTCTATGATGGCGGCGGTTTGGATTTGGCTTACCTCGGTCTTGCTGAATGTGACGTAAAAGGTAACATTAACGTCAGTAAGTTTGGTCCGAAGATCGCAGGAGCCGGCGGATTTATCAATATTACCCAAAATGCGAAGAAAGTATTCTTCCTGGGTACATTTACTGCCGGTGGTTTGGAAGTTGAAGCAAAAGACGGAAAACTGAGTATCCTTGTTGAAGGCAGAAGCAGAAAATTCGTTAATTCTGTTGAACAAGTGACATTCAGTGGCGAATTTGCCAACGAAATCGGTCAGCCGGTCATGTATATTACCGAGCGTGCAGTATTCGTTTTGGGCAAAGACGGCGTCGTATTGACCGAAATTGCGCCGGGTGTCGATCTAGAGAAGGACATCTTGGCTCATATGGATTTTAAACCGATCATCAGCGAAGATCTGAAACTTATGGATGAAAGAATCTTCAAGCCTGAATTGGTCGGAATTAAAATCTAACACATAGAAAGAGGAGGACAATTTTATGTGGGGCATTTTTCTTGGTTTAGCACTTCTTATGTTCCTTGCTTATAAAGGAATGTCCATCATTTGGGTAGCGCCAATCGCAGCATTAGTAGTTGCATTTACAGGCGGTTTGGAGTTGATACCTGCTTACACCGATGCTTATATGACGGGCTTCGTCGGATTCACCAAAGCTTGGTTCCCGGTATTTATGTTGGGTGCTATCTTCGGTAAAATCATGGATGAGACCGGAGCAGCCAAAGCTGTTGCTCACTTCATAGTAAGTCTTATCGGTAAAAAACTTGCTATTACTGCAGTTGTATTGGCTTGTGCCGTACTAACATACGGTGGTATCTCGTTGTTTGTCGTTGTATTCGCAATTTATCCGATCGCATTGGCTTTGTTTAGAGATGCTAATATCACTCGTCGTTTGATTCCTGGCGCAATCGCTTTGGGTTCATTCACATTCACGATGACGGCTGTTCCAGGTTCGCCGCAAACTCAAAACCTGATTCCGATCCAATATTTTAACACAACTCCGGCAGCTGCTCCGATCATGGGTATCGCTGCTGCGTTGGTTATGTTGTTGGGCGGTATGGCTTGGTTGACCTATCGTGAAAAATTCTATGCTAAAAAAGGTGTCTTCTTTGTTGAGCCGGATAAAAAAGGTGTTGAAAACAAAGATGAAAAACTTCCTCACTGGGCATTATCTTTATTGCCGTTACTTGTGGTTGTACTAACATTAAATATTGCTAATATTATTGGAAAAGAAACATTCACAGAATTGCTTGGCCGTGCTCCATTCAGTATTATTGAATCCTTAGCCTTCGGTATCGTATTAGCTATCTTATTATTCTGGAAGAAAATGCCTAATGTGGTATCTACGATCAATGCTGGTGCTGCAGGTTCCGTATTGGCTATCATCAACACTTCGGCTGCTGTAGGTTTCGGTGCTGTCGTTCGCGCAGTTCCTGGATTTGCTACATTGAAAGATTTCGTTTTGGGTATCGAAGGCAATCCGTTGATTGCTGAATCCGTGGCTGTTAACATTTTGGCTGGTGCTACCGGTTCTGCTTCAGGCGGTATGGGTATTGCATTGGAAGCTTTAGGTGCTAACTTCGTTGCATTGTCTGAATCTTCGGGCATTCCGTTGGAAGCTTTCCACCGCGTTGCTTCGATTTCTTCGGGTGGTTTGGACACATTGCCTCATAACGGCGCTGTCTTGACATTGCTTGCTGTTACGGCTATGACACACAAAGATTCTTATATCGATATCTTCATGGTTGCTACATTGATTCCGATCGCTTCGGTTATCGTTGCAATCATCATGGCTTCGTTTGGAATTTACTAATATTAAATAAATATTTGACAACATTGCTTTCCGTGATATCACGGAAAGCAATTTGCCATCTTATCGAAAAGAGGAGATCTTATGAAAATTGGTGTCATCGGCTCAGGTGTCATGGGCTCTGGAATCGCTCAAACCCTGGCCACACAACATGAAGTTGTCTTGAGGGACATTTCTACCGAAATGTTGGCTAAAGCTCTAAAGAGTATAGAGAAAAATTTAAGTCGCAGTGTTGAAAAGGGAAAACTTTCGCAGGCAGACATGAATGCGATTCTCGGAAACATCACGACAAGTTCAGATATTCGCGGACTTGCGCATTGCGATTTGATCATTGAAGCAGCTACAGAAAACATGGCTGTTAAGAAAAGCATTTTTAAAGAATTGGATGATATGTGTAAGCCGGAGGCTATCTTAGCTACCAACACATCGAGCTTGTCAATTACGGAAGTTGCAATGGCAACCAAGCGTCCGACACAGGTCATCGGTATGCATTTCTTTAATCCGGTTCCGCTGATGGGATTGGTTGAGGTTATCTCCGGTCAGCTCACCTCATCTGAAGTCAGTAACACAGTACGTGATGTTGCGGTTTCTGTCGGTAAGTCACCGGTCATCGTTAATGAAGCTCCCGGATTTGTGGTCAACCGTATCCTCATTCCCATGATTAATGAAGCGATCGGCTGTTACAGTGAAGGTGTGGCCAGTGCGCAGGATATCGATACGGCAATGAAATTAGGTGCGAACCATCCGTTAGGACCTTTGGCATTGGCAGATTTGATTGGATTGGATGTTTGTCTTGCCATTATGGAAACATTGTTTGCTGAGTTGGGTGAGAAGTATAAACCGCATCCGGTATTGAGGAAAATGGTCAGAGCTAATCTTCTGGGAAGAAAGACCGGACAAGGATTCTTTACGTATTAGTTGTTGTTCGATAAGTATCTGTACTTGACTATTTGAGAATATTTCATAAAATACAATCAGACGGTCACGCGTTTATGCAGCGATAAAACTGCATAGGGAGGTGTGATGATGTTGAAAGATAAAGTTTGCATTGTAACCGGAGCTGCCAGCGGAATCGGCTTGGCTGTTTGTGAGAAACTGATTGAAGAACAATGCAGCGTCGTCATGATTGACGTCAACGAAGAGTTGCTCAAAGAACAGGCGCTTCGCCATCAATCCCCATATGTTGTAGCGGACTTAGCTTTGCGAAGTGAATGCAAGCATGCAGTTGATTTTGTGATTGAGAAGTTTGGCAAAGTCGATATTTTGGTCAATGTTGCAGGGCTTCAACATATATCCCCGATCGAAGATTTTCCGGAAAATATGTGGGACTATATGATGAATGTCATGGTAACAGCCCCTTTCCTTTTATCGAAATATTGCTGGCCATCCATGAAAGCTCAAAACTGGGGTCGGATCATTCATATAAACTCGATACACGGTTTGGTAGCTTCAGAGTACAAGTCGGCATATATCACTGCGAAGCACGGACTTACCGGCTTGACAAAAGCATCGGCATTAGAGGGTGGACCTTTTGGTATAACGGTCAATTCGATCTGCCCGGCTTATGTAAAAACCCCGTTAGTGGATAAACAAATCGCCAAACAAGCAGAAGTGCATGGCATTGGCGAAGATGAAGTTATATCAAAAATCATGTTGGCAAAAGCCTCCATCAAAAAGCTGATTGAAGTCGATGATATTGCCGAAACAGTGAAGTTCTTGTGTTCGGACTCGGCTTCCATGATTACAGGCACAACACTTACAATCGATGGTGGTTGGACTGCAGCATAAAAATAAGGCATGCACGTGCCTTTTTGATTACTGCTTTTTTGTGGATTCTCTTTCGATGATCTGATAGGGGATCAGACATTTGTTATTGTGTGCTACCGGCTTGTTCTTTATCTTCGACATCAGATATTCCATAGCCATCGCACCGAGCTGGAAGCTGTTGAGTTCTACACTGGTGATATTCGGTTTACCGACATATGCATAACTGGTATTATCGAACCCCACCACCATGGCATCTTTCGGTATTGATTTTCCGCGGTTGTTCAATTCATCGATGATACCGCAAGCCAATAAATCAGATGTCGCAAAGAAAGCCGAAGTCTGAGGATAGGTATCAAGCAACTCTGCTGCAAGGGCCTTCGCATTGTCATATCCGAAAAAGCACTCCAACGGATAACTGGTAATCAGTGGCAAATGATGTTCTTCCATAAATTCCTTGTAAGCCCGAAATTTCTCTTTTGAAGAAATGATTTCTGTGGAACCGGTATGGATAAATCCGATGGATCGATGTCCCTTATCAAACAACAGCTTCATCAAGTCTTTGCCTGCCTGATAAAAATCGATACTGTAATGCGCTGCTTCGATGTCGGTCAGATATTCTACGACCTGAACGACCGGATAACTGGCATTCAGTTGATTGATTTCTTCGGCTGTACACGTATTTGAGATAAAAACCACACCGTCAACCAAATGATTTCTCAGCATATTCAAATAACGCTGTTCACGTTGCTTATCTCCGTAAGTGTTACAAATCAAAACGTTATAGTCATTCTCATGGGCAATCTTCTCGATTCCCTGCACGATAGTTGAGAAGAACGGGTTATCCACGCTGTGCAAAAGCACAAGGACCATGGATGTGTTCTCCTTTCTCAATAACTTACCCAAGGCATTGGGTTGATAATTAAGTTTTTTGATGGCCTGCTCAACCCGCTGGCGGGTTGCTTCACTGACATAGGCCGAATTATTGACCACTCTCGACACTGTGGCTACGCTTACTTTGGCTAGTAAAGCTACTTGTTCGATGGTACTCATATAAGCCCTCTCATTTTCCTTATCATATCATAAACGACGGTGAATTTTGATACTGAGTCCGGATTTTGTGTAAAATTCACCCATTGCCAGGGGAAATGATTATAATTATGACAAGGAGATCCCGTATGAAAAAAACACTCATGTTTATATCAGTGATTTTATCATTGGCATTATTGAGCGCTTGCACACCAGAAGAAGAAATCATTGAGATTACACTCAAACAAAACAATCCGCTCATCGACGGTCAGTTGAAAGCTCTGGCGAGTACATATGAACTTGAATCAGGTATCAGGATCAATATCGTTTCATGTGGAGAACCAAACTGCAAGTATGAAGAATCACTGGCGACCGACCAATCTTCCGGGAATCTTCCGGAAATTTTCGTCATGACATCCGATGATTCTTTCGAGCAATGGTCCGATACTATCATGGATTTGTCTGATCAGCCATGGGTCAAAGATACCCGACTGGCCTTTGTCGCGGATGGTAAGGTAGTCGGATTTCCGTTGGGTGTCGAAGGATGGGGGATGGCTTATAATGCGGCTTTACTGAAAGCAGCGGACATCGATCCGGCAACACTCAACAGCGCAGATGCTTATATGACGGCATTTAAGAAACTCGATGAAATGAAGGAAGTATTGGGCATCGATGCGGTCGTAGCGATGACTGCTTCCTCAGGGATGTACTGGGTGACCGGCCGATATAACTTCAACAGTTTGATATCTGAAGGATTAGCATACGGGGATTTAAGCATAACTGATAAATTACTCGAAGGCAATATGGATGTCGATCGATTGAATGAGTATGCGGATTGGGTCGATATGCTGTTTAATTACTCCCAACCGACGATTCTGATTTCCGGAAATTATGAATCACAAGTCAATGCATTTTTAAATCAAAAAACGGTTTTCTTGCATCAGGGATATTGGGCTGACGGGATTCTGAAAGATGCGAGTTTCGATATGGCTTTTGCTCCATTTGGATCGACAAAGTCTGCATCAGATGGGATTTTTGTCAATGTCACATCATGGTATGTTGTTAATAAAAACGCTGAAAATGCACAGCTGGCCAAAGATTTTTTGAGTTATTTAGCTCAAAGTGAAGCCGGGCAGGACTATTTGGTCAACAAAATCAAGTTAATCCCGGCAATTAGGAATTTTAAGTTTGAACCTCAAGAGAAGCTCTCCAAGTCGGTCTACCAATGGATTAATGAAGATAAAGTATATGCATCGAACTTTGATGAGTTTCCGTTGGAGTTTCTTGATAACAGTTTAGGACCGTTATACGACCAGCTTGCCCGCGACCTGATAACCGTACAGCAGTTCAAATTCCTTTTGGCTCAAGCCATAAAAAACCGAATAAAGTAACAAAAAGCTTCACGAAGAAGCTTTTTTGATTAAAGACTTGAAAAATTCAATACCTTTTAAGAAATTCTCGATTTTGACACGCTCATTATCCGCATGCACAGTTTTCATGTCTTCATTTGAAATTTCGAAAGGAGCGATCCGATATACTCCTTGTGACAGACCATGGTAAACTCTACTGTCCGTTGCCGCAACCATCAGATAGGGAGCGACAGCTTTGAAATGAGGATAATGCTCCCGGATCGTTTCTTCAATGATCTGAAACTCCCGGATATCGCTTGGGCTGATATCCGTCGGTTCCGTACCATTATGAAGCGTGACCTGAATGTTATCGCCTACAATCGATTGAACCCGGTCTTTGACACTCTTCACTGACTCACCGGGAATGATCCGCACATTACAAACAACCGTTGCTTTTTGTGCAAGAACATTCGGCGCAAAACTTCCCGATGCCATCGTCGCAACACACGTTGTTCTCAGTACGGCTGCCGTATCCGGTTTTTCAGTCATGACTTTCAGAAGAAGCGATTTAAATAAATCTCTGTTTGAAAATAAGAATCTGAGCGGCTGTTTCATCATTGGACGCAGAGCATCAAACATAGCATGAGTCGCCGCATTGAAATCTGCCGGGAACTTCTTCTTTTCAAGCTTTACGACAGCTTCACAGATTTCGGCCATGGCACTTTTTTTTGGTGGCATAGATGCATGTCCGCCGGATTGAGTGGCGGTAAGTTCAATATCCAAATACCCCTTCTCACCGACTCCGATCAAAGCGACCGTACCATCTATTCCCAAAGACTGACCGTCAATCAGTGCACCGCCCTCATCAACGACCATAGAGAAGAATATACCTTGCTGCTTCAGATGATCGCGAATTGCTGCTGCGCCGGAATCGGGCATGATCGAGCCTGTCTCCTCATTGTGCCCTAACATCACATAAACATCACGCTCAAACTCAAAACCTTCGGATAATAAGGTTTCCACCGCCTCCAGCATCGAAATGACATGTCCTTTCATATCCAGTGTTCCGCGGCCATAGACATATCCGTCTCTGATGACTCCACCAAAAGGCGGTTCAATCCAGTTTTCCTCACGTACAGGAACGACGTCAAAATGCCCCATCAACCCGATGGGAGGTAAATCTGATTTCCCGGGTAATTTTATCAGCAGTGAATATCCGATGAATCGCTCAGTCTGTCCATTCGCAAAAATCAAGGGATAATCCTGTCGGATGTTTTCTATAAACTTCTCAAACTCAGAAAAATCCATCTGAGATCGGTCTTTATAAGAAACCGTCGCACACTGAATGGCCCTTTGAAGGTGATTTATCGCAGATTCTGACATTACTTGATCCAGCCTTTCTTAAAGAAGAATCGTGCCGAACCGATCGAAATCAAGCTGGCAATCGGTACTAAGGCCGGTCGAATGGAATCATCTCTGATAACAAACATAAACAGGACCAACATAACGATGCTTGGCACGATGGTCAATCGCCAGTGACGTGCGATAAAGACAACGCCCAATGCACCGAAGATTGCCGGAATCATATAGATCGATACCGGAAGCAACTGTTCAATAAAGAAGTCTTGGAATGGAACCAATATCAGCACGCCCAACAAAATGACGACGGTTGTAACGATCGATGAAGTGGCAATGGCCAATGATGATATGATTTCAGCCTCATCGCTACCCGGTTCAACCCCGGCTTGTTTCATTGCGCTCAATGCGGCCGGAAGTTTCATATTGGAAATATTTCCGGTCACTTCAGCTACGTAGGTTCCGCCCACGCCCAGCATCGGTGCATAATTGAAGAACTCGATGATTCCAATCGGGATATAAATGACACCTACCGACATAAACCCTTTCAACATCAGTTCTCCGGTCGGCCAGGCAGAGGTGATCAGACTAATGATCAGCGGAACTGAGAGCATCAATAGCGCTCCGACAATCACAAACCGCATTCCGGCTTTGTGTAATTGCTGAATATATTTTTCTTGTTCGTTCATGACGGTCACCTCACATGATCAGGACATACAGGATGCCCAGAGTAGATAAAATTGAAACAGGCAAAGCAAATTCTTCAAGCCATTTCCACTTCTTTGAGGCCAGCCCGATAAGCAGCATGATGACCATGCTGATGAATAAGGCGAGCGTATTATATCCGCCGATGGCAATCTGTTGAGCACCGATGGTTCCGACCAATCCCATAAATAAAGCCGCAATCAATATCTCACCCCAACGGCTGTCTTTCTTGCGCACTTCAGTCAGTTTCCGCTCATATTTGCGATAAAAGAGAAGCAAGGTAAACAATCCGGCCATGATGGATACGGTCATGGTCCAAACCGCAGTTGAAAATGCCACCGGATCATTGAACAAAGCATCAACTCCGGCCGCATTTCTGATGGCGTTGGCCGCATAGCTTTCATAACTGACCGAGCCCAAGACGCTCAGTCGGATCCACGGAATGACGACACTGCCGAAAATCGGAATCATCGTGACCAACCCGATCAGAATGGGGATGGAGGGTACGATGGAGAATACAGCACTGGCTCGGATGGTTTCTTTGAGCTGATGCTCACTTAAGCCGATTTCCAGTCCCCGGACATATGCTTTCTTTAGAAAATACAATGATTGAAAAAGAACAAAACAAATCATGACAGCACCAAGAATGTACAGAATGATTGAGTCCATAATTTCATTCTCCTTATGTTACTTCAATCATAGAAAAAACATCCCATGATTTCAATCACAAGATGTTCATTTGTTTCGATTATTCTTCTTCACCCATGGATTCGGCCCATTTTTCAATGGATTCAATCATCCCGCCGGTCAGCCCATTGAAGAACTCACGATTTTTCTCTTCCCCTGCATCAATCAGCCACGCACCGTTAACATAAGATAAATTTGCGGATACTCGGGATACTTTATCTTTTTTCATGTCTTTCGACAATGAATCCAACAACTCAATCCCAGCCTGATTCAGCTCGTCTTCGCTTTTACCGGCAAAGGCCAGCTCAAAGGCTTTGGCAATATACTGAGTAATAAAAGAAATTATCAGCGTTCCGATATCGTATGTGGTAAATTCGACTTCGACGGTCGCAATCTTCTTATCTTCGGAAATGGTTTCGCCTAAAATCACAAAGTCAAAATCCGTATACCGATCGATCAGTGTGGATTCCAGTTTTTTGGACATCTCCGATTCATCATTGCTCGTCGGCACAAAATCAGAATTATCAAACTCACCGTTGAAGTAAGGACTGAAATCCGATTGGACATCTGTCTTTAACAGATTTAAAACTTTGGTTACCGTTTCAGAAGGTTTGGGTTCCGGTTTGGCGCATCCAAACAGAGAAAATACTATCAACACACTCAAACCGACAACTACAATTTTTTTCATAAACTTCTCCTTTTGTCTATATCTAATTTATCATGTATACTGATAAAGTAAATACTTAATTGGAGATAGCGATGAACAAAATACGAATGATTGCGGTGGATATGGACGGAACTTTTCTCAATCGGAACATGGAATATGACAGAGTCCGCTTCTGGAAACTGTTTGATATCATGAAACAACAGGACATCAAATTTGTCGTAGCTTCCGGCAATCAATACTATCAGCTGATCAGTTTTTTTGAGGGCAGAGATGATGAGATGATGTTTGTGGCCGAAAACGGTGCATATATCAGTGAGTTTGGCAGACCTCTGAAAATCACGCAATTCAGTTCATTGGCGAGAAGCAGTATATTGAACTTCGTAAAAGGAAACGCGGATTTAATCAACGTTTACTGTGGAGAGAAGAAGGCTTACATGCTGACCAATCCAAAGCGCAGAGCTTTTGTCGCACAGTGGTATCACCGTCTTGATGAGGTTGAGGACTTTGATGTGGTATCTGAGCCTATGATCAAGTTTAATATCAACTGCAGGGATGAAGAAACAAATCACTATCTGAAGCTGATTGAAAACGTGCTTCCATCTGAGATCAGTGCTGTGTCCAGCGGACATGGCAGCATTGACTTGATTGTTAGAGGATGCCATAAAGCTTTTGGATTAAAGTACCTAGCTGACCGATACGGCATTTCCCCGGAAGAAATGATTGTCTTTGGCGACGGGGGTAATGATATTGAAATGCTCAAACTGGCAGGTTTGTCTTATGCGATGGAAAATGCTCCGATGAGTGTTAAAGGAAATGCGAAATTTCTCGCGCCGTCCAACGAAGAACAAGGGGTTTTGACCGTTCTGGAACAGCATCTTTTATAAGTTAAAGGGAGGTTTATCATGAATGTCCGATTGTCCGAAAACTTTCGCGGAAATGTGAGAATCACAATAAAGGGAGAAGTGGTTTTTGAGTGCTCAAAGGGATTTGCGGATTTGGTGAATGAGCGGCTCAATAACAAGAACACCCGTTTTGCCAGTGCATCGGCAGGGAAGGTGTTTGTTGCGGTGGGGATATTGAAACTGATTGAAGAAGGGAAACTCGGTTTGGAAGATACACTTTCAAAAGTATTACCCATCGATCTTCATCAGATCGATCCCGAAGTAACGATCAGGCAGCTGCTCACTCATACATCCGGTGTTCCGGATTATTTTGATGAAGAAATCATGAGTGAATATGAGGAACTTTGGAAAGACTATCCGAACTATAAAATCCGCAGAAACTCAGATTTGTTTCCTTTGTTTATGCATAAACCCATGCAATATCCGAGAGGCACGAAGTTTCGCTATAACAATTCCGGTTTTGTGCTGTTAGCAGCCATCATCGAGCAGGTAACTCAAAAGCCGTTCGATGCTTATCTGCAGGAAGTAATATTTAGTCGATGTCATATGGTCTCAACCGGCTATTATGAACTCGATCGGCTTCCATCCAACTGCGCAAACAATTACATCTATAATGACTCATCAGACACGTATCGAACCAATATTTTCAGTGTGGATGCCAAAGGTACAGGGGCTGGGGGAGCCTTTATAACTGCCGAAGATATTTCGAAGTTTTGGGATGCATTGTTCCACTATCATTTGTTATCAAAAGATCTGACAGAGAAGATGCTTTCAGTTCAAAGTCAGGATGAGGATGGATCTGCTTATGGTTATGGCATTTGGATCAGAAAAAACGAGCACTCAAATCAAACCTGTTATTATTTCCAGGGATATGATCCCGGAGTAAGTTTCATTTCCGAATATGATCCTTCGAATCAGACAGAAATCACTTTGATGAGCAATTTTGGGGATAATGTGTGGAAAGAGTTACAGCAAATCAGGGAAATGCTCTTATAAAATGTCAGAAATGTGCTAAAATGATTACGGGTGAGAAGATGTACAAACATAAATAACGAAAACCGCATGCAGTAAATACCGGTTTTCCCGATATCTTTTTTGGGACCGTAAAGGTCTTTTTTTCGTGAGGGAAATTTATGCTCGTACTAAAAAACATAACCATACAAACACTGAAAGGCCGTACGCTTGTGCACGAATGTTCTTTCAGTTTAAACAAAAATGACCGACTGGCCATCATAGGCGAAGAAGGCAATGGCAAAAGCACTTTATGTAAACTGATAGCCGGGGTTGATGAAATCCGCAGAAACTTCACAGTCACAGGCACGGTAATCACTGATCACGAACGATTGGGGTATTTACCGCAAGAGTTGCTCATCCATCAACTGTCAAACGATGTTTTCAGTTTCATTATTGAGAATCCGATATCCTCAGATTATGATGTATTGCCAAAATTTGAAAAACAATTAGGAAAATTTGAGATGTCATTCAGTGAAGATGATTATCATCGACCACTCTCTTCTTTCAGCGGGGGAGAGAAAATAAAAATTCAGTTAGCCAAACTATTAGCGGAAGAACCGACAACACTGATTCTGGATGAACCGACCAATGACTTAGATCTGGATACTTTGATATGGCTGGAGAACTTTATTTTGAGTTCACCGATTCCGCTGATCTATGTTTCCCATGACAGTGTCCTTTTGTCAAAGACGGCGAACAGGATCCTTCATTTACAACAGACAGAGCGAAAACAAAAACCGCTTTGGACATTGGAGTCCATTGGTTTTGATGATTATCTGGCCAAACGCTCTCATTTCCTTGAGCGACAGGAAAATCTGGCCAAAAAACAGAAGAGTGAATATGATGCTCAAATGGAAAAATGGCGTCAGATTTATCAGAAAGTTGAGCATCGTCAAAATACGATTTCCAGACAGGATCCCCATGGCGGGCAGCTGTTAAAGAAGAAGATGAAGAATGTTAAGGCTGTCAAAGATCGGATAGATAAGGTTGAGAGAATCAAAAAACCGGATCCGGAAGAGGCAGTGAACCTATTTTTTGATCATAAAGAAATGATACCTGCCAGAAAAGCAGTGTTCGATGATGTTCTGGATTCCCTTTTCATCAATAATCGACAGCTTTCCAGAGACTTACGACTTCAGATTTTTGGACCGGCACGAATCGGTATCATCGGTCCAAACGGATGCGGAAAGAGTATGTATTTAAGATATGTTGATCAAAAAATGACCGAAAACGGGATTTCACATTATTGCATGCATCAGAATTATCAGGATATCCTCGACTTGAAGAAATGCGCAGTAGATTTTTTAACGAAAACCAAAGAAAAAGAAGAGAAATCTGAAATCATGACTTATTTGGGAAATCTCAAATTCACAGAAGAGGAGATGTTGGTTCCGATGGAGTCATTATCCTTGGGGCAGCGTGCAAAAGTTATTTTGGTTGATATGGTTCGCAGTTCGGTCGATTGCCTGATATTGGATGAACCTACACGTAATTTAAGCCCATTGACTCTGCCGGTGATAGAGTCGATGTTCAAACAGTTTCATGGAGCAGTTTTGACAGTATCTCATGATCGACAGTTTTTAAATCATGTGTGTGACCAGTACTACCTTTTTACTTCAGAAGGTTTACGTAAAATCGAAAAAATCGATGTCGATTAATTCCGGTTTTATGCTACAATTTTCACAGATAAACTAACGAAACCGAAAAGCAAGAGGGGATAGTTATGAAGATTATTAAAAATATCATATTGACATTGGTTTTGATGATTATTCTTTTGTATGCACCCAGAATTGGGGGAACTGTGGCGGGATTATTCAATTATGCTTCGATCGATCCGGATGGTTCATTTATGTGGATCAGCGTTCATCATATCGTTCAGGCACTTGTCATCATTCCACTCATGATTATTTTATCTGCAGCTTTCAAAATAAAATTTCATTTGGGTTTAGGTGATATTTCTGTTGGTTTGAAATATCTGAAACGATTCATACTAGCTTTTTCGATATACACAGTAGTCGCTTTTATCGTTACGTATGTCAGTGAAGGACTTCAGCCATTCGCCTATCCACTGACCGCGATGAATATATTTGGTTATTTGGGATTTCAATTGTTTCTTTCAGGACCGTCTGAAGAGTTCGTGTTCAGAGCTTTTGCGATCAGCGCATTTGCCGGGCTGGTCACGGATAAGAAGATTCTTAAGAACTTAAGCTTTTCGGTGCTGTTTGCATCCATCGTTTTTGGGTTGGCTCACATTAATTTCTCATTTAATCCATTTGGAATGTCATTTTCAACTTTCCAAGTAATCTATGCCGTGGTTCTCGGATATTTTTATGGTGATTGTTATGAGAAATCCAAGAGTGTCATTTATCCGATGTTGATGCATAGTTATTCGAATGTTTTAATGATCGGATTGACTGTCATTGTATCTTTGTTCATCTAATTTGTATCTAGAAGCCCGATAAAACCACATTGGCTGGAAGTTTGTGATGAATCCAGAGCTATGATTACAAAAATCGGTCGGAAAGTGGTAAAATTGAGTAAAGGATGTGATGATATGAAAAGAATTGCCTGCATGCTTGCGGATGGATTTGAGGAAACCGAAGCCCTTGAAACTGTGGATATTTTAAGAAGAGCCGGGTTTCATGTCGATTTGGTATCCATTGATAAAGAAGTCGTTCGGGGATCTCATGATATCCGTATAGTTACTGATCGGTTGATCGGTGATGATATCATCGATTATGATATGATCTTTTTACCTGGTGGGCTTCCAGGAGCTACGAACCTGAAAGCGGATGTACGGGTACTGAATCTGCTTAAAGCATTTGATGAAAAGAAGAAGTGGATTGCGGCGATTTGCGCTGCTCCTTCGGTACTGGCGGCGGCCGGTATTATCCAAGGCCGCAAACTGACGTCGTATCCGGTATCTATGGGTGATCGCACGTATGATGGAGCTGAATATCTTGAAGACCTGGTCGTTGTTGACGGACACATGGTTACCAGTCGCGGAGTCGCGACCGTCGCTCAGTTTGCTCTGACTTTAGTCAATTTGCTTGGTGGTGATGCGGTGAAACTTCATAAAGCGATGCTTTTTCATTTGTTAGATTAACGGATTTTTCATTTTGTTGTTGCTCTTGAGTCCGCATTTGCATATAATATAAAAGGACTCAAGAAATGCACCAGTGGCGGAATTGGCAGACGCGTACGCTTCAGGCGCGTATGGGCGACCGTGTGGGTTCGAGTCCCACCTGGTGCACCAGTCGCAAATAAAACAGCTCAACCGAGCTGTTTTTTATTGTACATTTCGCAATTTGGATGGCTGATACAGATCGAAAATCTGCTGATCTTGGGGTGTCATCCAAGCGGTTGTCCTAAGATATGAAGCAAACAACTCAACCATTTCCTTAGGTAAACGATTCAATGTGTTCTGCTTGAGAGATGAATCGATCGGATAATAGGCTTCCGCAATTGAACCGCATATGCAAGCAATCGTATCCGAATCACCGCCAATCGATATGGCCAGACGGATCGCATCCTCAAAACTGTCAGATTCATAAAAACAACGGATGGCTTGCGGGACTGACCCCTGACATGTCACATCAAACTTATACCAAAACCGGATACTGTCGGTGGATTCACTCAGATCGTAGGCATAGATTTTCTCGATGTACTGCTTAATCTCTTCTTTGCTTGTATTCTGTTTCGAAAGAAAAATTGCGGAAGCGACGGCTTGTGCGCCTTTGATCCCTTCAGGATGCCCGTGAGTTCCTATGGCCGACAATCGAGCCAACTCTTGCACTTCACAGAGCGATGATTTCCAATAGGCAACCGGTGAAACCCGCATAGCCGAACCGTTACCATAACTGTTCAAAGGAAAATCCGAATCAGTTTTTGCCCACTCGCGAAACCGTTGACCAAAACCGGCTTTCGGATACTTTCGATACCACATCTTATAAGCAGTTTCAAATGGAATATTCTGTAGCAAGGCATCCATCGTCGCTATCGTCATCACCGTATCATCGGTATAATGAGACAAGGTATGAAACAACTCGAAATCTTTGCTCTTATGATTGAACTTCTCAAACAATGAACCGATGACATCACCGATAATTGCTCCCCACATAAAGATACCTCCGATATTATTCTAATTATAAAGCAAAAGCAGCCGGGTTAGTTTACCCAAAGACTGCTTTCTTTATGCAATGTTCGCTTTTTTCGAATCAACGGATTGAAACTCTTATAAAATACAGTGTACTCTGATGGATCATGGGTAAAATATTCCTCACCCTCCTTCAGATTGATCAGACTCACCGAGTAAATCCCGAAATGAGTGTCTTCCTCAATAATCCCTTGCGCAAGGTACTTCTGCAATTCAGACAGATCTTGGCTTACATTGGGATAAAATACCGCTCTGACAGAAATTTTCCACTCGATCCCATGACGGTTGGCAATCATGTTGATCGGTGCTTGCGGATCATCAATCGCTTCAACAATGGTAAACTCCATCAGTTCTAATTCTTTGAAAGCCGTATCCATAGCAACATTGTGTAGTTGAAGGGGAGTCATCAGAGGTTTATCTTTGATTTCGATATCACATTGGTCTGTCCGTAAAATAAATGCACGTTCGATGATCGGTTGGGTGCCATCAATGGCAGGATATAACATCATGACTTCCTGAATTCTTCGATTATCCCCATCCGTAAATATTAGTGCACTCATCATCGGCTGATTGGAACCCTTCGGACGGGCCGAACCCCGCTGAATGTACAGCGGGACCCCATTCTCCTTGTGCCAATCCAACTTATTCAGGAAGTTCTCAAATATGTTCACACCGGTAACCTCTTCGCCCGGCTGGCTCTCAAAAGTTTCGATCATCGAAGCAATCGCAAGTAAAGTTCTCTCATCCCGATGATAAAAAGCCCGTTGAAGAAACTCACGCACTTTGATCAGCATCAGTGAATGAACGATTCGCGATTCGCGTTCTTTTTCGTACTCCATAATTATCCCTGGATTTTTTGATAAAACTGATCCACCACGGCTTTTAAATCGGCGGGCAGACGGCGCATCGCCTGTTGTTCGATGTCGGTGGGGATGCCATACATAGCCTCAGCGATCGACCCGGTGATGCAGGCGATCGTATCGGTATCTCCGCCAATCGACACGGCCAGACGGATCGCGTGTTCGAAATCGTTGGACTCCAGAAAACAGCGGATCGCCTGAGGGCAGGTGCCCTGGCACGAAACATCGTAACGATACCAACTCCGGATAGAATCCGTGGATTCATCAAGATAATAACCGAAAGTTTTCTCAATGTACTGCTTGATCTGATCTTTGGTCGACCCGTTTTTTGCTAAATAGATGGCTGCGGCTGTGGCCTGCGCTCCTTTAATCCCTTCCGGATGATTGTGGGTAGCCACGGCCGATTCCTTTGCCAGTTTCAGCGTTTCTTCCAGACTTTTGGACCACCAGGCGACCGCTGCCACACGCATCGCAGAACCGTTACCATAGCTGTTGTAAGGCGAATAACTGCCGGACTGTGCCCAACGGCGGAAACTGGGGCCGTATCCGGCTTTGGGATACTTGGCATACCAGCGTTTGTAGGCCGTTGCGAAACTCAGCCTGTTCATCAGCGCGTCCATCGTAGCGATGGACATCACCGAATCATCTGTGTATTTGCAGCGGTTGGTGAATAGTGGGAATGATGTCGACTTGTTATTTCGAAACTCGTATATTGAGCCGACAACATCGCCGACGATTGAACCTTTCATAAAGTAATCCTCTCTTTCTTACTGTAAACTAAAGCGTTTGGACTTAAAGCCGAAATTGATTGTTGTATCTTTCAATACGTTAAGCCCGATGATCCCATCGATCCAATCCGGGATCAATACTTCCAGACCCATCGGCATTACACCCATCGCATCCATGAAGGTGCGATTGGCAAACGTGAGCGTGCATCGATATAAATCGGTCGAGAAGATACCCAAGGTAGGGAAGAAGTCTTCGGCTTCGCCGATGTATGGCTGATGGCTGATCCAACTCTTTCTGAGAAATGAAATCGTTGCACCGCTGTCAAGAAAAAATTTGCCATGTCGGCCATCCACAGTTGCCTCTACAATGGGAACACCACCATAGTATTCAACAGTGAATGCATCCGACGGATCGTTGCTGTCTTGCCATGGTTCAATGATCCAACGTCCGAACCGTCGCTCAAACCTCAATCGCAGGTCATAGCGGCCAAGGATGTCCATACCCATCAATCCGGTAATCCGGTCAGACAGATACTTCTGGATCATAGGAAGCAAAGCGTGCTGCCCTCTGGCATAGATATCATCAAATAATTGTAATTGACCGACATCCGACATTGAAATCGGAGATCCGGTATCGACAATGATATTTCGGTCATGATCATCCAAAAGACACAATTCATCAGCGGGAAGGAAGCGCCATGACAGTTTGCTTCGGTTGAAATTTCTAGATACATCATCTACGACATTTTTCATTTCTGACTTCTTAAAATAGGTTTGCTGATCTTTTTTAATGCCCAGATCATCGGCATCGGCACTTTGTGACAAGTCTGCGCCAAGGAATTGAAATTGCCATCCTTCCTTGGTTTTATCTTCAATAAGTTTCCGGACATGCGCAAGTGAATACTCTTTGCTCGCATTTTCCATTCCATCAGTCATGATAGCGACCAGTGTCACTTCTTTTTCCTTTGGCTGATGTTGCGTAATCGTTTGTCCGATGGCATCATACAGTGCAGTAGTTCCTGTGCACTGATAATCAGATGGTGTCAGATCCTGGATTTTCTCTATCGGTTTTGGCTGATGGACATCAATTTGATCATTGAAGAAGCAGAGGGTCAAATGGGTTTCGACATCAGACTCTCTTTGAATTGAAAAGAAAGAATTGATGCTTTGGATGGTTTGCTCGCGAGTACTGTTCATAGAGCCTGATCGGTCTATAACGAGCAATGCGTGTGCACATTTGTTTGGTTGAGTTTTTTCGTTCATCGTGAACCTCCTTTGTCCTTACATCCGAATTATAGAATTTCAATCATCAGAAAACTTCAATTGCCAATTGAAATTTCACAAAGTGATGAATATGGTATAATCAATATAGAAAGAGGATACGTTTATGTCGTATGAAGAAACGAAAAGTAAAGTGATTCAGTTTATAGCGAATACAGACTTGCATAAACAGCTTCCCATACAACTCATCTTAAATCCGACGATCCAAAATCCCAGCCGACGGGAACAGGCACTGGACTGGGCATCGAAGCCCTATCGTTTTTTCGACATTCTCGAATTGATGGTCAAACGGGCCGGATACAAAAACCCGCCTGATTTCTACAATGCGGCTGAGATCAGCCCGCAAGTATACTCGAACCTGCAAGATCCTGATCATCAAATCAGCCGAAAGACAGCTGTCAAATGTGTCATAGCATTGAAGCTGGACTACCTTGATGCCAGTTTGTTATTGGGGATCGGTGGGTATACCTTCGACTGGACTGATAAGAAAGATCTGGTCGTTATCTACTGTCTGATGCACAACATTTTCGACTGGTATACGATTAAACTTTTGTTACACGAGTGCGCTGATTACAATTTGAGTTAGAAAAGGACATCACATGAATATCAATGAATTAGCAAAAAAATATGAATCTGAGATCATTGCCATCCGGCATCATATTCATCAGTATCCGGAGATTGGATTTGAGGAAGTTCAGACTAGCCGGATAGTGACAGACTTTCTGGATAAATGCGGCATTCCTTACGTTCGGGAAATTGCAAAAACTGGAGTCTTGGCAACCATAACAGGAGAGAAACCAGGGAAAATCGTTTTGCTTCGTGCCGATATGGACGGGTTGGCCATGGACGAAGATCCCAATAATCCGGTAGTATCAAAGATTCCGGGACGGATGCATGCCTGCGGACATGACGGACATACAGCCGGACTGTTACTGGCCGGTGCCATACTGAATGATCTGAGATCCGAGTTGAGCGGCACGGTAAAACTGATGTTTCAACCGGCTGAGGAAACGGTCGGCGGAGCGTTACCGATGATAGAAGAGGGGATTTTGGAAGGTGTCGATATGGCTTTTGGCTGTCATCTGTGGGGAAGTGCTTTGGAAAACACCGCCGGATATAAGTATGGAGCCATGATGGCTGCTCCCGATGAGTTTAAAATCACGGTCATCGGTAAAGGTGGTCATGGCGCTTATCCGCATCTGTCCATCGATCCGATCGTAACCGCATCGCAGATCGTTGTCGCTTTGCAATCCATCGTCAGCCGCAATATCAATCCACTGGAATCAGCGGTCGTCACGGTTGCCACTTTCAATAGCGGCAGTGCATTCAATATCATCAGTAATCAAGCCGTGCTGACCGGAACGATCCGTACATTATCCGAAGAAAATCGTAATATGGTGGCAAAACAGCTGACTCAAATAGCTCAGGGAGTAGGATCAGCCCATGGTGCACAGGTCGAAGTCGACATCATCAGGAAATATCCGGTGCTGATTAACTCGGACAGTGCGGTCGATGTCGCAAAAAATGCATTTTCGAAGATACTCGGTGAAGAAAATGTATCTGAAATCGATGCTGCGAGCATGGGCGGTGAAGACTTTGCTTACATTGCTCAACGGGTTCCGGCTGCATTTATCTATGTAGGCATTGCGAAAAATATCAATGATCCGATTTCACATCACCATCCGAAGTTTGCTTGGGACGATAAAAATCTGGCTGTCTTAGGCAAAGGATTGGCTCAATGTGCCATCGACTTTCTAGATAACGATTGACACAACCAAAGTCATCAACGAAAATAAAGATAAGGAATTTGGTGAAACAAATGGAAATGAGAGAAGATTTACGGTTGGCGGTACTGATTGACGCAGATAATGTGCCATATGCCAATATAAAAAATGTCATGGAGGAAATTGCGCTCTACGGTACACCGTATATTAAGCGTATATACGGGGATTGGACCAAACCGAATCTCAGCGGTTGGAAACCGGTGCTTTTGGAAAATGCGATTACACCGATCCAGCAATACGGTTATACGACCGGTAAAAATGCCACGGACAGCGCGATGATCATCGATGCAATGGATATTCTGTATTCACAAAACATCGAAGGATTCTGTATCATTTCATCAGACAGTGATTTTACCCGGCTGGCCATTCGTTTGCGCGAAGCCGGAAAACGGGTCATCGGTATCGGCGAAAAGAAAACACCGAACCCCTTTATCGTTGCCTGTGATAAATTCATTTATGTGGAAGTCATTGATAAGCAGACAGTCAAGAAGGAAAGCCCGGAAAAATTAAGTATGTCTGACAAAGCCCGTAGGGAAGTCATCAGTTTGATCTCCAGTGCCATCGAGGATTTGGCTGATGATAACGGTTATGCTTTCTTAGGTGAAATCGGGACGTTTCTGATGAAGAAGAAACCGGACTTTGATCCCCGAAACTACGGTTTCCAGAAACTGACCGCATTGGTCAAGAATCTGAAAGTGTTTGAGATCGACGAGCGCCGCAGCGGGAAGACCAATATTAAACATGTCTTCATACGCAATCGAAATGGGAATACAGGATAAGGGGGCAACCCCTTTTTCATTCCCTAATCCTGTCATCATTGGCTACTGACAACCTTATATTTCTATAAATTGAATGTTGTAAACGCTGCCACTATACTGAAATTGTAGAGAAATATCTCTTAAACAATTGAAAGGGGTTGTATTATGAGAGAAAAAATTCAAGTATTTGGCCGCTTCCTCAGCAGTATGGTCATGCCGAATATCGGCGCCTTCATCGCTTGGGGTTTCATCACTGCTTTATTCATCCCGACCGGATGGACACCGAATGAGAATCTGTCAGCGCTCGTCGGCCCGATGATCGTATACCTGTTACCGGTATTGATCGGTTACACCGGCGGTCGCGTTGTCCATGGAGCCCGCGGAGCCGTCATCGGTTCTGTAGCTACGATGGGTGTCATCGTTGGTTCAGCTGTTCCGATGTTTATCGGTGCCATGATCGTCGGTCCTGCTGCCGCATGGTTACTGAAAAAATTTGACCAAGCTGTCGAAGGGAAAATCCCCGGCGGATTTGAAATGTTGGTCAACAACTTCTCCCTCGGACTTATCGGTCTGGGTGCTGCTTTGGTATCCTATATTGTCATCGGCCCGACCGTTCAGGGTGGAATCGATGCCGTATCTGCTGCCGTTGAGTCTGTAGTAAATGCCGGTTTACTGCCATTGGTTTCCATTTTGGTAGAACCTGCGAAAGTATTGTTCTTAAATAACGCATTGAACCACGGTATCTTTGGTCCGTTAGGTGTCAATGAAGTCGCTGAAGCCGGTAAGTCGATCTTCTTCTTGATCGAAACCAATCCGGGTCCGGGTTTGGGTATCCTGGTTGCTTACTTTGTCTTTGGTAAAGGATTAGCCAAACAATCGGCTCCTGGTTCGATGATTATCCACTTCTTAGGCGGTATTCATGAAATTTATTTCCCATATGTATTAATGAATCCGCTGTTGGTCTTGGCTGTTATCGCCGGTGGTGCTTCCGGTGTCCTGACCTTCTCCATCTTGGGTGCAGGTCTGGTTGCTACTCCGTCTCCGGGCTCGATCTTCGCATTGGCTGCTATGGCTCCTCGCGGCGGATTGATTCCGGTGCTGATCGGTATCACGGTTGCGGCTGCTGTATCCTTCTTAGTTGCTGCTGTTATCTTGAAGTTTACCGATAAAGAGACAGATCTGGAAGCTGCAAAAGCTCAGGTCAAAGATTTAAAAGGTAACTTAAAGCAAGTTTCCGTTAAGAAAATCGTCTTCGCCTGCGATGCCGGTATGGGTTCTTCCGCTATGGGTGCTACCACATTGCGTAAAAAAGTTCAGGCTGCCGGCCTGGATATCGAGGTCGTTCACAAAGCTATCGAAGATATTCCGGCGGACTGCCAAATCGTAGTAACGCATGAGTCATTGGCTGCCCGTGCAAAAGCAGCAGCTCCGCAAGCTGAAGTGGTTACGATTACCAACTTCGTCGGGGCTCCTGAGTACGATCAAATCGTCGCTAAGTTAGTTAAATAATCATGGAAGAGAGGTTTGTGCCTCTCTTTTTTATTTTTGGCAACAAGTCATTCGGCAAGTTTCAAGTTCGAAAACGTGATTAATCAGCATGACTTGTTATAATAGAGGTGAGGTGGAATCATGACGCTGAACCTGAATGTATTCTCTCCACGTCTGATCAAACTGCTTATCTTACTGGTTGAACATGCAGACTATGTACCGGTAGCTTCTCTGGCAGATAAATTAGGCACAAGCAAGCGAACTCTTTTCAGAGAAATTCAAGGATGCAATCGGATATTGCAACCTTTTGGCATGCAACTGGAAACCAAAGCCGGTGTCGGGATTCGATTATTAGGTGAACCGGCAGATAAGAGCCGCCTTTTGAAAACATTGATGGACCATCAATCCACTCTGGGATTCTATGATAAAGAGCAACGCCGGATGATGCTTACTGCTGAACTGCTGAAAAACAAGAGCATCGTAAAACTTTTAACCTTTGCCCAGCTATTCGATGTTTCAGAAGCGACGATATCCAATGACATGGACTTGTTGGATGAATGGTTTGACCGGTATCGATTAAAACTGACACGTCGTCCCGGACTGGGTGTCTATCTTGAGGGGAATGAAGATGATGTGCGCAAAGCCATGACTGACTTTGTCCATTTACAGCTTGAAGAAAACAAAATGATGGATCTGATTTACATGCATCGCGATAAATTCGATTTTGAGGATTATTTTTCCGCCAGTGAACCCAACGGGATCATGAGCCTGCTTAATCGCAAAATTCTGATCCGGGTCATTGAAGTGTTAAAAGAGAACAAGGAAGGTTACTTACAGCGAATGGCCGAAAGTTCATTTATCGGACTGGTCATTCATCTTACGATTGCGATCGAACGGATGATCAATCACGAAAATATTGACATTGAATCCCATTTGTTTGAAGAACTGAAAAATGATGAAGATTACGATAAGGCCAAAGTACTGGCCGAATATATGGAAGATGAGTTTGATATCGAGTTTCCCGATGCGGAAATCGCTTATATCCTGATGCACTTAAAAGGAGCAAAACTGCGCTACCTTGATTCTGCTATGGACGAAGAATTGCAAGTGCTTGTCAAAGATTATGACATAAAACGGATGGTCGAGATGATCATACACCGCTATCAGCAGATTACCGGAGTTTCCCTGATCGATGATGGAGTGCTCGAAGCAGGCATGATTACCCATCTTCGACCGGCGCTGACCCGGATGCACTACCGACTTGAAATCCGCAACCCGCTGCTGGAACAAATCAAACAGCAATACACGACGGTCTTTGAGAATACTAAGAGAGCCTGTGAAGTCATTGAAGAACAACTCAAGCAGAAAGTACCGGAAGATGAAATCGGCTATATCGCCATGCACTTCGGTGCGGCCATGGAACGGTTGAGTCAGCGGATGCAAGGCAGTCGGACCATTCGGATCGGTGTCGTATGTGCATCAGGCATCGGTATCTCCAGTCTGCTTTCATCAAGGATCCGGACACTGTTTCCGGAGATCCACGAAGTCAGACCATTGGCCATGGAAGATGTGAAAGCCGGAATTGAGCATGAAGTTGACCTTCTGGTGACAACGTTAATACTCAAACAACCGTTACTGCCCAGTGTTTACGTACATCCGTTGCTCGCAGCCGAGGATATCGAAAATATCCGCGGTGCAATCGCTTTGACAAAGACAAGAAAAACAGACTCACTGAAACAAGATGAATCCTTATCGGAAAAGATCGATGAAATCGAGCAGATCAACGACATGATCAAGAAGCTCATAAAGCAATTGGAAGTCATTGATATCTCATCATCCAGTACGATGGATCAGATGATCGAAATCAGTGCTCAAAGTATTTCAAAAGACACTCAGGTAATTCGACAGGTTCACAAAGATTTACTGCGAAGAGAATCGATGGGATCAGTCATACTGGAAAATGAGCGCATCATCCTGTTTCACGCCAAAACCACGGCGGTTCAAGAACCCTGCGTCAAAATCCTTTTGAGTGACGATCAGGGATTCAAAGATCCGCAAGCCAAAAACGCTGCCGGAATCCTGCTTATGCTGATCGGCTCTCCATCACAAAAGATACACGGTGAGATTCTGAGCCAGATCAGTCAGAGCTGTATCGAAGATAATCGTCTTTCTCTGGCAATAATCGATAAAAATCATGATAGAATAATCAAGGAAATTGAAAACACATGTACACGCTGGTATCGCAACGAGATGTTGCGACGAATGCCATAGAGGAGGATAACCATGAAATTTACATTTAAAAGCAAAAAAGTCAACCCAATTTTGATGAAGGAAAACATCATCATCGTGAAACAGACGATGACTTCGAAAGAAGCCATCGATAAAGTCGGAAGGATGATGGTTGAAAGCGGCTATGTGAAAGAAGGTTATATTGACGGAATGCATCGACGCGATGAAGATCTTTCGGTGTATCTTGGCAACCTGCTGGCGATCCCACACGGTGTGCATGAAGTTAAGGATGAAATCATTTCTTCCGGGATGGCTGTGCTGATCGTTCCGGATGGAATCGACTGGCATGGCAATGTTGCGAAAGTCATTGTCGGACTGGCTGGTAAAGACGGGGAACATATGTCGATCCTGGCAAATCTGGCCTCCGTGTTTACGGAACTCGAGACTGTTGAAAGACTGGTAGAAGTGAAAGATGTCGATCTGGTATATCAGACACTGACCCAGTAAAATAAAAATGAGCAAGGGTGCAATTGCTCATTTTTTTATGCCTTTTCGGGCATCTATTTATCCGGAGGTGTCTTAAGGAGGATACGCTGGCCGGAATAACTAGTGTTGATAAAGTTCGTAAGTGTCGCGTGCGATCACTAACTCTTCATTGGTAGGAATGACCATGACCGTGATTTTTGAATCCGGAGTCGATATGATCGTTTCCTGTCTTCTTTTCTTATTCTCTTCGGGATTTAGTTTGATTGAGAATGCTTCAGAGATATATTCGATGACCAGCTGACGAATCGGTACCGAATTTTCACCGATACCCGCAGTAAACAATATAGCATCGCAACCGCCCAGTTGAGCAATATAAGAACCAATTGTCATTGCCACGCGCTGAACATACATCTTTCGGGCTAAGTCGGCGTTTTCATCACCGTTTGCGATGGCTGCTTCGATATCCCGCATATCCGAAGAAACTTTGGAAATCCCCAAGATCCCAGATCTCTTATTGCAAATATCCGTAATCTGAGCGACACTTAAGTTTTCTTTCTGTGCCAGATAAGCCATGATTGAAGGATCGATGTCTCCCGAACGGGTACCCATCATGATACCTGCCAATGGAGTAAATCCCATTGAAGTATTCACACACTGACCGTCAAGTACGGCAGATAAGGATCCGCCGTTACCTAAGTGGCAGCAAATCAGCCGATGGCTTTTTTCCTTGCCTAAAAGCTGGCGGGCCCGTTGGGTCACATAAAGATGCGATGTTCCATGGAAACCGTATTTCCGGATTTTGTACTGCTCATAATATTCTAAGGGAATCGGATACATAAAACTGACTTTATCCATGGTCTGATGGAAGGCTGTATCAAATACCGCAACCTGCAAAGTATGGGGAAGAAGCTCTTTGAGTACGCGATATCCGAGCAAGTTAGCCGGATTATGTAATGGAGCCAAATCACACAACATTTCAATATCATGAGCGACTTCTTCATCGAAAATGACAGAATGTTTATATTTCTCACCACCGTGGACGACCCGATGACCGATGCCGGCTAAATCATCCAACGAAGAAACGACACCATGTTCGACTAATAGTTCTAAAAGAATCTCAATTGCCGTCTGATGATTCGGGAGGGGGAGAGTTTCGGAAATTTTGCTTCCGTTAAATTCCATGGAATAAACTCCTTCAGGCAACCCGATTCTTTCAAAAATACCTGAACAAATGACGGTTTCGGCCGGCATCGTATAAAGTTGAAACTTACACGAAGAACTGCCGGAATTAAGGGACATGATGACTGACATATAATTCCGCCTTTCCAATATATCTACAGTATACAACATCCGTCAGGGAATCATTTTTCTAAAAACATGAATCATCCTTCATGTTTAGTTTAAGGGTTTGAGATTGGTTCGTCAAGCACTTTTTGATGAAATTGTAAACGGTTACAACTTTTTTATTGACAACGATATTTGATTGGATTATTGTTAATATGTAAGGTGAATCATGTTTCATATTTGTGACATCATCATATAAAAAAAGGAGAGCTGAAATGAGCAAAGTCTATTTAGTCACCGCTAAGCGTACCGCCATCGGCAGTCATTTGGGAGCATTGAAAAACGTATCCGCACCGGATATGGCAGCAGCCTGTATCAAGGCAGTCATTGAAGAATCAAAAATCGACCCGTCCAATTTGGATGAAGTCATCATCGGCAATATTTTGCCAGCCGGTCAGAAACAAGGCGTCGGCCGCCAGTCCGCCATCAAGGGCGGAGTTCCTGTTACCGTACCGGCATACAGTATCAACATTGCTTGTGGAAGCGGAATGAAGGCAGTGATGCTTGCTTCAACCAGCATCAAAGCCGGCCTTGCCAACATGATCATAGCCGGAGGAACCGAGTCGATGAGTCAGTCACCGTACTTGCTCAACTATAACGTTCGTTCCGGAGTCAAGATGGGTGCCATGAACATGGAAGATCACATGCTGGTCGATGCCCTTTGGGATGCTTTCGATGGCTCTCACATGGGCGTTACGGCTGAAAATATTGTTTCGAAATACGGGTTCACCCGTCAGCAACAAGATGAATTCGCAATCTCTTCTCAACAAAAAGCAATTGCTGCGATTGATGCAGGTAAGTTTAAGGACGAAATCGTTCCCATCGAAGTCAAAGTCGGCAAAGAAGTCGTCTTGTTTGATACAGATGAGTACCCGAACCGTAAAACAAGTCTGGAGAAATTAGCGGGATTACGCTCAGCATTCAAGAAAGACGGTTTGGTCACGGCCGGCAATGCTTCGGGCATCAATGATGGCGCGAGCGTCATGCTGATTGCATCTGAAAAAGCCGTGCAAGACTATGGTTTGAAACCAATGGCAGAAATCGTCGGCTTTGGTCAGGGCGGAGTCGAACCTTCCATCATGGGATTAGGGCCGACCCCGGCCATCCGCATGGCACTCAATCATGCGGGATTGAAACTGAGTGATATGGAACTGATCGAGCTTAACGAAGCATTTGCCGCCCAATCTCTGGGAGTCATCAAAGAAATCAGCGAAGAACATGGTGTAAGCACTGATGAAATCATCTCCAAGTGTAATGTCAATGGCGGAGCGATCGCTTTGGGCCATCCGGTCGGTGCCTCCGGCAACCGCATCATGACAACTCTGATATATGAAATGAAGAAGAGAAATGTTACGTACGGATTGGCATCGCTGTGTATCGGCGGCGGCATGGGTACGGCAGTCATTTTAAAAAATATTCAGTGATTATTAACTGAAAGAGGAGGATCAACTCATGAGATTAAAAGGTAAAGTAGCCATCGTCACCGGTGGAGCGCGCGGATTAGGACAGGCTATGGCAGAGCTTTTCGCTAAAGAAGGTGCGAAAGTCATTGCTGTCGATATGGGTGCATTGAGTTACGAAGCACAGAATGTAGAAGGGTACTCCCTCAATGTTACCGATGGGGAAGGCTGTAAGAAATTCTTTGATTACGTCGTAGAAAAATACGGAAAAATCGATATCCTGGTCAATAATGCCGGAATCACACGGGATGCCTTGACCCGCAAAATGACCGATGAACAATGGGATTTGGTCATTGATGTCAACCTAAAAGGCGTGTTTAATCTGACCCGCTATATCGGACCGCTGATGCAAGCCAACGGCGGCGGATCGATCATCAACATCTCCTCGGTCGTCGGTGTTTTCGGTAACATCGGACAAGCCAACTATGCTGCTACAAAATCCGGTTTAATCGGACTGACCAAATCATGGGCGAAGGAATTTGCCATGAAAGGCGGTAATGTCCGTGTCAATGCAATTGCACCAGGATATACAATGACCGACATCCTCAAAACCGTTCCGCAGGAGCTTCTCGATGGTTTTGCCAAACAAACTATGCTCGGACGTTTGGGTCAGCCGCATGAAATTGCCAATGCCGCTCTGTTTTTGGCCAGTGAAGAAGCATCTTACATTACCGGTCAGGTATTAAGTGTTGACGGAGGTATGCGTTTGTGAAACAGTATCCTGTTCATACTCATCTCTGTGCTAACGGAGAAACGATTGCCTATCGTAAAGCCGGGGAAAAAGGGCCTTTCCTTATACTCGTTCATGGAAACATGAGCTCATCCGTCCACTGGCAAACCACGATGGAGCAATTGGAAAACGATTTTCAGATCATTGCTCCGGATATGCGGGGATTCGGTGACAGCAGTTACCATAAAGAATTGAATTCTCTCTTTGATTTCGGATCAGATCTGATCGATTTGCTTGACGGTCTGAACATTGATTCCTGCACTCTGGTCGGCTGGTCGACCGGCGGCGGTGTCGTATTGGAAATGGCTGCTGAGCTTAAGGAAAGAGTCAAAAAAGTAGTATTGTTGGACTCGGTCGGTCTGACCGGTTATCCGATGTTTAAAAAAGATGTCAATTATCAGCCGATACTGACAGAATTACTGAAAACCAAAGAAGACATCGCATCGGATCCGGTTCAAGTATTGCCGATCGTGGCTGCTTATGCCAATCGCGATAAGAACATGCTTAAAGCGATTTGGAATGCGGTCATCTATAACTTGAATCAGCCCAATGATGAAGATTATGATTATTATCTTGAAGCGATGCTTAAGCAAAGAAATATCGTCGATGTCGATTACGGATTGGTCGTATTCAATATGACCCATGATCATAACGGTGTCGTTGTCGGAAGCGGACGGATGGATCTGATCACGGCTGATATCGTCATCCTTCATGGAGAGAAAGACTTGGTCGTACCGGTCATGTACGCTCATGACATGAAAAAACGCTTCGGTGACAAAGCTGAACTTGTTCTGTTTGAGCAGGCAGGTCATTCGGTCATCACCGATGATCTAGATTTGTTTGTTTCTACGTTAAAAGAAAAACTCAGTTAAGGAGGTGATGCCCGATGGGTAAAGAAGTGAATGTCGGAATTGTCGGTGTGGGCATCTATCTTCCCGAAAAAATCATGACCGCTGCAGAAATCTCCGCAGCTACTAACGGAGTATGGAGCGTACAGGCTGTTATAGACAAACTGGGAATCAGACAGAAACGATTGCCGGGTAAAGATGACGGAACTCAGGAGATGGGTGCAAGAGCTGCCCTGGATTGTATTGAAAAGACGGGTATCGATCCTAAAGAAATCGATGTCATCCTGTGTTTCGGGGAAGAATGGAAAGAATATCCGCTAACCACCTCGGCATTGTATATTCAGGATCGAATTCAGGCAGTCAATGCATGGGGCGTGGATGTTCAAAACCGCTGCTGCACATCGGTAACGGCCATGAAGATGGCCAAAGACATGTTGCTGGCTGATGATGATATTCATACAGTGTTGGTGTGCGGAGGGTATCGCAATGGTGACTTTGTCGATTATACCGATAAAAACATGTCGATGATGTACAATCTGGGAACCGGCGGTGCAGCAATATTACTGAAAAAGAACTACAATAAGAACTTGTTGCTTGGATCGCATATCATCGCTGATGGGTCCCTGGCACGTACAGCCGGTGTCGAAATCGGCGGGACCTGTCATCCCATCACCAAAGATAATATCGATGAAGCTTATAAATCATTGCGGCTCTTACAGCCGGAAGTCATGAAAAACCGGCTAAATGAAGTTTCACAACGCAACTGGCTGACATGTATCGATAAAGCGTTTGAAAAGTCACATATTGATAAAAGTGAACTCGGCTATCTGGCCATTCTTCATATCAAGCGTTCCGGACATATGGGTATGTTGCATGACTTGGGATTGACTGAGGATCAGACGATTTATCTTGAGCATTACGGACATATCGGTCAGGTCGATCAGATTTTATCCTTGGCTTTGGCCTTAGAAAATAAAAAAGTGAAAGATGGCACAGTCGTCTGTATGCTGGCAGCCGGTATCGGTTATGTATGGGCAGCCAATGTCATCCGCTGGGGAGATTGCGTATGAGCATATTCTTACAAATCTTGTTGCGCAGTCTGGAAACAGGAAGTGTTTATGCTCTTGCCGCACTGGGAATCATCATTGTCTACCGAACATCGAACATTACCAATTTTTCTCAGGGTGTCGTCAGTATGTTCAGTACATTTGTAGTTACTTCACTGTTTATAAATACGGGAATGCCGTTATGGCTGGCCATTGTCGGCGGAGTAGCAAGTGCGATTGCATTGGGTATCTTGATTGATTTGGTTGTTATTCGTCATACCAAAAAGGTTTCTCCGGTTGCAAAACAAATCATCACTTTAGGACTGATCATGGTTGTACTCGGGATAACGCCATTGTTCTTCGGAGTCGATCCGTTGACATTGCCGCGACTGATCAATGCCGGGGACTTGAGGATTTTAGGAGCCAATATTTCTTACAATGGTGTATTTAATATAATTTTCGGTTTGGTCTTGATGGTTATCCTGTTCTATGTGTTGCAGAATACCAAATGGGGTCTTGCGGTCCGAACGACAGCATCCAATGAGTATACCGCACGCCTGATGGGCGTTCCGACCAAGACCGTAACGATGTTTGCCTGGGCGATTGCCGGAGTGTTGGGTGTATTTTCCGGAGTCATGGTCGCACCGATGACATCGGTCACCTTGAACCTGATGGATCAGGTTCAGATCAACGCGCTCATTGCCTGTGTTCTTGGCGGATTTCAGACTTTCTATGGTCCGATTTTCGCTGCCTACTTAATCGGAATCAGTGCAAACTTATTATCCTACTATGTATCTTCCGTGTGGGGCGGACAAATTCTGTATATTGTGATCCTGGCGTTCTTGATCTTCAGGCCGCATGGCTTGTTTGGCAAGAAAATCGTCAAGAAAGTGTAGGTACGTATGAAACATTTCAAATTCATAAAAAACCCCTACATTCAGTTTATCTTGTTTGGCTTAGTATTGGCAACATTGCCGACCATGGCCGAAATATTTCCGTTTATCCGATCCGGATACATCATTACCATTGGCGGAACGCTGATTTATGCGATTGCTGCTTTGGGTTTAAACCTATTATTGGGATACTCGGGTTTGATTTCACTGGGGACTGCCGGATTTATGGGGTTGGCTGCGTATATCTCGGCCTATCTGACCGTAGATCTGGGATGGCCGTTTCTGGCATCATTAGCCATTGCGGTCATTGTGCCGACGATCATCGGAATTCTTGTCGGTCTGGTTTCACTGAAAATCGAAGGGATGTATCTGGCGATTGCCACTTTGGCCGTATCAGAAGTCATCCGGAAAACTTTCGAAGAGTTTGACACATTTACCAACGGATTCAGCGGAAAAGCCGCAAAGTTTCCTTCGTTCTTTAACGTATCATTAGATCGGGCGACGACCTATTATCTGATCGTGATCGTCATGGTACTGGTCATGATTCTTATGTATAACATGGTCAACGGTCAGTTGGGACGGGCACTCAATGCCATGCGCGGAAGTGAAGCCGCATCTCAGGCCATGGGTGTCAATCTGTTGAAATACCGTTTGATTGCCTTTGCCTTTGCGACTGCCTTTGCGGCTTTGGCCGGGGTCTTATACGTGCACTTTGTCCGTTACAGCTATCCGTCGATCTGGTCGCTGAAGCTGTCCCTGGACTTCTTAGCGATGATCATCATCGGCGGTTTGCGTTCGATTTACGGTACGGTCATCGGTGCGTTTATCATCTTCGCCGTTCCGGACATCTTCTTAAAGCAGATTCCTTATTTCAATCAGTTATCGTATATGTTCAACGGGATACTGATCATTCTGGTCATCATGTTTTATCCCAACGGCATTGTATACTTACGTTATGATATCAAAAAATGGTGGAACAGACTGTTTGCCGGAAAGGGGAAGGTAAATCATGATGTCGGAAAATGAGATTCTGAAAATTGATGGTTTATCGATCGCTTTCGGCGGATTAAAAGCTGTAGACAACCTGTCCTTCTCGATCAACGAAGGAGAAATCTTCGGGTTGATCGGACCCAACGGAGCCGGAAAAACAACGGTTTTCAATTGTATCACCCAGTTTTATAAGCCCAATGCCGGATCATTGCTTTTTCGGGATCGAAAGGGCGAAGTGACCGAGCTTACGAAACTGAAGGTACATGAAATCATCAAGTTGGGACTTGTCCGTACCTTTCAGAATGTTGAACTGATTCGTGAATTGAGTCTGATTGACAACGTTTTAGTCGGAGCACATATCGACTTTAAGTCCACGGTGTTGGAACAGGCATTGAAATTGCCGCGGGCCGTGCGGGAGGAGAAGGAACTCCGCAAAGAAGCAGAGGAAATACTCCGCCGTTTGGGCATTTATGACCGCAAGGATATGATCGCCTTCGGACAGCCTTACGGTATACTCAAAAAAGTTGAATTTGCACGAACGCTGATGTGCCGGCCGAAGCTGATCATCCTTGATGAACCGGCAGCAGGACTTAATGATGTCGAAACCGTGCAGCTGGCCCAGATGATCCGTCAGATCCGTGATGAGTTTAAATGCTCGATATTGCTGGTTGAACACGATATGCGTCTGGTCATGGATGTATGTGACCGCATCTGCGCCATCAACTTTGGGCAGTTTCTGGCTGTAGGCACTGCAAAAGAAATTCAGTGCAACCCTGCGGTACAACAGGCATATCTTGGAAACAGTGAGGAAGAACAACATGAAAAAGACAGCACTGTACATTAAGGGGCTCAAGGTTCGCTACGGTGCGATCGAAGCACTCAAGGGCATTGATATGGAAGTCAGAGAAGGGGATGTTGTTGCTATCCTTGGAGCCAATGGTGCGGGGAAAACGACTACTTTACGAACAATTTCCGGCCTGATTGAACCTGCCGAAGGAAGTATCCTGTTTTATAACAATGAGATTGGAAAGCTGGAACCAAATAGAATCGCACAGATGGGTATAGCCCAGTCACCGGAAGGACGCCAGGTCTTCAGAGATCTCACGGTGGAGGAAAATCTGAAAGTCGGTGCATTTACGGTGAAAGACAAAAAACAGATCGCATCTTCATTTGAACGCGTTTACCGATATTTCCCGGTACTGAAGGAACGAAAAAATCAGATTGCCTCAACACTCTCCGGTGGTGAGCAGCAGATGCTGGCCATTGCCCGGGCCTTGATGAGTCATCCGAAGATTTTACTTCTGGATGAGCCTTCCTTAGGATTGGCTCCCTTGATCATTCGTGACATCATGAATATTGTACGCGAAATCAAAAATGAAGGGACTACTGTCATCATCGTCGAACAAAATGCGGCTCAGACGTTGAAAATTGCTGATTATGCTTATGTTTTGGAACTTGGGACGATCAGTACCCATGGTCCTGCAGAGATTTTGAAGAATGATCCGAGGCTGATTGAAGCCTATCTGGGATCTCATTAACATGGTATTAATGCAAAAGCATTAACATACAAGGAGGAAAAGTGATGTTTAAGAAATTATTGGTTCTTCTCGCAGTGGCACTATTGACGGCATCGTTAGCCGCTTGTCAGCCTGCGGAAAAAGAAGAAGCTGCTCAAGGTGTGACCGATACAGAAATTTTGATTGCTAACTGTGCGGCTACATCCGGTGCATTCGCCCCAGTCGGCGTTCCGTTTATTGCAGGGATTGAAGCTTATTTGAAAGTGTTGAATGATGCCGGCGGTATCAACGGCCGTAAAGTCCGCTTCTTGCACCAAGATGACGAGTTTGATCCGATCAAAGGTAAAGCATGTTTACAGACAATGGTAGAAGATGAAAAAGTATTTGCAATCGTCGGTCACTTTGGAACGCCGGTTGTCGGTGCTACATTGGAAGATCTGAAAGACTATGGAATTCCGGCAGTTTATTTTGCTACCGGTATCGGTCAGTTGTATAATGATAAAGCAGAAGGCCGTGACCGCGGGATCATGCCGGTTCAACCGATTTACAGAACCGAAGGTCAGATCATGGTAGCCCGTGCCGTAGCTTTAAGTGATGCTAAGAAAATCGGTGTCATTTACACCAATGATGATGCCGGTAAAGACTTGTTGTGGGGTGCTCAAAAGCAAGCCCAAGCCTTGGGATTAACCTTAGTCGAAGCTCAGGTCACAGCCGGTGCTACCGATGTTTCTGCAGCGGTTACTACCATTAAAGAAGCCAATGTTGACTTCATCATCGGTGCCGCCATTCAGGCGACGATCGGTACAATCGTCAAAGAATTAGCTGCTCAAGGTGTTGACAAAGATGTTATTACGACATACGTTAACGTTGCTCCGACAATCGCTGCTCAGTTTGAAAATGAAATAGCCGGCAAATTCGATGTTTACGGTAACGGTTGGGTATCTTTCGAAGGCGATCGTATGGCTGAACTTCAAAAATTCGCCGCCGCAGCTCCGGATTATGCTGCTAATGCTTATGCGATGACCGGATGGATCGCTGCTCACTTCTTCACCGAAGGTTTGCGTCGTCTGGAAGCTGATGCAGTCATCACTTGGGAAAAGTATATTGATGCGATGGAATCAGCTCCCATCAGTAACCCGTTTGGCGGACAAATCGATTTCGGTAACGGTTTACGCGCCGGTACTCAAGAAATGAATCTTTCTAAAGTCGACCCGACAGCTCCGACAAAATGGGCTGTAGTTGATGGATTGAAGTCAATCAGCGCACTGTTAGGACAATAATCATTTAACATGCGGGAGAGGATTCTCTCCCGCATATTCCTTAAGGAGGGTATCATGGATTACTCAAACAAAGTCATTTCAGCAGAGCAGGCATTACGCCATGTCAAATCCAATGATGTGATCGTGACCGGATTAGGAGCGGCCCAAGGCCATGATTTTCTAATGCAGTTACATACGATCGCTGATCGGATTGAGAATGTTACTGTAACCAATTGTCTGCCTATGTCGGATTTCCCATTTATGAAGGAAGAGTATAGGGATAAGTTTTTTGTGGATGGCTGGTTTTACTCTCCGGCACTGCGTAAGGCCCACAAAAACGGCAATATTTCCTTTATTCCCAATCATTTGCATTTGGCCGGGGTGAAGCGGTTGGATTTTGTCAAACCGAACATTTACGTGGGCAGTTGCAGTGCTGTTGACAAACATGGGTTTGTTTCTTTATCAACCGGAAATACATATGAGAAACGTATGATTGAAGCAGCGGATTTGGTTATTTTGGAAGTGAATCCGAATATGCCGAAAACATACGGTGATTTGGAAGTGCATATCAATGACATTGATTACATTATCGAAGCGGATTATCCGGTTCCCGTTTTACCGGAAGCGCCGATCAATGACAAAGATCTTAAGATCGGTCAGTATATTGCGGATTTTGTTAAGGATGGCGATTGCATTCAGTTTGGTATCGGCGGTATCCCCAATGCTGTTGCTAATGCACTGGTGCATAAGAAAGACTTGGGTGTGCACACCGAAATGCTGACGACCGGACTGATGAAACTGGCTAAGTTGGGTGTGGTCAACGGTTCAAAGAAAACCTTACATCGGGGGAAGATGGTATGCACCTTTGCTCTTGGATCTCAGGAGTTGTATGATTTCATCGATCAAAATCCATCCGTCATGATTTTGGATGGAAATTATGTCAATGACCCGCATATCATCGGGTTAAATGATAATCAGATTTCCATCAATACTACCCTGGAAATTGATCTGACCGGTCAATGCTGCTCTGAGTCGATCGGTTCTGTTCAGTTTAGCGGTACCGGCGGTCAGGCCGATACGGCCATCGGTGCTCAGAAGGCTAAAAACGGGAAGTCATTTATTGCTTTATACTCGACAGCGATGGTTAAGAATGAATCCGGTGAACGGGAGGAAATATCGAAAATCGTTCCTCAACTTAAGCCTGGAGCCGCTGTTACCTTATCCCGGAATGATGTCGATTATGTCGTTACCGAGTATGGAGTGGCCGCTTTGCGTGGAACTAACATCCGACAACGTGTGCACCGACTAATAGAGATCGCACATCCGAAGTTCAGAGATGAGCTGTTAGCACAGGCAAAGGAAATCGGTATCCTCTGATGGCAACGTTTCCTTTTAAAGAGTTTACGGTTTACTATGAGTCCTACGGCGAAGGGAAACCGCTTGTCATTCTCAATGGAATCATGATGTCTACTGTCAGCTGGCAGTCATTTGTAAAGTCGTTCAGTCAGTATAATCGTCTGATTCTGGTAGATATGCTTGATCAGGGAAATTCAAGTAAGCTGATTGGCCAGTCGTATGATCAGTCATTGCAGGTTGAAGTGATCAAGGCTTTAGCGGACCATCTTAATTTGGACAAGATATATTTGTTTGGGATCTCATATGGCGGGGAAGTCGCGATGAAGTTTGCTCTGAAGTATCAGGAGCGATGTGAGCGTTTACTGCTGTTTAATACGACCGCTAAAACATCTCCGTGGCTGCGCGAGATCGGTTATGCCTGGAATAAAGCAGCGAGTGACGGCCAGGCGTACTACTCTACGACGATCCCGACGATTTATTCACCTCAGTTTTTTAACAGAAACACCGAGTGGATCGAGCACAGGAAATCCATCCTATTGCCGATTTTCAGTAATCCGGCTTTTACAGATGCCATGATTCGACTGACCGACAGTGCTGAGTTTCATGATGTAGCAGATCAAGTATGCAATATTGAAGTTCCGACACTGATCGTCGGATGTGAAAATGATTATATCACCCCTTTGGCAGAGCAGCAATTTCTTGCCCGTCAGATTCCAAATTCGCAGTTGGTGATCATCCCAGACTCAGGGCATGCATCAATGTATGAAAAGCCATATTTATTTACTTCGCTGGTCCTCGGCTATGTTCTGGCGGATCATGTTACATTTAAGATTGGATAGTTCATTGTCAACAACCTTGCATCATGATATTATAGGTGCAGCCATAGGAGTGTGTGTATGCAATCATTAGTAAATCAACCCAAAACAAAACGAGGGCAAGCCACCTTGGATCGATTGACCAATGCGGCAGAACAATTGTTTTATCAGAAGGGATATCACGGAACATCGATTAATGATATCACGGGATTGGCCAATGTCGCTCCGGGTACTTTCTATATATATTTTGAGGATAAAATGAGTCTGTACTGTTACTTACTGCTTCAGTACAGTCATCGGATCCGCATGCAGATTGCCAAAGAAGTCAAGAAATGTACAACCCGAAAAGAAGCCGAGCGTGCCGGATTAAAAGCTTTTCTGCATTTTATCAACGATCACAAGCATATTTATAACATCATCTGGGAATCTTTATATATCGATAAGCGGTTGTTCATCGATTATTATACGAAATTTGCGCAGAATTATATCTCGCAGATTGAAGTAGCCCAGGCCAATCATCAGATGAAAGTGTATGATCCGGAAGTCGTCAGTTTCTTGCTGATGGGCATATCCAACTTCATCGGGTTGAATTGGGTCATGTTTAAGGAAACCGACAATTTTGATTATGTCGTAGACCAGGTCATCAATATACTAGACAAAGGTTTATTTGTCGACTAGGCTCATCTGAGCCTTTTTTGGCGGAGGTACTATGAAAGCATGTTATCCGGGTACATTTGACCCGTTGACCAACGGCCATATGGATATCATTGAACGAGCCGCAAAAATTGCGGATGAACTAATCGTTGCCATTATGATCAATCCCGATAAGAAGGTTCTTTTTTCCGTGAGTGAACGTATAGAAATGATTGCAGAAGCAGTCGTTCATTTACCCAATGTTCGCGTTGAAGCATCTGAAGGTCTGACAGTCGATCTGTGCCGTCGCTTAGGAGCTTCAGTTTTGATTCGCGGGATCCGGGCCGTCATGGACTATGAGTATGAACTTCAACAGTCAACCGCAAACATGATGTTAGATGATTCGATTGAATCTGTGTTTTTGGTGGCAACACCGGAATTATCCTTCATTTCTTCTTCGGTCGTTAAAAACCTGGTCATATCCGGTGGAGATGCCGAGAAATTCGTTCCTTCAGCTATCAATCGGAAATTAAAGGAGAAAATCCATGGAAATCATCCTGGCCTCTAAATCCCCGAGAAGAAAGCAGCTGCTGGCTTTATGCGGAGTGGATTTTAAGGTGCGTGAAGCCGATCTTGATGAAGTACTTGATGAGTCATTGAGTAAAGTACAGGCCATCGAACTGCTCGCTTATCATAAAGCATTGACCGTTTGGCAACTTCATCCTCAATCCTTGGTCATCGGTGCTGACACGATCGTATTGGCGGATGATGAAGTGTTGGGTAAGCCCAATAATCATGAAGATGCGAAAGCGATGCTGAGGAAACTTTCCGGTCGTACACATCAGGTCATTACCGGTGTCTGTATGATGGATCAGAGTAAGCAAGAAATTTTCTCATCGGTCGTTGAAGTTGATTTTTGCGTGTTGAGCGAAAAAGAAATCGAAGACTATGTGAACAGCGGTGAACCTATGGATAAAGCCGGTGCTTATGGCATTCAAGGTCTGGCAGCCTGCTTTGTCAAAAGCATCCGCGGAGACTATTATGCGGTCATGGGTATGCCGGTATCCAAGGTGTATGAACACCTAAAGAATTGGTAGTTTTTAATAAAAAGGGTTGCTTTTTTCAGTGGTTTTTATTATCATTGTTTATGCACTATGCCGCTATAGTTCAATGGTAAAACGGAGCAATGGTAATGCTCAGTTCCCAGTTCAATTCTGGGTAGCGGCACCATTTGATGCCTGAAGCACCGAAAGGTGCTTTTTTAGTTTAACTTTATGGTGATTTTCGATATAATTTAGAGGGTATAAAGGGTGGAGTTACATATGAAAAAACCAGTGTTAGTCATACTTGCTGCCGGCATGGGCAGTCGCTATGGCGGATTAAAACAGATTGATGCGGTCGGAACCAATGGCGAGAGCATCATCGATTTCTCGATTTACGATGCCAAAGAAGCAGGATTTGAGACTGTTGTCTTGATCATTCGAAAAGAACATGAACAGGCTTTTGAGCAGGCATTAGGTTCAAGAATCCGCAGGCATATGCACGTTGTTTACGCTTATCAGGACATGAATGATTTACCCGATGGATATACATTGCCTGCGGGTCGCGAAAAACCGTGGGGTACGACCCATGCGCTGTTAGCATGCCGTGATATCTTGGATGGTCCATTTATGATCATCAATGCGGATGATTATTATGGTAAAGATTCTTTCAAAATTATGTATGAATATTTGAATGAAGAAATAGTTGACGGCGAATATGCGATGGTCGGATACATTCTTGAAAATACGGTAACACGATCAGGGATGGTCACTCGGGCTGTGTGTGAGAATGAAGGCGGATATCTCAAGAGAATCGTCGAGCGGCCGAGAATCGGCTATGCGGATGACACTCTGAAAGTTGAAATCGATGGAGAAATGAAGGCCATCGATCCCAAGAGTCAAGTCTCGATGAACTACTGGGGATTTACCCCGGCCGTCATTCCATACTTTCAGTTTGTCTTTAAACGATTCTTACAGAGAGAACTTGAACAAAATCCACTCAAATGTGAACACGTCCTTCCGACAGCCGTCGGAGAAGGTTTAGCAGATCAAATGTTTCGCGTGAAGATGCTGACAAGCAACGATCGGTGGTTTGGTGTCACCTATCGCGAAGATAAGCCGATGGTCGTAGAGGCACTGGCGAAGATGAAAGAAGAAGGATTGTATCCGTTCGATTTATGGGCATAGAAAAAGGGGGCAAAGCTGCCCCCTTTAGAATACTGTTTTAAAGAAGTTTTTGAATATTTCCATGGTCGAGAGGATCGTTCCAAGCGATGAGAACAGATTTGCACTCATTACCACCAACAGTACATGCAAGAATCGATTGCTCATAAATCCGCGGACCGAATTGATATCCTCAGATATACGCTCGAGATCTGAAACCTTCGGCTTGCGCATGATGGCTTCGACAATGCCGGCAAACCATCCGGCAGCTAACAGCGGAGACAGCGAACTGATCGGAGCGGCTAAAAACGCCGTAAGTATCGACAGGGGATGCCCTAATACCAAAGCTGTGCCAAGTGCAGACAATCCGCCATTGAGAATGATCCAGGTCATGACTTGACGCACTCCGATCGAAGAATCAAAACTGAAAGTTATTATTATAAGTAATAATATCAGTACCGGAATCAGCCATCCGGAAATCTTGGAAAACCATGTTTTCTCCGGAATTTTGTCTAATTGTACTAAACTGTTAGTATTGTGGATCTCTCTTAATATTCCGGGAGCATGGGCTGCACCAACTACCGCAACCACAAGATCACCTGGAGCCTGTTTGATGCTTTGTGCCATATATTTATCACGTTCATCCACTAATCCGGTTTTAATAGAAGGAAATTTGCCGCCGACTTCCTTAAGTGCTAATTCAATCATGTCGGACTGTTTCAGTTCTTCAAGTTTCTCTTCAGTGATTTTCTCTTCAACAAACAAACTGGTCAGAAGTGCGCTCATCAGCCTGATTTTCTCCCAAAAGCGCAGCGACCGCCAGATCCGGATGAATGTCGTTTGGATATTACGGTCAATAGTTCGAATATGTGCACCGATGTCCTTAGCGCTTTGAAACGCCTGAAGCATCTCGGCCCCCACGGCAATATCCAATTGCTTGGCGATTTTGCGCTGATATGAGCTTAAGATGAGATTTGTAAGCAAGTATCCCGCTTGTTTGCGCTTAATGATAGTGATAATATCGACATTGTCCCAGGATTGCTTCTCCGTAAAAGCTTTTGCGCGCTGAGCATCCAGTTCGACACATACGGTTGCTGGGCGGTAGTGTTCGATTGTTTCTTTCACATCCAAAACGCTTTGGGCTGATACATGGGCTGTTTTGACCAGAATGACCGTTTTGTTTTCAAGGGTGATCGTGATGACAGATTCGTTCATAAGTACCTCACTTGTACATTGTAATCAAAGATAAGGTATAATACAAGCAGTTAACGATGATATAAAAAGAGACATATAACGGGAGAATGATATGAGAAACAAGCGAGCCAGATATTTCAGATATATCACACTGATTGCAATTCTGATTTTTGCGGTTACAGTATACCTTTTTCAGAATTATCCGCCAGCCGATGAGGCGGTGACTTTGATCGAAAGTCAGAGCGATGAGATCGTTGAAGTAAAAACAGGGCTTCGAAAAGCTTTGGTTATCACACCGGAGAATGTGGATGTGACAACCGGCTGGCTGATTTATCCCGGAGGTAAAGTGGATTACCGGGCGTATGCGGTCTTGGGATATCAGTTGGCACAGGCATCGGGTCAAAGGGTCATCATCGTTTCGTTCCCGTTTCATCTTGCTGTGTTTGACATTAATGCAGGTAAGGCCTGGATGGAAGAATTCGATGATACGGAACAATGGTACGTCGTCGGTCACTCCTTGGGCGGTGTGATGGGTGCTCAGATGGCTAAAAGCAGCGAGAAGATCATAGGTATCGGATTTCTGGCTTCATATCCGGCTGCTGATTTCTCTGGCACTGACATCCGAATGATATCCATACGGGGTTCTGCGGATAAAATACTGAATTTGGCTTCGTTTGCTGACGCACAGAGCAAGTTTTCACCGTACACAGAATTTTATGTGATCCAGGGTGGAAATCACTCCCAGTTTGGTTCCTATGGGTTTCAGAAAGATGACGGTCTGGCCTCGGTCAGTAAAGAAGAACAAATCCAGACAGTCGTTGATTTTCTGGTGCTGTGGGGCAGCGAAAAGTAAGGTTTTTTAACAAACCAAGATGTGTTATAATTAAAACTGCTTAAAGGAGGACGAACCATGTTGAATTATTCAACCATTCAAACGATCATTCAAATTCTGCGAATGTTTTTTGATATCGTTTTGATGTGGATTCTGTTATATTACACAATCCGAATCGTCAGAAACAACAGCCGGACGATCCAGATTTTCAAAGGGATCATCTTGGTCTTAGTTATAAAATCAATTGCAACATTTTTTAATTTCCGTACCGTGGCGTGGTTGGCTGATATGTTTGTTACTTGGGGATTTTTGGCCGTTATCATTATTTTTCAACCGGAAATCCGCGGACTGCTGGAAAGACTGGGTAAATCCAGTGTGTTCTCCCGTTTGAATGCATTATCCGGCAATGAACGTGAGCAATTGATCAATGAACTGGTTAATGCAACAATGCAGCTTTCTGATACTCAAACCGGAGCATTGATTACCTTAGAACAGTCTCACTCATTGACGGATTATATCAAAACCGGCACTCCGATGAACTCTGTGGTTACCTCCGAACTTTTGTGTTCGATTTTTGTTACATCCACACCGCTTCATGACGGAGCCGTAATCATTCAAGGGGATCGGATCGCCTGCGCTTCCGCCTATTTCCCGCCGACCAACATGGAACTTCCTTCGCGTTACGGTGCACGCCATCGAGCTGCCATCGGCATCAGTGAGATTACCGATTCCATCACGATCATTGTTTCTGAGGAAACCGGAAAAGTGTCGATCGCTGAAGAAGGGAAACTGATTCAGGTGACGAAGGATAAACTGCATGATTATTTGCATCGTATGATCATGAATCAGGAAACTGATGTAAAATATGAACCTCAACAGGAAGAGCGGTGGTTACCGTTTTCGTTTAGGGAAGGGAAACCGGCAGTTATCGAGGCTGAACCTGAGCCGATTGGTGATCAGCCATTGGCAGCGAAAGAAATCATTGCTCCGGCAATTAAAAAAGAAGACCACAGTACTG
Source organism: Erysipelotrichaceae bacterium (assembly GCA_036677505.1). Taxonomy (GTDB): domain Bacteria; phylum Bacillota_I; class Bacilli_A; order Erysipelotrichales; family Erysipelotrichaceae; genus UBA2227. The sequence continues at coordinate 47,683 of JAVBWK010000034.1, forward strand.
AAGTGCTTTTTAAGCGATTTAAAAAGAAACATGCGAAAAAGGATCTTGTCATTGAAAAATCCGAGGTATCAGAACCGGTAAATGAGGATTTGTCGTTGGATTTAAAGACAGATGATCAAGCATCCGATGATTCGAATAAGTCAGGAGGTGAGCCGCAATGACTAAAGGTCCTCAACGTCAGTCGACTGACGAGAAAACAGAGATTGCGAAACGTATTGCCAGTCAGAGTCAGAGAATGGTCAAAACCTATGCCAGTGTCGAACTGTCGGTGCTGCGCGTTGTCCGCTGGCTGAGTGCATGGGTAGATAAATTTCTGTTTAATCCGCGATTTGGTAAACCTATCTCATTAGTTTTGGCTCTGTTGCTTTATGCTACAATCAATTTTGGTAATGCCGATATTTTCAGTTCAGGCATCAGCGGATCGGGAGAGGAAATCCCGGATATTCCTTTAACGGTCATCGCCAACAATGAAGTTTACGAAATCACGGGATTGCCCAATACAGTCAATGCTTTGTTGGTGGGCGAACTCGCCGATATTCAGATGACGAAGAATCAGGGCGGGTACAAGGTCGTTGCTGATTTGACCGGGCTGACGGAAGGAGTTCATCAGATCAACCTTGTAGCTACCGATTTCTCACCGCGTGTCGCAGTTGCGATTACACCGTCAACAGCTATCGTTACGGTTACACGTAAAGTTTCTGCAAAATATATATTGGATTATGACTTTGTCAATGTGAATAAGATGGATTTGGAGTATGTTTTGGGTGAACCGCAGCTGGAACTCAGTGAGATCATCGTACGTGCATCACAGAGCACATTGGATAGTATTGCGTTTGTCAAAGCATTTATTGATGTTACCGGTGTTACCGGCAGTTTCAGTAAGAAAGTTCCGATCGTTGCTTATGATCAGTTGGGTAACCGCGTCAATGCGGATATCATGCCTGCGGAAGTGAATGTCACTGTCAATGTGACTTCGCCATCAAAGACGGTACCTGTCATCGTTGATCCGGTTGGTGAGATTCCTAATGGGAAAGCCATTTCATCCATCACGATGGATCATAATTCGATTACACTGTTTGCTCCTGAGTCAGTATTGGCAAAAATCGATGAGTTGCGTATTCCGATCAATGCCACGACCCTAACCGGAGATACCAATCTGGTGTATACCGTGACCTTGCCAAGCGGTGTCCGTAAACTCAGTGTTACGAAGGTCAATATGGAAATCAAGTTGGGTGATGGGGTCAAGCGCATTGTGGAGAATGTCATGATCCGTTACCGTAATAATATAAAAGGATACAGATTTACGATCGTTGATCCGGAAGATGCTTATACCAATGTCGAGTTATTTGGCACAGCTGAAAATATTGCGGATATTACGGAAGACAATATGGAAGTTTACATCGATATGCTGGATATTGAATTAGGATTACAGGATGTCATCGTATATGTAGACGGTGGTACGACCCTGGTTAAGTTTACTCCTGAGAAACCGACGATATCTATTGAAGTCATAAGATAAGGAGAATCATTGTGGGGAAATATTTTGGAACGGATGGAATCCGTGGCAGAGCCAATGATACGTTGACTGTACACATGGCTTTTGCCGTGGGCAGTTACTTGGGTCACTTGTTTTCAAAAGAAGGCAAAGGCCGCATACTAATCGGTAAAGACACACGGATTTCATCATCGATGTTTGAATCAGCAATCGCTGCCGGAGCAACTGCAGCCGGATGTGATGTTTATATGCTGGGCATATCACCGACGCCGGCCGTTGCATATCTGGTCAAAAAAGAGAATTTTGATTGCGGTGTCATGATTTCCGCTTCTCACAACCCTTATTACGATAATGGGATCAAGGTATTTGATTCGCAGGGCAGTAAGCTCTCTGCGGTCCTTGAAGTCGAAATCGAGCAGTATATAGATGGGGAAACGGATATTCTGTTTGCTTTGGATGGCAATATCGGGCGGATCGTTGACTATTCAGAAGGATTGACTCATTATCTGGATTGGATGGCTTCTCTTTTTGATTTCGATATAAGGAATAAACGTATTGTGATCGATTGTGCCAATGGCAGTGCGGTTTCAACCGCAAAGAGAATGCTGAATCGTTTTCATGCAGAGGTCATAGCTATCCATGATTCACCTGATGGAACCAATATCAATACCGATTGCGGTTCAACTCACCCTAAGCATTTACAAGAGGCGGTTATCGAAATGAAGGCGGATGTGGGATTTGCTTTTGACGGAGATGCCGATCGTTTGATTGCCGTTGATGAATACGGAAATCTGATCGATGGCGATAAAATCCTGTATGCATGCGGCTTGCATCTCAAAAAGTATCAGGCGTTGCCTAAAAATGCGATTGTAACCACGGTCATGTCGAATCTCGGTTTATATAAAGCATTGGAGAAGGAAGATATTCAGTTTATTCAGACGCAGGTCGGAGATAAGTATGTTTATGAGCAGATGCTTCTTCAGGACATCCATCTTGGCGGAGAGCAATCGGGGCACATTATCTTCAAAAATCATGCAACGACCGGCGATGGGTTGCTGACCGCTATGAAACTGCTTGAAGTCATGGCAGACAGCGGTCAGTCACTTGCCATGCTCACCGAACCTGTATCGATATATCCGCAGCTGCTTAAAAATGTGCGTGTCAACGATAAACAAGCAGTCATGGAAGATGTTCATTTGAAAGAGAAGATCCTGCATCTTGAAGATCAATTGCATGGAAACGGCCGTATACTCGTCCGACCTTCCGGCACTGAACCATTGGTGAGGGTCATGGTGGAAGCGCAAAGCGAAGAATTGTGTTTGCAGCTGGTACAGGAAGTCATCGATCTGATTGTGACCAAAGGACTTTAAACAGTCCTTTTCTTTTGGTATGATAATGCAAAGAGGTGTCATGATGAAACGTGTTCTGTGCGTTGTTGAGGACGAGAAGGATCTGAATGAACTGGTCAAACGTTATCTGGAAAAAGAGAATTATGAAGTGCGATCTTATCTTACGTATGATCAGGCAGCCATGCATGTCGGCGATGAGGATGTTTCTTTGTGGATTTTAGATATCATGCTTGATGACCGAAGCGGGTTTGATTTGATTGAAGCCATCAAAATTCAGTCACCGGGAGTGCCGGTCATTTTCATGTCAGCTCGTGATAAGGAGTTTGATCGGATCATCGGCTTGGAAAAAGGCAGTGATGATTATATTACCAAACCGTTTTCTCCCAAAGAGTTGGTGTTAAGAGTAAACAATATCATGCGCAGGGTATATAAGGATGAAATAACCCGAATGATGATTGACGGATATGAAGTGGATGAGACTCAAAGAAAAGTTTTTTCCGAAGGAAGCGAGCTCGAACTGACAACCAAAGAGTTTGACTTGCTCATGCTCTTTATCAAAAACAAGGGTACTGCCTTCTCCAGAGAGCAGATTTTAATGAAAGTCTGGGAAGTGAACTACTATGGTTCCGATCGGGTCGTAGATGATACTTTGCGCCGCCTGCGCAGAAAAATGCCGAATCTGAGCATACATACGATATACGGATTCGGTTATCGGTTAGGCTGATGAAATTTCGCGGATTTCTTAAAGAGTTTTCTCTGACTCAACAACTCTTCGGGATCGTATTTCTTTTCATTGTTTTTTTCGTTTCGTTTTTTTTCATGTTTCTTTCCTGGAACATTGATGGTTTCGTACGCAGTCAGATGTATGGGATCATCCGCCGGACGCAGGCAAACATCGTCTATAATTATCGGTTGAGCGTTCCTGTCGAATCTCTTTATGGCGGTAATGACCCGAATATCGTACATATCATTTTCTCTGATGACGGGAAAATGTTAGCCAGTGCCAATGTCGGTTCATTATCTAAAGAGCTGATTGAAGAGTTGAGAACAAATGCTGTAAGTCAGGTGCTTAATACCCGTGATTATATTTCGGGATTTGATGATCAGAAGATACTTTATACGATCTCGCGGATCGATATGACGACTGCGATCGCCTCGACGATTTCCAGTTCTTATCGTGACGAGTTTAAGAACACCCTGCTAAACAGTGTAGTTAATATCATGGTCATCGTTGTGAGTGTATTGTTTTTCTTGCTTATGATCTGGGTAGCGTATCTGATCCATCCGCTGAATCAGATCCGTGCCTATATCGAAAAAATACGTCATGGCGAAGATGCCGAGCTGAAAGTAGACCGAAGAGATGAAATCGGTGAGGTGGCTTCCGCGCTGGTTGCCATGCAGATCGAAATCAGGCGTTCGGAACAGCTGAAAGAAGAAATGATTCATAATATTTCGCATGATTTGAAAACACCGATATCAACGATTAAGTCGTATGGGGAAAGTATCAAAGACGGTGTTTATCCCTATGAAACGCTTGAGAAGAGTGTTGATGTCATAATCGAACATGCCAATCGGCTAGAAAAGAAAGTGCAGAGCCTTCTGTTATTGAACCGTTTAGGATATATGGCCAGTGAAGGCGTGGAAGTCGGTGAAATCGATATGATTGAAGTCGTGTCGAAGGCAATCTTATCTCTGAAAGTCATTCGACCGGAAATTAAGATTGAAACCAATTTGCAAAGGGTGATATATTCGGGTTCGATGGAACCTTGGCGGGTTGTCGTTGAGAATTTGCTTGACAATGCCATTCGTTATGCGAAGAGTAAAATCGTCATTGTTCTCAATGAAACAGAACTGTCGGTGTACAATGACGGACCACCGATGTCGGATGAGCGTATAAGTAAGCTGTTTAAGGCGTATGAAAAAGGTGATGACGGTCAGTTTGGGTTGGGTCTGGCCATCGTACATAAGGTGGTCACAGCCTATGGATTTGTGCCTTCAGCTTATAACACGGACAAAGGAGTCATATTTAAAATCACGCAGAAGCGCACCAAAAAAACTGGAAAGAAATGAAAAAGCCGATGTCTCGGCTTTTTGTCTGCTATTTTTTCTCTTCCTTGTCCGGTTCGATCAGTGCTTTGGCACCGGCCAACAAGCTGGCCATATTCTGGATTTCGGACGGAATAATGATCTTTGTCGATTGTCCGTTAGCGACCCGCTCGAAAGTTTCATAACCGCGTAAGGTCAGGTAAGCCTGATCCGGAGCAGCTTTCTTCAACAGTTCGACACCGAGAGCCTGTGCCTTATATACACGTTCAATGGCTCTGGCTTCCCCTTCGGCTTCAGCAATCAATGCTTCTTTCTTGGCTTCAGCACGCAAAACGACAGCTTCTTTTTCCCCTTCAGCGATCAGGATCGCAGAACGTTTTTCACCTTCAGCCTTTAGGATAGCACTGCGGCGTTCACGTTCGGCACGCATTTGCTTTTCCATTGCATCTTGAATGTCGCGCGGCGGGATAATGTTTTTAACTTCAACACGATTAACTTTGATGCCCCAGGGGTCCGTTGCTTCATCAAGAATGACGCGCATTTTTGAGTTGATGATTTCACGGGAGGTCAGCGTTTCATCAAGTTCCAGTTCCCCGATAATGTTACGCAATGTTGTTGCGCTTAGGTTTTCAATGGCGGATACCGGATTGATAACACCATAGGTATACAGCTTAGGGTCGGAGATAAAGAAGTAAACGACGGTATCGATCATCATGGTGACATTGTCTTTGGTGATGACCGGCTGAGGAGCAAAGTCAAATACATTTTCTTTCAATGTTACTTTGGAAGCAACCCGATCCAGGATCGGAACGACAAAGTGTAAACCTTGTTTCAGTGTGCGGTTATATGCCCCAAGTCTTTCAATAACATAAGCATTGGATTGGGGGATGATCCGCACTGTATAGGTTAGTACGATGATAACCAATAACAATACAAACAGTAAAACGAAAAATCCGATAAATTCTTCCATGTTTTTTCCTTTCTCAATCGACTTTCTTGACGATCAGTTTTGCGCCTTCGATGGCAACCACTTCTACAACGGTACCGGCATCCAGCGGACGGTTGTTCAGTTCGGCAACACTCCAAACGGTGCCAAATACATTCACTTCACCCCAGCCATTAGACTTGATGGCTTTGACCAATGTCGTCTGCTGACCGATGATCCGATCGGCGTTGGTTGCCACGATATTTCCTCGGAAATAATTTGCTGCCAGCGGACGGATGGATAGTAAGGATGCGATTGAAACGACAATAAACACTCCCAACTGAACAGGGAATCCAAATCCAAGCAATAATGCAAAATAAGCGGCTAAAGCACCGATGGAGAACCATACGGAAATCAGATTTCCAAATGTTACTACTTCAACGATCAATGTGCCAACCAAAATGATAACCCATAGCCATTGTTCCATATTGATCCTCCTTACTCGGACTCATCCGAAAGTCTGATAACAAGCATTTTGTCCTTGTCATCAAATTTAGCGATAAATTTCTGGCCGTTCAACGGTTCATCCAGAATGGCAGCCAATTCATCACAAACTATCTTATTACTAATTCTAGCATATCCTTTGCCAATTGACACCTTATGTAGGTGTTCTAAAGGAACTATTTTCAATTCTACTTCTCTTTTGGTCACCGGACGAATCACAAACTGCTTAAGATCGCGATTGATACCGATGGTAGCGTAACGAACATCATTGAAGTAGGCTGCGGCACTGTTATTTAGCGTTATATTGGTGTTATACAGTGTAACAACCAGGGTGTGGGCATTTCCCGTTAACCACTCATACATTTGATCACCTTCTTTGTCATAATTATATTATAATTCTTATAATTCTTCAATATCTTTAAGGTAGTATAAAATATTTTGTGTAAACGCATTGTCTATAGATTTCAACTTCTATAGAAAAAGGAAGCTCAAACTTGTACAATGATTGTGCAACCAAACATGAACAAGGAGTGCT
>JAVBWK010000035.1:0-131064 GCA_036677505.1 Erysipelotrichaceae bacterium
ACAAGGGCTTTGGACTGGTTGCTTCGGATTTGATGGCCATGTTTTCGGATTAATTTAGTAATCAAAGGCCGGATTGGGCTTACCTAACGTTTACACAAAATTCTTGACACTACCAAAAGAAACCCTATTATGTTGGTGCAAATAATGTAATCATAGATCATGGTAAGAATATATTCGTATCAGATGGTGTTGTTAATATTGAGTATTGGAATAAGGTTGTAGACAATAAAATACTATTTATCTTAAAAGAACCACACAGCCAAAAGAAAAGTGGTTCAATTACAGATTGGTTAAGTTACATGAACCCTCAGGGATATCCAATCTGGAATAGAGTAATTGAATGGACTTATGGCATTACAAATACAACAAAAGACGAAGTGGCAAGATTCTCGTCTGATAAAATTGATTATAATGAAAACAATTTCTGGCTAAATAGTATCGCCATTTTGAATATTAAGAAATGCAACGGAGAATCAAGGTCAGAAGTAAAAATTCTTAATGAGTACGCAAAGTATGACAAACTTGAGATTATTAGACAAATTGAAATTATTAATCCTAAAATCATAGTTTGCGGAAATACGGGAAAAATTCTTGATGAAATATTGTTCGATCGAAAAATTAAAAAAAATGTTGAAAATGAAAATTGGTACTACATTGCTGACATATCTAGAGAGAAAAATATAGTATTAGATTTCTATCATCCTGCTATTCAGCTGAACAAATTACTTAGTTACTATACAATCACCAATATTTATCAGTTAGCTTTGAAAGAGCTGCATGGATCCTAGACTTGTTATAGCCTTGTTATTTTGATTATATAGTTGATGTTCGGAATAACTAAAATGGAGGGTAAAAAATGAAAGAGTGGATCATAATAAATAATCCTCAGATGTTTGATATCGTTGGTGCTTTTCGTAAATACAATGAGATTGATTACAAACAGAGTACAAAGGTGTCAGTTGATGATATAGTGTACATTTATGTTTCTGCACCATATCAAGAGATAATGTATAAATGTATTGCAACGAAAGTTGATATGCTAGAACGAGAAATCGACACTAGCGAGTTCAACATTGATGACCACAATTATAGAAATTATGGAAGATACATGCAGATTAGACTACTTGAGGAGTATGATGGATTACTAGTATATGATGATTTATTGAAAAATGGTCTAAAATCTGTCCAAGGGCCGACAGTAGTTACTTCGCAACTATCTAGATTTATTGATGATACTATCTTCATGCATGACAAGCGTAGCAGCAAGAAAATAAACGTGTACTTTGTTTTTCAGAATATAAGCTATATGGAAGAGTCGACTGAAGGATACTTATGGGCTCCCAAAAAAAACCTTAGTGGCCACTTAGTAGCACATCACGATCTGATGAGAAAAGTTAGCACTGGAGACTTCATCATACATAGTTATAATCGACATGTTGTTGCTATTAGTCGTGCACTGAGTAATGCGTATTCCTACGATAGATTTGATGAAGAGCATCATTGGAATAGAGATGGGTGGCGTGTTAATACCGATTACTTTACCCTAATCAATCCAATTGACACAAAACCTCATGTTGAAAGACTGCTTGAAATTCAACCGAAAAGATTAGCACCTTTTAATAAAAGGAAGAGAGGTAATACAGGATATTTATATAATGCAAATTTCAAAATGCTTGATTACTTCGCTAGAGAAGCCTTAAGGTCGATGACACCAGAGATTGTTGAAAGCTTTAAGGGCTTCATTGAGTATAGAGAAAGAGAATTGATGGACGAAAAATTTCTTGATGATCTTTTAAACAATGAAGTATCGGAATTGTTAGAAGAAGAAATGAATCCTGATATATATGTTCCAAGCCCAGTTGTTCGCCCATCTTCAATAAATTTGGGGGGAAGAAAATCGTACCCACGAGATAAAAAAGTATCAGCAAATGCCTTGCGTCGCGCAGAGTTCCAATGTGAGATAGATCTAACACATCCAAGTTTTAGACGTAGAAAAACACTCAAGAATTACACTGAGCCACATCATATAGTGCCAATGGAATTTCAAGAGCAATTTGATGTATCATTGGACGTTGAGGCTAATATAATATCTTTGTGTAGCAATTGTCATAACCATATTCATTATGGAGTCGATGTTAATAATATACTCAAAATGATATACGATTCAAGAATTGACTTATTAAATAAAGCAGGAATCTACTTGGACTTTGATACTCTGTGTAAATATTACAAGCTTGATCTAGATTTTAATAAAGCAAGGTAACGAGGCAAAATGGAACTAATTATTGATATTAAGAAAATTCAAAAGTTACGAGAAATAATTAATAGCACACCAATTTTTTATGAGTCACCAGCGTTACGACCTCACTGGGACTTAATTTGTTCCTTCATGGATAGAGTTGAAGATTCTGCAAATAACCTGAATATGTTAAAGTTAGAAAGCGAAAGTACTCTGACGCAAAATAAAGTAATACTTTTCTTTGTGCACACAGAAATAATTCGCTCTTGTATATCTGTACTTTTAGATGAGCTAAAATTTAGTGACATAAATAAACAAAAGTCGGACATTTTTTGTGAAAAAGGATTTAATGAAGAAGGTACGGATGACAAATACTTCTATCACTTAAGAAACTTATCATTTGCTCATGTTCTAGAGGTCAGTCATCGTAGTCCCTATTTAATTGATAAACCAAAAAAAGAGAGACTTTACTCTCCAATTATTGCAGATTCAGGTTCAGAGATTGTAATAAGCGTATATTCGACCGTCCGAGAAACATCGGAAGTTACGCCTAAGATTAGGAAGGAAAAATTATTTTCTTACACAATACGCAAGTATAGCACACTCGATTACATATCAACTCGACTTTTGGATATCGTAGAAAGCTATAACAGAGGTTGGAATAATCAGAAAGTTCTAGTAGGTGATGACATAATAGATATGCTTCAACAATTAAGAGGTTTCTACGTTGAACGATATGAAAAGTACACAGTTGACTATATAGACGATGTTATCAAATTAGTAAATTATAAGCCAACAATTGATAGGAATGTTGAGTTCGTGGAAGCCTATCAAGAATACTCACGAAATTTGATTATGCAATTCATTGAAAACTTTAACGACAAAGATCCATCTATACACAATCACGAGTTTTATGATATCTTCAGTATGCCACGTGATATTGGCTTGCCCAATAATAATTATGTTCTTGAAAAAATTCTTGTGTATTTAGATGAAGATGAATCTGGAGTAAATGACTATGATTTTGAGCCAAATACACTTTCAATTTTCAGGCATGATAAAGTTTATTTGGGTTTTGAGATGTTAAGAATTTTTAAAGACCAGTTTTCCGATCGGTTCATGACGATAGAGTATAATATGCCGTTCGACGAGATACAGATATTAGTATATACTTCACTTTATAGTTATCACAATAACACAAATATTAGAGAAATATTCGAATCAATCACTAATCCAGAAGACTAATTATCTTATCTTCGTTTTCCTTAAGTAAATGTGTATATACCCTTAGAGTCATATTTATGTCTGAATGTCCTAGTCGTTTTGATACCGCCACGATGTTGGCCCCTTTGTTAATCAGAAACGTCGCATGACTGTGACGCATATCATGTAACCGGATCTTCGGTATCGGCTTTTCCCCGATGTCCTTTAGGTGCTGGTTACATTTTTTTATGCCGTTGGAGAAGTAACGTTGGATTGAGGTTGATGAGAGATCCTCGTAATCCCCAAACAGCAGGGGACCGTCCCGTTCCATCAGTGGAGCGATCATATCCAGGACATGCTGATTGAGCTGGATCTTCCGTCGACTCGAATTGGTCTTTAGGGATTTGAATTCCTTCTTGTATTGATGCATGGATTTATTGATGCTGACGCAACCATCGACGATGTCTTTCTTCTCGATGGCCCGAGCTTCACTGCGGCGAACTCCCGTGTAATACAGGAAGGTAAAGTATGCTTTGTAAACAAAATGATCCACATGTTCAATGAGCAGCTTGAACTGATCCGGGGTCCAGACTTCACGCTCTTTGAATTCGGTTGATTTCAGCGGAATGATCTTGAGCAGGCGGGCATGATCCTTAAATTCATAATAGTCATAACCAAACTTTGACACGCTCTTCAAAAGAAAAATGGCCTTGTTCCGATACCGGACAGCAGCCTTTTGACTTTCAATAAAGTTGCGACACTCGAGGTAGTCACTGGGTTTGATTTTGGACATAGGGACATCCATCACCCGACCAAAGAAACGTTTCGCTACTTGGATGTACTTGTTGACGTTGTAGTCTTCGGCTTCATGCCGTTTGTTTTCGATGTATTTATCGAAGAGATCCCGGAAGATCATCTCTTTGACGGGTTCAGAAACTGCCTCAACTACCACCGGTTCTTCGATGACGGGTTCCTCTTGTTTTTCATATTGCTCGCAGCGATAGCTGGACTCATAGTTGAGCGCATCCCGCTTCAGTTTGAATCCCCGTTTGGTATGGGAGATTAATTTCCCATCTTCATTGAGATAGTTGACTTTGCAGTACCAGGTGCCGCGCTTTTCATCTTTGTAAATGGCCATAATGTTGTACCTCACTTTATTTTCTGCTAAAATTGATGTATGACATTCCTGAGTTCCCCCACAAAGGGAGTGCCACGAACCCCCGGACATAATCGGGGGTTTTCTAAAACCAAACAGGGAAAGAAAAATCTAGAAACTACGGGATGCGCAGCTCCAAACGAGCTTGCCTAATATCATCACTTGAACATCGTCATCGTCTTTATAAACTAAAGGTTTGTGATCCGGATTGTAACTCTGCGGTTCAAGCAAAACACCATCCTTGATGCGGTAGTATTTCTTGAGCGTTGCATCCGATCCATTGACCAACACTGCTCCAATCGAACCATCATCCAAACTGGCCGTTTTTTGTAACACAGCGATATAGCCGTTAGGAATGACTTTATTCATGCTATCCCCAACCACCATCAAGCCAAACAGATTGGGCCGGGTGGCTAACCAGCTGGGAACTTCGATATGATCCAAAATATCTTCGATGGCCTCAAAAGGCTGTCCGGCCGAAATCTTTCCATAGACCGGAATTTTGGTCACCATTGAAGTCACTCGACTGTTGGGGATCATTGTAATGATATCCGTTCTTCCCAACAAATAGTCGATATCTACATTAAAGGTATCCGCCAAGACTTCAAGCATCTCAAAATCCGGTTCCCTTTTTTCCATTTCATACATACTGATCGTGCTTTCACCCACATGAGCGGCTTGAGCCAACTCCCGTTGTGTCAGTTTCGCCACTTTTCTTAATTCCCGTAAACGTTCCCCAAAGGTTGCCATTGTTTTCACCTCAAGTACAGTTTAACACAATTTGTGGTTGTTTCAAGAAATTTCATCACCAACCGTGTTGACAAACGCCGTTGACCTCTTTTAGAATAGAAGCAACCCACGTGACGATATTTCTTCCTCGCTCGAGAGAGGGACGGACTATACAACGTTGATCATCATGGATCAAACCCAACTCCCATGCATGAAGTTGATTTGCGAAAGGAGACCCCCACCAGTGGATAGAATGAAAATCGCCCAACGGTTGATCGAATGTCGAGGCAACCGTACCAAAGAAGAAATTGCCCAACAACTGAATATATCCGTCCGGGCCTTAGAATCGTATGAAGGTGCCCAGCGAACCCCCAGAGATGCGGTGAAGTTGGCTTTGGCTCAATGTTACGGACAAAGTGTAGAATCTCTTTTTTTTCAAGAAGAACATCACGAAATGTGAAGTGTTATCATTATGAAGATCCTGTTTCAGCCGTATGCTTCCAAAAGCGACATACGCGAGTTGATGGGAGGGGTCCGGTGGGAAAGTGTATGCAAGGTGTTTGCGCAGTGCAAAAGCCTTGAAAACGATCCGTATGACTTACGACCCACCAAGGTTCCATCCCATCTGGTATTCAAAGTATTAGGCATCGATTATAGCTTCACCCTGCAACAATACCGCAGCAGCCACCCATTGGGTGAGCCGGGAGATATTGGATGCACCTAAGACTGTTAAAACAAACGATGGCTTCAAAGACCATCATCCAAACTTCGGACTATAACAGCGAACGGACCATCCGGCAACTGCTCAGCCAGCTGCGCAAAGAAGGGATCATCTTTATTCCTTCCAAGCGGGGCAAGGGGATTTACGTTCGTATTGATACCGCGCAACAAGACGAGATTGAGCAGTATGCCCAAGCGCAAAGCAGACACTTTAAAACCCAGTACTTCAACACGATGTTACCGATGAAAAAATACTTGAGTGATCAGAAACTCAAGGAGTTGTTTGGCCAATTGGAAGGGCTAGAGCAACCTTGCTCGCTGGATGAATAAAGAGCAGCTCAAGGACAAGTTGATGGCGTACATCGAAGCCCAGCGACACATGGAGCGAAGTGCTCGCACCATCACCAAATATGCCCGGGACCTTGCCGTCTTCTTGGATTCTTTACCTGAAGGGGAAGAGATCCAAAAGAGTCATGTCTTGGCGTATAAGGAGCAACTTTGTCAAGGAATCTATAAAACCAGCAGTATCAATAATTACATCACCATCGTCAATACCTTTTTGAAATGGTGTGAAATGAGTGATGTCCGCATCCGGGAGATCAAGACCCAACAGAAATCCAGTCTACCCAACGTCGTCAGTGAGTCGGATGTTTCCCGACTCCTGCGACATGCCAAAAAGATGGGGAAGGATGAGCTTACCCTAATCATAAAAATCATCATTACCGCTGGCATCCGCATCAGCGAGCTGGAGTCTTTTACCGTACGCAATATTCAGGGATTTAGCTTCACCACCTATAACAAAGGCAAGGAGCGGGAGATCATCTTGACCCAGGAACTTGCGAGGGAACTGCGCAAATATTGCAAGGACCGTAACATTACGGAAGGCAAAATCTTTGCGATCAGCTACTCCACCATTCTGCGCCACATGAAGCAAGTGGCCGCCAACGCAAAGGTCAACCTGGAGCGGGTTCATCCCCACAGCTTTAGGCATTACTTTGCCAAGGAGTTTATGAATCAGTACAACAACGTCCTTGATTTGGCGGATATCCTGGGTCATAGTTCCCTGGAAACCACCCGGATCTATACCCGGTCCACCATCGATGAGAAACGACGAAAACTAGAAAACATGAAAGGAAGAAAACATCATGAACGATAACCCCTTTCAACCCCGGAGGTGATCCGATGGCTGCCGTCAAATGGATCAAACTGGTCTCCGATTTGTTTGATAATCGCAAAATCAAACAGATCCGTAAAATGACCGACAGTGATGCGATCATCGTCATCTGGCTACAAATCCTCTGCTTAGCCGGTCATACCAATGACAATGGCTTGGTCTACTTCTCCAAGGACATCCCGTATACCGATGAGATGTTGGCGACCGAGTTTGACCGACCCATTGCGACCATCCGATTGGCCCTAAGTATCCTGGTGAAATTTGGCATGATTGAGGTCATAAACAACATTTTATTGGTTTCCAACTGGGAAAAATATCAGAATCAAACACGACTGGAAACGATACGCGACTACAACCGAGAGAAAAAAAGAGAATCTAGGAAGAAACGGGAACTTCTGTTACAAGATTTGTCCTTGACATGTCAAACATGTCAAGACACAGATATAGATATAGATATAAGAAATAAGAATAAGAAAAAGAATAAAGAAAGTATCGATGTTTTTCAACGCTTCGCCAAAGATGAGTTGGAGTTACTGAAGGCATTACAGGAATATGAACAAATGCGCAAAGGGATGAAGAATAAAGCCTTGACCCCCAAAGCCAAAGAACTCTTTTGTATCCAACTAACCAAACTTAAAGAGAGTCAGGAAGACATCATAGCCTGCATACATCAAAGCATTCTGAATAATTGGCTCAGTGTCTATCCACTGAAGAAAGGAGAATCCCATGCAAAAAGTGGAGGAAATCTTACCAACGACCGTTGGGGAGTGGAAGCCAACGTCCAACTATAACCAACGCCAATGCGACGCATACAACCAAATGGAGGGAACCCTGGAAGGTATCGACTGTCGCAGCTGTAAAAACAAAGGGTATCTGTTAGTGGAGGTTGGAGAGTATACCGCACTACAAGCCTGCAGCTGCCATGCAATCCGAAAAAGCCGAGCCTTGATCCATCAAAGTGGACTAAGCAAACTGATTCATGAATATACCCTCGACAACTACCAAGTCAAAGAGCAGTGGCAACACTATATCAAGTCCAAAGCCCTGGAGTTTATGATCAATCATGATCGTAGTTGGTTTTACATCGGAGGACAAGTCGGGGTCGGAAAGACCCACATCTGTACTGCCATCGTTAACCGGCTGATGGAGCAGGGACATCCGGCCAGGTACATGTTGTGGCGCGATGAGATCGTCCGGCTTAAAGCGATTACGATGGAAAGTGTCGACTATCAACAAGCCATCGATCAATGGAAGACCATCGAAGTCTTGTATATCGATGACCTCTTTAAAACCGAAAAAGGAAAACCCCCAACCCAGGCAGACATTCAAATCGCCTTTGAGATCATCAACCACCGCTACAACAACAAAGACAGAATCACTTTGTTTAGCTCCGAAAAACTGATCAATGAGCTATTGGACATCGATGAAGCCATTGGTTCGAGGATCTATCAAATGGCCAAATATTACACGATTGAAATCCACCCTGACAAACGCAAAAACATGCGACTGAAATAAGGAGACGACCAATGAACAAATATCGCAGAGACGTCGAATACTACCTCTACAACCGCCAACACATTCGCACCAGTCCTCACAAAGAAGAGCAAGCTTGGTCGACCATCATCGAGTCGGTCTTTGCCCGTTATGAGCAATCCGAGCTGGGGAAACTGATGGCATTGAAATATGACCAGAAGATTCCGGAGCAGCAGATCTTTGAGAAGCTGCACATTGAAAAGACGACCTTCTATGTCTGGCGTAACCGGATCATCAATGAGATCACCTTGCAAGCAGCCTATATGCAACTGATCAAACCGTTCTAGGTGATCGCATGCAATTTCAAAAAATCAATCTAAATCAGTTGGTTTATGCCAACTACAACCCTCGCAAGTCCTTACAACCCGGGGACGCAGAGTTCGAGAAGATCCGTCGCAGTATCCAGGAGTTTGGGTATGTGGATCCGATCATCGTCAACAAAGACCACACGATCATCGGAGGACACCAACGCGCCACAGTTCTTAAAGCCTTGGGATATACCGAGGTCGATGTCGTGTTGGTGGAGGTCGATAAGGTCAAGGAGAAGGCCTTAAACATCGCCTTAAACAAGATCAGCGGTGAATGGCAGATGGACAAGTTAAAGGAGTTGTTATTAGAATTGGAGCAACAAATCGACTTGGGTATGACCGGCTTCGATGATGAAGAATTCAAGGAACTATTGGCTTCAATGGACACTCAGCAAGCCGTTGATGATGACTTCGATGTGGATGCGGCTCTAGAAGAAATCGAAGAACCGAAATCCAAGCGAGGGGATATCTACATCCTGGGATCTCACCGACTGATGTGTGGAGACAGCACCGATCCGGACGATGTAGCCAAACTGATGAACGGACAACTGGCGGACTTGATTGTGACCGATCCACCGTATAACGTCAACTTTGGGGATAAGGCTGAGATGATGAATCAAACCTCCAATAGCAAACGCAACAGCAATCACATCCTTAATGACCATATGCCTTCGGATCAGTTTTATACCTTTCTCACCAAGATGTACCAGCTTGCCTACCAGTATCTTAAACCTGGGGGAGCGATTTATGTATTTCACAGTGAGACGGAAAGAACGAGCTTCTCTCGGGCGTTTACGGAGGTAGGGTTCAAGTTATCTCAGGTTCTGATATGGGTGAAGAACTCGCTTGTATTGAGCCGGCAAGATTACCATTGGAAACATGAACCGATCCTCTATGGCTGGAAAGAGGGAACCGGCCACTACTTCATCGATGACAGGACCCAATCCACCGTCTTGGATTCAAGTGAGAATATTGAAAAGCTAAAAAAGGATGAACTCCTTGAACTTCTTAAAGAGATTGTTGAGTCCATCCAGACGACGATCCTTTATGAAAACAAACCATCAAAGAGTGAAATTCACCCAACCATGAAGCCTGTACCATTAGTAGGAAGACTCATCAAAAACAGCAGCAAAGCGCGCCAGCTGCTCTATGAACCCTTTGGTGGAAGTGGGTCAACATTGATTGCGGCGGACCAGTTGGACCGAGTATGCTACTGTATGGAACTCGATCCCAAGTATGTGGATGTGATCATCAAACGCTGGGAAGAACACTCAACTGTAGATGTATAATGAACTAATTAACTACAAAAGGCCATAGAAGTTGGCCTTTTGTATAATGTTGATCTAGTAAGTAAAATATGAGTCTAGTCTCTATTTATAAAAATTTTGTAATTGGTTGCTTCTTTGTGCAACTGTTGCAAATAATCATAGTCAATTATGAAAAATCTAGGATTATTGTGTAAGTTATAAACTCGATATATGAAATACTTTTCTCTTAACTCAAGGAACTTGGCATATTCATTAATCGAGATTTCAAATGGCTCATTTTCAGATTTGACCGTTGATTTTACTTCAATAAAGATCTCTTCTCCGTCAATATTCAGTGAAGATATGTCATAACCAGCTCTATCATCTTTGAGTGATTTGTGAACCACACATAGGGGATCTCTACCAAGGAGCAATTGTCTATCTCGCTCGTAGTTAACAACTAGAAGTTCACCACGATCACCTACTATTTTTTTAAGACGATTAACCTTCTCGTGGTCGGTTTTACCTGCTCGAAAATGGGCGATATTCACTGGGGTATAAGGTGTAAGGTTTGGAACCAGAGTTAGCATAAGTCTTGGTTGTTCTTCAGTTGGGATTACATTTACGTTAAGCATTCCATACAAATCATTCACTAAGCCATCATCGCCAGGCCTTCTTATTAGTGCTATCAATGAGTAATAGGTTTCCATGAAAAACTTGAAGTCGCTCTCAAGGTCACTGTTTAAAGGCAAATTGTTAAGATCATATTCTAAAGCGATTATATTGCAAGCCTCATAACCTTGAGCTAATCCATTATTAGGAGCATCTAGATCAATATGAGAAAGGAAAGTTGTCGAATGGTCAAAACCAAGCAGGTTTCTACATTTCTCAGCAATTGATTTTGCAGCATCTAATTTTTGCTCGAGATTATCGAAATTCGAGGACTCATCAAAAAATGTCCATCCTTGATTGATGCTCAGATAGACACGTTGAAGGTTTTCAGAAAACAAGTAGACAACATAAAATCCTTTTTTAGGAGTACTTGTAATATTTTCGTCATAAAAGGTTATCCAGGGAATTATTGATAAATTGTAGTATCTTCCTTCAGAAAAACTTACATGAATATCAGGATAACCATTCAATAATGAAGAGTTCATTATTTCTAACATTCTAAGTCTAAGAGATAGACGTACTTCATCAATAATTTCTCTGTCCCTTGATAACCTAGCAGCTCTATAATGATCTCTAATGTACTCAAGATGCTCGTTCATATCATCACCTCTTTACTTGATTTTAACAAAAAATAAATGCAAAAACTATGTTTTATGAAAACCATTAAAAAATGTGCTTATTTAGCACATTTTCTACTGATAATCTCGTGAAGTATAATCTAAAGGTTATCTTCCAGAAATTATTAATAATATTATACACTATTGTGTTAATATTTAATCGTGCAGTATCAATCAAAATCTTGTTTGAACTGATAGGCTTCAATTATATGGGGAGGGAAAACAATGACATATGATGCAAGAGGGAGAAGTGTAGGGGAGTTGTTGAATGATGATGTTTGCTTAAGTGTTCCACGCTATCAGAGAGGATATGTGTGGGAAGAAAAACACTGGAAAGACTTACTAAGAGATATAACAACAAGCTACAAAAATGGAATTTATAAGCATTTTCTTGGAACATTTGTTTTTGAAGACATTATTGAAGATGGTAGTACCAGCATTTATTCAACAAATATAATTGATGGGCAACAAAGAATTACATCATTACAGATTTTAATTTGTTCGCTTATTTATGTATTCAAAAAGCACATATTAGAATCACCTGAACTTAGTGCTGAACTTTTTGAAGAGATATCACGGAGAATTGAGATTCTCCAAAAATATCTCTATTTCCGAGATATTAAGACTACAAGAAATAAAATGAAACTTGATAATGGAGTCGATTCCTTTAACAAGCTACTTGACCTATCATTAACATTATGTGGTAAAAGGTCTGAAGTAAATATTGCAGATTATGATGAATTACCAAATGACATTGTATCAAGTGCATTTTGGTTCATGTCCAAATATATTGAGGATTCTGTTGTCGATAAGTCTAATTTCGTAAAATCTATTGTTGATTTTTTATCAGCCATGTTAAGCATGAATGTAATTGTTGTAAGATCGAGCGATCAGAACGAGGTGATTAATCTTTTCGAAGTTCTGAATGCAAGGGGATTGTACTTGAAGCAGATTGAACTACTGAAGAATTTCATTTTCAGAAATCTAGCTCCTTCAAAACTCAGAGATGAAGTAAAGATTGAGTGGCTTAAGCTTTATAATGCTTTATACGAAAACAACATAGATCCGGATCAATTTTTGCTACACTTCATGAGATCATACTATGATTTTAAAACACTTAAGCAAGATGAAATATACGAAAAGCTTAAAGAATTCGAGTTTAAAACAAATTATGAGAATGTAAACACACTTTTTCAATGGTTAAAAAAGTGTTACAAACACTACATCATAATTGCTACTAATAAAGGTAGCAATGTGATTGAGAAAAGAATATATGATTATTTTATTGTGAAAAAGAATATCCAAATTAGATCATTATTACTTTCATTAAGAATTAAGCACCAAGAACAATTGATGAATGATGATCAATATACCGAGATGCTGATATTAATAAGAAACTTTTTTGTGGGATTTAACCTGCTAACCAATAGCAGTAATCAATTAGAAAAACATCTTTACGAAGCTTCAAGTAATATATTTCGAGCAAAGAATTTTGCAGAAGTAAGAATGAACATATACTCATTTCTTAGTAAAGTATCTCAATTCTATCCATCAGTTGATGACATTGAAAGAAGTATATTGAATATTAGATATTCAAACAAAAGCAGAAAAGGAAACACAAGAAAAGATCTAGTTGTTTACTTTTTAGAGCATCTATATGAAGCTAAGAAGATAGAGAAGGATATTGAAATCCCATACAAAAAGCTATCCATTGAACATGTAATTCCAGATAATGGTCAAGATCCGTTAACATGGAAACTTGGTAATATTTTGCTCATGACAGAAGGATTTAATAGGAAATTGAAGAATAAAACATATGCTGAAAAGAAGAGTTTCATAAGTAGATCAGAGATAAACTTCAATAGATTATTTACAGAGGAGTATGAATCATTTGATTTGGGAAATGTGTCTACAAGGACTAAATTGCTAATGAGTGAAATTAAAAGTTATTTTTCATTTAGTCCAGATGATATAATTCTAATTGAGAAAATGGAGTCAAAATACGAAAAGATACATAAGACTATATGCGAGGATATTGAAGATAACAAGAAACTTCGTGATAAATTAAATGAATTAGGAGTTACAGACTTCATGAAATATGTGGAAAAAAATCTCGCGATTGATGATGATATTAAGCAAATCATTAAAAAAGCATCTCAATAGAATCCTTCAAATAACAACTTCGGTACTTACCGGAGTTTTTTTATGTGATAACTTACCTTTATAGAGGTGTGAGATGGCCAAGAGTAAATGGGTTCAAGTCCAATCGAAGTTACATCTTGTCGAAAAGTGGGCAAGAGATGGTTTGCGTGAAGATCAGATCGCCAAAAACCTCGGTATCTCGGTCACTACCTTGGAAGTTTATAAGAAACAATATCCGGAGGTTGTTAAGGCTTTAAAAAAGGGGAAAGAAACCTTGATCACAGAATTAGAGAACGCTCTAATCAAGAAAGCCTTGGGATATGAATATGAAGAAAAGAAAGTCTATACCAAAAATGAGAATGGAAACTCTGTGACTTATACCGAAATTACTAAGAAACATCAACCTCCAGATACTGGAGCATTGTTTGGTTTATTGAAGAATAAAGATCCACAGAACTATGCGGACAATCCACAGATGTTGCAGTTGAAAAGACAGGAACTTGAGTTGAGGGAACGCTTAGCGAAAGCAGAAGAGTGGTAATGAGCAAATATCAAACATTAGCGGATTTCTACAAGAGTCAGGAGTGGAGAAACTTACGACAAACCTTAATGATCCAGCGTAGCCATCCCACAAAAGGCTTGCTGTGTGAGCACTGTAAAGAAGTCATACTCAAAGACATTGATTGTATAGCTCATCATATCAAAGAACTTACACCTTCCAATGTCCATGATGCCACCATCGCATTGAACCCAGTCAATATCTTGTTGGTTCATCAGCGCTGTCACAATGCCATCCATGAACGATTTGGATATACATCCATCCAAAAGGTCTACATCGTCTATGGTCCACCGTTATCCGGCAAGACAACCTATGTCAAAGCAAGCAAAGGACGTAAAGACATTGTCCTTGACCTTGATGAACTATATCGGGCAATCACGTTGTTACCAGCGTATGATAAACCATCGGAACTGGCACTAAATATCTTCCAGATAAGAGATGTCTTGTTGGATCAGATCAAAACAAGAACCGGCAAATGGTCTCAAGCATGGATCATCGGTGGCTATCCCAACTTCGTGGAGCGAGAGCGAATGGCTCAACAACTCGGAGCGGAGATCATCTTCATCGAAGCGACCCAGGAAGAATGTATCAGTCGACTACTAAATGACAGGGATAAACAGTTCGTCCATCAGGACTGGCTGAACTATATCCACGATTGGTTCCTGAAGTTCTCACCGACTCCCCCCCCGGTCTGAATTTCAGGATACCGAATCGGGAACTGGAGAGGGGACATCAGATGCACGCAAACCGAAATTTTGACATTTCCTCCGAAGTTTTGGGAAAAACCGTGAACGAAAATCAACTATCGCAAACTTGGGGAAAGGAGTCGCATGACTGAACTTGAGAAATTACAAGAAATCTTTCAAAAAGTAGATCCGGACAAGCAGAAACTGGTCGAGAAATTGTTACATGATGCCGCCTTTCTATCAGAACAAAATGATCAGTTGCGTGCTTCGATGGAAGTGACCGGAATGGTCAAGTTTCATCCCACCAACCCCAACTTACAAAAACCAACGGAAGCGGCCAAGCAGTATTTGCGTAACTTACAAACCTATTCGGTAGTAATCAAAACCCTCAACATGGTGTTTACGAAGAACTCCATCGAAGAAGAAGATGCCTTTGAGCAGTTTATCCATCAATCGATGGATGATGGACCGTGAGCTATCTTGAGCAATATGTAGCGGCTGTTATGGCCGGTGAGATTATCATCGGCCAAGAACTCTTTACGGTGTTGATGCAGTTGATCGCAGACTTGAAGGATGAACGATATATTTACGATGTGAAACGAGCCCATCGTCGCATCGCCTTCATCGAACGATTCTGTAAACATACCAAGTCTCCCTTTCACGGAAAACCCTTCCTGTTGGAACTGTGGGAGAAAGCTTTTATCGAAGTGGTCTATGGGTTTATCCGTCGATCCACCGGAAAACGACGATTCAAACGTGTCATTCTGCTGATCAGCCGGAAAAATGGCAAATCCACCTTAACCGCTGCGCTTGCCTTTACCGAGTTGATGATGGGCAGTGGGGGATCGGATATCGTTTGTTCCTCCAACGATGATGCCCAGGCTTCGATTATCTTTTTAGAAATCGGAGCCATGCGAGAGATGTTTGACCCTTCAAGCAAACGGACTCATAAGAATCTGCGTTGGATCATCAACAAGAAAAACCGGAGCAAAGTCTTCAAACTCTCAGAGAAAACGCAAAACAAGGAAGGCTATAACATCGAGTTTGGTATCCTGGATGAATCCCATGAGATGAAAGACAACTCCATCGCTAAACCAATCGAGCAGTCCCAGTCTACCAAAGAAGAACCGCTCTTCGTCAATATCACCACTGAAGGATTTGTCAATGATGGCTACCTTGACCGGGAACTTCAATATGCTCGACGAGTCATTCAAGGGGAATATGAAGATGATACATTGTTGGCTTGGTTGTATACCCAGGATAGTGAAGCGGAAGTCTGGCAAGATGAAAGCAGCTGGAGTAAGTCCAACCCTTCCTTAGGGATCATCAAAAAACGCGATTACTTGCGCGAACAAATCCGAAAAGCCCGCCTGGATAAAGGTGATCGGATGTATGTCTTAGCGAAGGACTTCAATATCAAACAAAACAATGCGGAAGCCTGGCTGATGGAACAAGATTACAACTACCCGGCAAATTTCCGGATGGAGGACTTCATCGGATGCATTGCATTGGGAGCTGTCGACTTATCTGAAACGACCGATCTGACTTGTGCGAAGATCTTGCTGATGAAAAAAGGGGATCCGACCAAGTACATTGCGACTCGCTACTTTATCCCAGAAAGCAAGGTCAAACTTGGTGCTATCGAAGATAAGAAAGATTATCTAGCATGGGCTAAAGAGGGATTGATTGAGATCACCGAAGGAAACGAAGTCGACTTATCCAAAGTAGCTAAATGGTTTCTTGATTTATTCAAGCAGTACAAGATCCGGACTTATCGAACCGGCTATGACAATCGCTTTGCCAAGACCTGGTTAAGTGCAATGGAAGGGTATGGACTAGAGACGGAACGAGTCGATCAAAGTCGTTTCATCCTATCGAATCCAATGAAACTGTTGGAGGCGGACTTAAAATCACGATTGGTCAATTATAACGATCATCCCATCGATCGCTGGTGTCTAAGTAATACCTCGATCAAAATCGATAACTTGGGACTGGTGATGCCAGTCAAAGTGAATGATGTTCGCAATCGACGTATCGATGGCGCGGTAACAATGATCATCCTGTATGCGATGTGGCAACGATATCGAACGGAGTTTCTGGAAATGCTGAGGTGAAGCAATGGGATGGTTTGATTCCGTCAAAGGCATGTTTAATAAACCCAAAGAGGGAGTATCTCAATTGGCAATGGTCAATGGGAATACCCCCATCTACTCGCAATTTGGACAAAGCGTCTTTGCCAGTGATGTCGTCCAACAAGCCCTGGGTTGTATTGCCCAGGAAATCAGTAAGCTGACCCCCAAGCATGTTCGATTTGACAAAAAAGGATTGCAGACCACCGTGATTGGACCGCTCAATGATTTGTTGGAGTATGGACCTAACGAGTGGATGACCACCAAAGACTTTCTGGAGAAAATCACCTGGCAATTGTTTCTGAACTACAATGTCTTCCTCTTGCCCTTAAAAGAAGAGCTTACCAGTGAAGGAGGAATTCCCCGGATACGGGCTATTTATCCACTGGAACCCCAACAAGTTTCCTTTGTGATCGATGGTAAAAATGAACTGTATGTAGAGATGATCTTTGCCAACATGGAGAAGTTGACCCTGCGATATGCAGACGTGATCCACTGGCGATATCGCTATTCCGTCAATCCTTTTATGGGCGGTAATCTCAATGGACAACCGGATCATGCTGCGCTGCTTCAAACCGTTGATATTAATCACAAATTGCTTCAATCGATTGAGAAGTCGGTCAATTCCTCCATGCAGATTTATGGAGTGATGAAGTACAACACGATTTTGGATGAAGATCATATGAAGCTGGAAATCCAACGCTTTGAAAAGATGTTAGCGGAAAATAAAAATGGGATCATCGGTGCAGATTTGAAATCCGAATACATTCAAATCAAACCCGATCCTAAAATGGTAGATACCGATACCTTGGCTTTCATTGATTCCAAGATCCTGCGACATTATGGAGTGCCTTTACCGATACTGACCGGAGACTTTACCCCCGAGCAATATCAAGCATTCTATGAAAAGACCCTCGAGCCTCTGATCAACTCTCTCAATCAAGTCTTTACAAAGAGTCTCTTCTCAATGCGCGAGTTACAGTTTGGCAATAAAGTCATCTTCTATGCCAACAACCTGCTGTATATGGCTTTGGATAAACGAGTGGCTGTAGGTGAGTTGCTGGGCAATCGTGGAGCTCTAACTAACAATGAGTTGCTTGCACTCTTCGGATATCCCCCGTACGAGGAAGGAAATACCCGATTGATGTCACTCAATTATGTCGATGTATCCATCGCAAAACAGTACCAAATGAGTTTACCGAAAAAAGGTGAGGAGGACAATGATGAACCAAAATCAAACCCATAAGAACACTCCGATTTGTCGTTCCTACCTTTCAGACTTTACTCTTGAAGGAAACAAAGTCACCGGATTAGCCGCAGTGGTGGAGAGCCGCACTAATATTGGCAATTTGTTTATCGAAGTGATCGAACGCGGAGCCTTTGACTCGACTGATTTGACGGATGTTCTCTTTTTCGTCAATCATGACATGAGCAAGATTCCACTGGCCCGCAGCCGTCGCAACAATGGCAACAGCACGATGCGATTGAGTATCGATGAGCGAGGATTGAATATGGAAGCATCGCTGGATATCGATGCCAATGCGGATGCGCGAGCGCTAGTCTCAGCCATTAAGCGCAATGACATCACAGGAATGTCCTTTCTCTTTACGGTCAATGAAGACAGCTGGGAGAATCTCAATTCGGATTTACCCACACGACGGATCAAGAAGATTGGCCGGGTACGAGAAGTATCGGCCGTCAACTTTCCTGCTTATGAAGAAACAGAAATACATGCGCGTTCCCAAGACTCATTGGAGAATGAGCGAAGAGCATTGGACAATGCCCGTGCGCAAGGAGTGGATACTCAACAACGCTGTGAGATGTGGCGTTTAAGAAATGCCATCTTAGCCAAGAAATGAGGAACCATGAATAAAGAAAAATTGAATGAACTGCTGAAGGTGAAGCAAACAAAGATTGATGATCTTGTAGCTCGCTCCAATGCAACGGAGCAGGTAGAAGAACTACGATCGATTCACCAAGAAATGACGGATGTCAAAAAAGAGATGGAAGAATTGCGAAGCTTGTTCAACGACATTGAAGCGGAGGAAGCTCGACAAAAAACCAAGTCAACTGTCTTAGCCAGTTATGGTGTCAAGAAGGACGAGCAACTGACCATGCGTCAAAAGGAAAACCCGGAAGAAGAGAAGCGTGCGGAAGAGTTTGTCAAATCCAACAAACTGTCCATCTCGGTGGATGAGGTCCGTGCCATTACGATTGGCTCGGGGAATTTGATTTCTCCCAAACCGATTCAGACGTCGATCAATGAGAAGTTTAATGAAGTCTCTTCGATCATCGAGCAAGTCAACACCGTATCAGCCGAGCGAATGGGGGAATATGAAGTACCTTTTGTGGTGGGCTATAGCGAAGGTGGAATCACAACGGAAGGCAATGACTATTCCGATGGTGAACCTGTCTTTGATTATGCGACCATTAAACCAGTCAAAATCACCATTTATACCGAAGTCTCTGAGGAAGTAACCAAGCTCACTCCGGTACAGTATCTGGCGAAAGTCCGCCAGGCAGCCTTGATTGCTTTACGCAAGAAAGTCGCTAAGCTGATTCCCCTAGGCAACCCTTCCGCAACCCCAGCGGAAATCACCGGGATCATCAACGCTCCGGCCATTACTGATGGCGCTCTCGAAATCACTGCCATCGATGAATCGACCTTACGCACCATCGCGATGTCGTATGGTGGGGATGAAAATGTGATTGGCAATGCGATCTTGTTGCTTAATAAAGCAGACCTGATTGCCTTTGGCGATGTACGTGGCGCAGATAAAAAGTCGGTGTATGAGATCACTCCGGATGTTTCCAACCCCAATGCCGGGATCATCAAAGAAGGTGGATTATCGGTTCGATACATCATCAATAGTGCTCTAAAAGCGCTATCCGTCACTACGACCCCTGCCACCACGACCTGTATGATCTATGGAAACCCCAATGCCTATGAGCTTGCACTCTTTAGTCAGTATGAAATCAAGGTCTCCGAAGATGCTGCTTTTAAGAAGGGAATGTTGGCCGTTAAGGGCAGCGTGTTTGTCGGTGGTAACGTGGTTACGGCCAATGGCTTTGTCTTGATCGAGAAGAAAGCCACCTAGAAAGGAAACAACCGATGACGGAAGCAGAACTGCTGATTGAAGTGAAAAAAGGACTGGGAGTGAGCGGAACTTATCAAGATAGTACCGTACAACGACACCTGAACGATGTCAAAGCTTACTGCTTATCTGCAGGAGTCGCACCGGATATTCTAACCAGCGATGCTTCCGTCGGTTGTTTGATTCGAGGGGTAGCCGATAGTTGGACGCAGGAAAGTGGTAAGACACAATTCAGTTTGATGTTTACCCAACGATTGGTCCAGCTGATTGCACTCACACATCAACAGGAGACAATCAATGGTTAAACCCAAAGAAATCCATGCCTTAAATACACCGGTAAAGCTTTACAAACGACACCTCAATTGGGTCAGTGGAGCACCGGAAAGTGTCTACATCGAAGCGGATGACCCTATTGTCTTCTGTAACTTCAAGACCTTTGGGGGAACCGAATCCGTAGTCAACGGACAAATCATTAACATATCGACCGCCACCTTAACGACGTGGTATCGACAAGATATCCAGTCCCCCGATCGCATCGTCCTATTGGCAGATAACAGTACTTGGGAGATCATCGGAGATCCGGAGAATTACGAAATGCGAAATCAGTACATGCAGCTGCGGCTACGCAAACTAAGTGGAGGTGTGTAATGGGGAAAAACTCCTTAAAACTGGAATTGAGCGGGGTAGAAGAGTTACTTCGCTCCATTGAGAAAATGGGTGGCGATGTAAATGCGGCCGCTGAGAAAGCCTTGTTGGCCAGTGCAGTTCCGTTTCATCAAGAACTCAAGGTCGCTATCAAAAAACATCGTCGCTCCGGTCTAACGGAATCCACCTTGCGGGAACCCAAGCAGGTGAAATGGGAAGGCAATCGCTGCACCCTCGAAGTCGGTTTCAATCTCAAGTCCGGTGGTTTGCCCGCCTTATTTCTTGAATACGGAACGCCTCGTATGAAGGCTCGACCGTTTATTCGACCGGCCATCAACCGTTGTAAAAAAGACGCAAAAGCCCATCAACAAAAAGCACTCGAAGAAATCATGAAGGAGTTGAAACTATGAACGTTCGTGATGTCTTGATCCTATGCCTTGCTCCCTTGGGAGTTGAAATCCGTATGCAAGGATCCATCAGTGAAAGTGAACCGATTCCAGAGACTCTGATCACCTATGAAATCATTGATTCCATCGATCATGGCTTTTATGATAATCAACCCACACGTAGCACGACCCATATTCAACTGATGATTTACTCCACCAAGATGTCGATCATCAAAACCTTACCGGACGATATCACTCCACTGATTAAAGAGGGTGGATTTGTTCGAGAGGGAAAAGGACATGACCAAGGATTCTTTGGTCAACATTATGGATGGCTGATGGAAATCCATACCACAGAAAGGATGTTCAACCATGCCCAACAACTATGTTTATGAAGAATATCAAGGATTTGATTCCTTGTACTTTGCGGAAATCACACTGGATGACTCCAGTGCTTATACCGCCACAACCCCAGAGGTTTTAGCACCTGCAGGGGAAATCACCGTGAAAACCGATCGCTCCAGTGAACCGAAGTATTATGACAATCAACCGTATTTGATCGTCACTGCGGAAGGGTTTGATGAAGCGACGTTGACCGTACCGGTATTACCGATTGGCCTTGTCGCCCGGTTGTTGGGCAAAGTGACCGACACCACGACCGGCGCTTTGTTGGATACCGGGGAAACCTCGACCAAATACTTCGCAATCGGTTATCGTCTACGCTTCACCGATGGGACGTATCGCTATGTATGGCGACACAAAGGGACCTTTCGTTTGGATGAAGAAGCCGCCAAAGCCAAAGATGCCTCCACCGATACCCACAATCATAAGTTGATATTCACTGGGATCACCACCAAATACAAGTTCACTTTACCCAACGGCCAAAAGCGTCCCAGCAAGCAAATCGTCGTGGATGCCCGTGATGGAAAAGCCGATGTGGAAGCTTGGTTTACCCAAGTCGTCACTCCGGACAATCTGTCTTTGATTACCCCGACCCCGTAGGAGAAAGCCATGCAATCCAGTATCAATTTAAAGATTTATGATAGCAACAATGAAGTGATCGCAGAGTTCAACGAGCCTCGCATTCGTTGGGGTCTGGTGGAAGATGTGGTCGAACTGACAGAGAAGCTGCAAGGCAAAAGTGAGAAAGAGTCAACCTTGGCAATGGGGCAGTTTATCCAAGCCGTCTTTCCGGGATTGACCAACGAGCAATTGCGACTCGCGGATATTCAAGATATCAAACAATGCTTTGCGCAGATTGTAGCGATCGTTCAAACCCTTGGTTCAACAAGCGAAAAAAAACAGGATTCGATGATTCCATAACCACGAAAGCATCGGTCCTGCTTTTTCAAATGATTCAGCAGCTGTGTACGATGTTTCCGGCTTTGGATCCCATCCGGCTACGAAGCATCGAAGCGGATGAAGTGATTCGTCTGATTCAAAAAGTGATTGCATCGACCCCGATTCAATCCCCATCCCCGCGCAAGCGAGTGTATGCGGATCAAGTTCAATGGTTTTAGGAGGTGGCAAGATTGGCCAACAATGAAATACTCGGTGGAAAATGGACGCTCGATACCACCGACTTAAAAGCTGGAATCAGTGAAGCCAATCGGTTGATCCGGATTGCGGATAGTGAGTTTAAAGCCGCTGCCGCCAGTATGGGAAACTGGGGGTCTCAAGCCGATGGGTTAAGTGCGAAAATCAAATCACTTTCCACCATTGTGGATGTTCAAGAACAGAAGGTTCAAGCCCTTAAGACGCAACATCAATCCATCATAGCGACCTCGGGTGAACACTCCAAAGCCGCTCAACTACTTGAAATCCAAATCAATAAAGAGACTGCTTCCCTTAACAAAAACAAGTTGGAGTTGACTCAGTCCAAACAAGCCTATCAAGACATCATCGAAAAGACCGAAGAAACCACCAAAAAGAAAGAAGCGCTACGCAAAAAAACCGAAGAGCTGACAGAGTCCATCAACGAGATGGGTAAAAAAGCAATGGTCGCCTTAAGCGCAGCTGCCGTTGCGGCAGGCGTAGCGATTGCAAAGCTGATGAGCGATTCCGGGAAGTTTGCGGATGATTTGATTACCTTATCCAACAAAACCGGTATCTCCGTGACCCAACTTCAAGAATTGGATTATGCGGCTCGCTTTGTGGATGTCTCAGTAGAAACCATGACCTCTTCGATGAATAAATTGACGCGCACGATGGGTACAGCTCAACAAGCCATGCAATCAGGCAAAGTCAATGAACAATCCAAAGCCTATCAGCGATTGGGTGTAGACATCCTCAATGTCGATGGCACCTTGCGCAACAACAAGGTCGTCTTCTATGAAACCATCGATGCACTTGGAAAAATGACCAATGAGACCGAGCGGGATGCCTTAGCGATGCAGCTCTTTGGTAAATCAGCAACGGAACTCAATCCGATGATCAAAGCGGGTGCCACTGAATTACAACGGTTGGCCCAAGAAGCGCACAGTGTTGGAGCCGTTGTCAGTGAAGAAGGTGTCAGTGCCTTGGGAGCCTTCGACGATCACATGCAAACCTTGACCGCCTCTACCCAGGGACTGGTCAACGAAGCAATGGCGGAGTTAGCTCCGATCCTCAACGACTTGATTACCCAACTCAAAGATGCCATGCCTGGGATCATTGAATCCATCCAGGGTTTTATATCTTTTATCATCGAAAATGGTCCGATCATCGCTTCCGTTATTGGTGCGATTGCGACCGGTCTGTTGGCTTGGAATGTCGTCACGATGATCCAAGGGATGATGACTGCCATCAAGGGATGGAAGCTGGCGACTGAAGGAATGACTTTATCCCAAGCGCTATTAAACATCGTGATGTCCGCCAATCCGATCGGGATCATCATTACGTTGATTGCCGCCTTGGTGGGTGGGTTAATCATTTTATGGAATACCAGCGAAGACTTCCGAAAAGCCGTCACAAAGATTTTCAATGACATTTTATCGACCATCCGAAAGGTCGTTGCTCAAATCGTCGAATTCTTTACGATTACGATACCCAATGCACTGTCGAAAGTCGGTGATTGGTTTAAGGATATTGGAAGCAACATCGTCAAAGGGGTATGGGCGGGGATCACCGGGATGAGCCAATGGTTCTCCGATCAAGTCGGGAAGTTCTTTGGCGGTATCGTGGATGGAGCCAAAAAGCTGCTGGGTATCCAATCCCCCTCGAAAGTCTTTGCGGGAATTGGCGAAAACATGGCCTTGGGATTAGGAGTTGGGTTTCAACAAGAGTTTGCGGATGTGCAGCGTCAAATCCAACAAGCAATTCCGTCCTCAACACCTTCGTTTCAAGGAGGTTCGCCTGCAGGCGCTTCAACCCAATCATCCACAGCCTCCGTTGTGATTCATCAAACCTTACAATCCCCCAAAGCCTTGAGTGCCTATGAAGTCTATCGACAAACGCGCAATGCCGGACAGCTGATTCAAGCCATCGTCCTCAAGGGGTAGGATATGAAAATGATGTATACCAATAGCAACCAGCAACAACATTGGATCAACGATGAACAAGCCTATGCTTTGATTGCTATCAGTGGCTTACAACCACCCAAAGCCATCATTCAGTTGGGAAGTCTACCTCGTGTAGATGGATCCATCTTTCTTCAATCAAAGATTGAGCAGCGCAATATTGTGTTGACCCTTCAAGTCCTCTCTGACTTTGAAGCCAATCGAAGACGTCTGTATGACATCTTTAAAATCAAACAAAAAGGGGTGCTGACTTTAGTGCTCGACGATCGCACCGTGTCCATTGAAGCTCACTGTGAAAGCATTGAGATCGTCCCGACTTTGTGGCCACTGCGAGCCATGATTTCCTTAATTTGTCCGCAACCCTACTTTGAAGCAGAACAACCGGTCATCTTGGAAATGTCCTCGATCCAATCTACCTTACAATTTCCATTATCGCTATCCCTGTCTGGGATGGCAATGGGCAACCTATTTCCCTCAACAGCTATCAATGCCTTCAACCAAGGTGATATCCCATGTGGATTTACGGTTCGATTTGAATGCGTTGCACCGGTTGAAAACCCCAAGTTGATTCACGTAGCTACCGGTGAAAACCTCCAATTGTTGATGACTTTGACTCCCGGACAAATCGTTGAGATCACGACCGAGTTAGGCAAGAAACGCATCGAAGAAGTCCAAGGATCGCAGCGAATCAATCTGTTTCATACCCTATCGTTAGGGTCGACTTTCTTTCAACTCAACGAAGGTGACAATGTCCTATTTGCGACCAGTGATGCCGGTAGTTCATCCTTATTGACACAGTTAAGCTATCGTCCCAAAACCAGTGGAGTGTGACCCATGCAAATCAATGTCTATGACTCAACCTTACAACGCATCGGAATCTTGGATTCGATTCAATCCTGGTGTTGGCATCGCTGCTTCTATGAATCCGGGGACTTTGAAATTATCCTGCCCCACACCCAAGACACCCAACGTCTTTGTCAGATATCGAATGTGATTACCAAAGATGATTCCGGAGAGTTTGGGATCATTGAGAGTATAGAAATCCAGCAATCCACTGAAGGAGAGTGGATGAAATGCTCGGGCCGATTGGGTTGTTCATTGTTGGCTTCACGGATCATCATGGAACGATTGACACTTAACAATACGGTTGAAAACGTTATGAGAAGCTTGGTCGAAGCGTGTTGTCTAAACCCCCAAAATCCTCAACGGATCATTCCACAACTTCAGTTGGGACCTTTACTGGGGCTAACCCCCTCGGTTACCATGCAAGTGACGTATCGAAACTTAAGTCAAACCCTCTATCAACTGACCAGTACCCACCAAATTGGATGGGACATACGCTTGGATCCCTTGACGAAGAAGTTGAACTTTATAACGTTTCAACCCGTCAACCGAAGCAGCGCACAATCATCGATTGCCAAAGTCGTCTTCAGTGAAAGCTATGAGAATTTACGAAGCACCCAATATCAACGCAGCCAACGCTTCCTTAGTAACATTGCTTTGGTGGGTGGACAAGGCGAAGGGGAAGAGCGCATTCTCGTACAGGTGGGAGACGGAGAGGGATGGAATCGAAAAGAAATCTTTGTTAATGCCAAAGACCAACACTGGGAAGAAGAACTCAGTGAACAAGACTACATCGAGCTGCTGATTCAAAAAGGCTGGTCCGCACTGCAACCGGAAGTCGAATTCTTTGAAGCGGAAGTCGATGCCAATGGAACCACACGCATCCGGCAAGACTTTGATCTGGGCGATACGGTTTCCATTGAAGTTGTAGAGTGGAACAAACAGATTCATGTTCAAGTGACAGAGATATCCGAAGTATTTGATTCGATGGGAATCCGTGTGATCCCAATCTTTGGTCAGTCGCTCAGTGGCATTCAAAACCAAGTGGAATCAGATACCTCCGGTAGTGGATCGTCCTCAGCAATCACTTTACCTGCCCAAAAAGCCGTCATCACTGATGCCAACGGTCAATTATCAACTTCGACCGTGACCACCAATGAGCTCTCCATGCTTTCGGGGGTCAGTTCATCACTACAAACTCAACTCAATGGTAAACAAGCCTCGATTACCGGAGCCGCCAGTTCTGTTACTTCTAGCAACTTAACTGTCAGTCGAACCCTGATATCAGATGGGTCTGGAAAGATTGGAATCAGCAGTGTGACATCCACAGAACTGGCTACCTTATCGGGTGTTACATCTGCGATTCAAACTCAACTCAATGGCAAAGCCGCCAGTAGTCATACCCACACTGCCTCACAAATCACGGACTTTCTCAACAAAGTATATCCGGTAGGATCCATTTATCTTTCAACCGTTTCCACATCCCCCGCGACCTTGTTTGGTGGATCATGGACCCAAATCCAAAACCGCTTTTTGGTAGCAGCAGGGAGCACCTTTGGGGCTTCGTCCACCGGGGGAAGTGACGCACATACTCACACCTCTGCAGCTCATAAACATGGCGCAGGCTATGAAGGGGGCGATGGAGACTTATGGGCAACCGTAACCGGTGCATCCGGATACGTGCTTTTTAGAGAAGATGGTACCGTACCCTATGCGCAAGCGACCTGGCAAGCCAGTCACCGAGTATCCGGGACCTATGGTTCCACCAACAGCGCCGTTGGCGGTGGAGCAGATGTTCGTGGCTATACCTCAACCACGACCCCCGGGGTCACTGGTTCTTCCAGCAATCTACCCCCATATCTTTCGGTTTATATGTGGCAACGAACCGCATAGAAAGGAATCTTATGTTACTTCAACTGATGATGGCTTTGCCCATCGCCTTACTCGTCAATATCTTATTGGGGGTAGCTATTGCTTCCACCAAGTTGGAATTTGATAGACAAAAACTGACGCAAGGACTGATTAAAGGAATAAGCATTTATCTAGCTATTGGCGGTTTGGTTCTTATAGCCAACGTCCTTCCGATCATCGATGTCGAAGGAGTCGGACAACTCGATATCCTGAATGCTTTGACTGTCATCGTTTCCACTGTCTTGGGCGTTTATATCGTGGGTGATTTACAAAAGCTGATGGAAGCCTTCAAACTGAAAACTCAGCCTTCTCAGCTGATCAAAGCCTACAATGAATCCCAAATTACCAGCGGGGAGGATTAATCAATGGCGATGCGAAGTGGATTTTTCAATAGCGTTAACGACGATCGCTTGTATTCGGCCAATGAGTTTGCGGAATACTTTGCGACCTTTATCGGCAATGGGGTATTTCCATCTCCCACGACCTCTTTACAAGTCCAACCCGATACTGGACTAACGATACGTATAAAGGCGGGGAAAGCCTGGATCAATGGCTATTACTTTATAGCAGATGCGGATGAAACGCTTGCGATTCAACCCGACCCGATTTTGCCTCGTATCGATCGTCTGGTTCTTCGACTGCATTTAAGCAATCGAGAAATAACCTTAGTACACAAACAAGGAACTGCAGCTTCGACCCCCAGTACACCCGTCGTAACTCGGGATGCGCAAATGATTGAGTTTTCTTTGGCCATTCTATCCATACCCGCGGGAGCGAGTTCAATAACTGCAGCCATGATCACCGATACCCGTTCAAACATTACTGAGTGTGGCTTTGTGACCTCGACCATCACCAATATTCCCATCATGACTGCCAACCGAACCTTAATATCCAGTGGAACCGGAGAGTTGAGTGTAAGTAGCGTAACCAGTCAAGAGCTGGGGAATCTATCCGGAAATACATCCAATATTCAAACGCAACTCAATGGCAAGCAAGCCACCATCACCGGTGCAGCCTCCACGATCACCAGCAATAATCTCACGGCATCTCGGGCTCTACAATCTGATGCGAGTGGTAAAGTTTCCATCAGTGCTATTACATCGACGGAACTGGGACAACTCAGCGGGGTAACTTCCGCCATCCAAAGTCAACTCAACAGTAAACAAGCCACCATCACCGGTGCAGCTTCTTCGATCGTCACCAGTAATCTCACTGACAATCGTGTCTTGGTGTCCGATGCCAATGGCAAGATATCCGCAAGCTTGCTGACCACAACAGAACTGGGACATGTTTCAGGAGTAAATGCATCCATTCAAACCCAACTCAATGGCAAATTAGCGACGACTGCTCAAGCGGTGGATTCTTTAAAAATCAATGGAAAGAAGATCCATGTAGGAACCAGCCCACCGGCAAGTCCGGCGATTGGTGACCTTTGGGTCGATACCAACTAAGCAATGGCAACCAAAACCTTTGGAAGTCAACCGACGTTGAACAATGCCTATTGGGGCGGAGTACCATATCATGCCAATATTGGGTTACGGGCTACGATGCCTGAGCGTGGAAAGATCCTGTCGTTATCATTGAAACTAGCACGCGTCAATGACACCGATGTGCCCATCGTCTGGGGTGCCATTTGGAATCGAAGCAATGGATCCTTATTGGCTCAATCCAATCATTCCCATTCCCCAACCAATACCTTCACCACCCCAGGCAACATGCAAGTCTATACCTTTGCCTTCGATCAACCACAGATTGAAGCCGGGACCTTGCTTTGGATCGGCTATGGCAAACGTTCCAATCAAAGTGGACGTGCATTGTATTACGGTATCAACACCAGTACCAGTGGTAGTACGATCGATCGCAACGATGATAGTCAAAGCGCACCGGCAACCACCTTCACCACCGACTCCACCTACAGCAATCATGCCTTGTGGATTGAAGTGACGTATAAGACCGGTGGACAAATCAAGGTGTGGAATGGAGTAGGCTTTGAGGAGAAACCCGTCAAAGCATGGTCCGGATCATCGTGGAGTGAGAAAATTGTTAAAACATATAAAGATAACAACTGGGCGGAAAGTAATTAGAAAGGACGACTATGAAAAAGAAACCAATCATTGAAGTTGAAGAGATTGAGGATCTCGATTATTCCCAGGAGATTGAATTTTTATTGGAAGAGGAGGAGCAAGATGAGCAAGACGAATTACGGGCTGGTTGAGTATGCTAAAAGCAAACTGCAGGTGCCTACCATTTACATGTTGGGAGGATTTGGCCGGCCGTTGACCCAAGCGATGATCGATCGACGGGTCAATCAATTGAAATGTCCGCATACGATCAAAAACCTGTCTAAGATCCAATCCGGGATAGGCAAATCTTGCTTCGACTGTTGTGGTCTGATTAAAGGATACTTATGGGAGGTCAAACCCGGCGAGGTCAAATACAACATTCCCAAAGGGTCCGATCAAAACGTCCGAATGATGTTCGCCTCCTGCAAAGAAAAAGGGGACATCAGCGAACTATCGGACATCCCCGGGGTATTGGTCTTTACCAAAAACCTGGGACATGTCGGAATTTATATAGGCAAAGATGAACAAGGCAACCGGCAATACATTGAGTCGACCCCGGCATGGAACAAGTGGGGTGTAACCGAAAGCAACGATGCTATTCGCACATGGTCCTTTTGGGGTAAATACAGCTTCATCGATTATGTGAGTAAAGAAACTCCCACAACCTTCAAACCCGGTGATATCATCTATGTCAATGGCATCGGTCGCTCCAGCAGCTTAGGCACAGGGAAGATGACACCCACTTATCGGAACAAACGCATGAAAGTCATCAAACACTTACCCCAAGCACTGTACGCGTATGGTTGTTCAACCCTGACTTATGCTCCCGAAGGAGAATTGGGATCCCGCTACATCACCGCTTACTTCAAACAGGAATCACTAAAGAAAGAACGACAATGACCTCAGAGTCGTCCTTCAGTATCTCGGTGATCATTGCGCTGGTAGGATGTTTTGTGGGATTGGCTGGCTGGATCCGCGGTCGAGATACACGAATTATCAATGATTCCGAGTGGAAAGGGATGGTCAATGCGAAGTTAGATATGGCCATTGGCCTTCGCAAGGATCATGATGAGCTTCAAGATCGTCACAATCAGCTCTCCGAACGGATAGGACGGATTGAAGAATCCACCAAAGCAGCGCATCGCCGGATCGATACAATGGAAACGAAAAACAAGTAGGGAAGGGCTGCAACGAGTGCAGCCCTTCTTTTACATTAAAATCAAATCAATTAATTGCTCTAGATATTCCGACAACTCTGGATGAAAACGGATTTCAACACATATTTCAGAAATAATATCGAGTTCAAACGTTATTTCCATTCTATCACCTCCAATATTTTATAATCATGAAAGGTACAAATTCCTAAAAACATAGGAAAAAAAGTTGCGAGATGTTAAAATATAGAGGTATTTGAAAATAATAGTGTAATTTCTGCATAAAATAAATAATTTAATGGAGGAT
The DNA here is from genome assembly GCA_036677505.1 of Erysipelotrichaceae bacterium. Taxonomy (GTDB): domain Bacteria; phylum Bacillota_I; class Bacilli_A; order Erysipelotrichales; family Erysipelotrichaceae; genus UBA2227. Next base: position 31,016 of record JAVBWK010000035.1, read on the forward strand.
TCTATGTTTTATAAAATGATAAGTAGTAAAAGGGATGAATGGTACAATAGTTCAGATTGTGCAATCAAGGGATTAATCGACTATATTTTGGATAAAGGTCAATTAAGAGATGCACAAATTGATGCAATCAAAACATATTTATACCTAAAAATCAAATGTGATAATAAGCCGATGTGGCAATTAGTATCAATGGGTTATTTTAATAGTCTTGATCTTGATAATGTTGAATTATCAACACGAACTCGTGAATTTTTAAGTGCCAATAGAGGAGCTGCTGCTTTATTTGAGTATGCTTATCAAAAGGATAACAACGGTATTCCTGTTTCACAAGTTCTAGTAAATAAGTTAAGAGAAAATCCTGAATCAATTGACTTCGAGAAGTTTATTAAGGATCTATTTTACAATGTAGAGTATACTGATTATCTTTTTAGTTTGCCGATGGGTGCTGGTAAAACATTTCTCATGGCTGCTTTTATATACTTAGACTTGTATTTTGCTTTTAATGAGGAATTTAATAGAACCTTTTCTAGTAATTTCATAATATTTGCTCCTTCTGGTTTAAAATCCTCCGTTATTCCAAGTTTAAGAACCATTCAAAACTTTGACCCCAGTTGGATTATTCCAGAGCCATCATGTTATGAAATCAAGAAAATGATTAAGTTTGAAATATTAGATCAAAGCAGAACTGAAAAGAACTCAAACAAGACAAAGAATCCCAATGTTCAAAAAATTTCAAATTACCAACCATTCGAACATTTATTCGGCCTTGTTCTTGTTACAAATGCTGAGAAGGTGATATTAGACAGAATTACTGAGAATCATGGTCAAATCAGTATGTTTGAAGATAGTGATGATGATAAGGATAGGCAGGCAAATGAACTAAGAAATTTAATTGGCAAGATACCTCGATTATCTGTTTTTGTTGATGAAGTGCATCATGCTGTTAGTAGTGAAATCAAACTAAGAGCAGTAATAGACAAGTGGTCATTAAATAATAATATCAACTCTGTCCTTGGGTTTTCAGGTACTCCATATCTTGAAAATGCGGAAAGCATATATATTACAGAAAACCATCAAGTTTCATTTACTGAAATATCAAACATCGTTTATTACTATCCACTTATTAACGGGATAGGCAATTTTCTAAAGAAACCAATTGTAAAGATTTCCGATAGCAATAATAGTTTAGAGATAGTAGAGAGCGGAGTAAGATATTTTTTGGATAATTACCTCAATCTCGTTTATTTGGGAGATCTTAAGTCAAAACTAGGAATATATTGTGGAACGATTGAGAAGCTTGAGACGCAGATATATCCATTGGTCGCTAAAATCGTTGCTGAATATGGACTAAGAGCGAATTGTATCTTGAAATATCATAAAGGAAATAGAGATCATCCTATTTCGATTGAAAGCCAAATGCAATTTGAGATTCTTGACAAAGCATACTCAGACATAAGGATAGTATTACTTGTTCAAATTGGCAAGGAAGGTTGGGATTGTAAAAGCTTAACAGGTGTAATTTTGTCACAAGAAGGTGATTGTCCAAGGAATATGGTTTTACAGACTTCCTGTCGCTGTCTAAGACAAGTACAAAAATATTCACTAGAGTCAGCAATTATTTATCTAAATTCTAGCAATGCAGAAACATTGAATAATCAACTTAATAGGCAACACAGAATTACTTTAAAGGAGTTTACCGAATCTGACTTTTCAAAAATTGAAGTGAACAGATATGATCGTACAAAATATTTGAAGATTTCAGATATTAAATACTATCAACTAAGTGTAAATTATGAAACTGAATTGATCTCAGATGATGTAAGTACTAGTGAAAAGTTGAAATCTGCTTTGACTAATGCCACAATAACCAATATTATTAAGACAACTGATTTTGAAGGCAGATTGCTTCAAACTGAGATATTAAAAAAAGAAGTAGGAAATAAACCAGCAAATTTTTATCAATGGATTTATGAAATTTCAAAAAGTAGTTTCCTCTACTTAAAAATTGAAACATTGCTTGAGCATAAGATCGAGTTACAAGAACTATTCAAAGTGATTACTTATGAATCAAATGGAAATTCTTACTTTAGTTCCAATTACGATTTAAATATGATAGAAGCAAATATAAGAAAATCATTTAGCCCAAAGAGAACTCTAAATATACGAGAAGAATTTATCCCGTTTGAAGCAAAACTGCTAAATATTGAGAACTTTAAAAGCAAATTACATGTAGACCAAGTAGATGACTTTTATCCAAAACAAAGTATTGTTGAGAATATCATACTTGATGATAATGGGCAGCTGCTAATTGATGATAAGATAGCAGAAATGTTAAAATTGGCATATGCAACAGGGAATATTGAGATAGCAGAGAGTTTAAAGTCTAAACATTCTTCCCATCCTGCTAAAGATCGTTCTTTTCACTATCTGCCATACAAGACTGATAGCAAATTTGAACAGGAATTTCTTGAACTAGTATTGTCCTTCGAAGATATTTTGAAGAATAACTTAGAAATATACTATAATGGCGAAAGATCATTAACAGAGTTTAAGATAAAATGCTATAAGAAAACAAATAGTAGTTGGAAGTACATAGGTATGTACACGCCGGATTTCTTAGTCTTAAAAAGAGTCGACGGAGAAATTGCAAAGGCTTTAATACTAGAGACCAAAGGCACAATATATTCTCAAGATCCGATCTTTATTGAGAAACGAAAGTTTATGGAAACGGAGTTTATAAAGAATAATAACAGTTTGTTTGGATATAGGAAATTTGATTATATTTGTTTTGACGATAAATCAGACACAAGAGATATTTTACAAAGAATATCATATGTAATAAATGAATTCTTTATGGAGGGGAATAACAATGCCAATTAAATATGTACCATTTATCAACGAGCCAATTGAAGGGCAAGCACTGTTACAAAATTTTAATAGAATACTAAAATATAAAGAATCGTCCGATGGTAAAAAGTTGCTACGAAGAGGTATGCCTTATTATGAACTTCGACACGTCGAAAATGTGGGCGGTGAAGATTCTAACAACATGATTATACGCGGAGAATGTTCTACAACTTGTGCATATTTGAAAGAAAAAGGCATACAAGTAGATTTAGTTTACATCGATCCACCTTTTGCTAGTGGTGCGGATTATGCCAAGCAGATTTTTGTTCGGAGGAATCCAAAAGCAAAAATTGATGAATTCAATTCGAAGGAAATTGAAGATGATAGCTATAGATCATTTGATGAAAAAATGTATGGTGATATTTGGGACAAAGAAAAATATCTAAACTGGATGTATGAGAATCTAATTTCAATAAAAAGTATTATGAGTGAAACAGCGTCAATATATGTTCATCTGGATTGGCGAATAGGGCATTATGTTAAAATCTTGATGGATGAGGTTTTTGGAGAGGACAATTTTATTAATGAAATTGTTTGGCAATACTACATGGGAGGCAAAGGTAAGAAAGAGTTTGCAAAGAAACACGATACAATATTTTTGTACTCGAAATCAAATGAATACACTTTTAATCAGTTGAAAATAAAAAGATATCTTGATTTTGTTCCAACTCTGATAGATGAATCTGCGAATGCAGAAAGTGGTCATGATGAGATTGGCTATTATAGTATCGTTGCATGTCCTGATGTTTGGCAAATAAAGAGTGTCTTTAACATGTCGAATGAGTATACTTCCTATCCAACACAAAAACCCGAGAAACTACTAGAAAGAATTATATTGGCTTCTACAAATCAAGATATGATTGTTGCAGATTTTTTCGGAGGTAGCGGAGTTACGGCGGCTGTAGCCAATAAGCTAGATAGACGATTTATACATTCTGATGTCGGAATAAACTCGATTCAAACAACTAGAGATCGACTTGTATCTGACAAAGCAAAATTTGGAGTATTTGAAGTAAAAGACGGGATTTCCTTATTTAGGAACCCAGTCCAAACTATGGAAAAGCTTAGAAATCTTATACCTGGTTTAGTTTCAGATCCGAATCTTAGTGATTTTTGGGCTGGAAAAATCTCTGACTCGAAGATTGGTGACATACCAGTTTATGTTCCTAATCTTCTAAACAGTTCTGAGAAAATTCTTGATATTGTGACGATTATAAGGATGTTATATCAACACCTACCAGAACTAAATAGTTCGGTTAAAAAAGTTATACTTTATTATGTTGATTTATTAGACGAAGTAGAAATAAGGAAGTATCTAGATTCTGAAATTAGTATTTCTCAGGAGATCGAACTGCGTGACATGAAAGATATCTTGATAGATGTTGTATCTAATGATCATCTAGAGTATCACTTAACTAACGTAAAACAGGATCAAAATGAATACACTGTTATTGAAATAGATAGATTTATTAGTGATAGTGTAATAAGAAAAATTGATGATTTTAATAATAAATCAATCTTGAATGATAAAAGAAATAGTTTCTCTCCAATTCTGATAAGTGATGAAGGGTTGGAATTGATTGAATTAATAAGTGCAGACTCAACTTTTTCAGAAGGCGTTTGGAACTCGGATACAGAGATTTTAATCGACAAAAAAGGTTATGTAACACAAAATGGTAATAAATTAAACACTCTTTGGGATGGCAAGATTATCTGTAAAAAAATGCCAAAAAGAATCAAAATTAGAAACATTTGTGGTGATGAAACAATATTTATTATCTAGGATTTGAACTAGTAATATAGTTAATATATTTGGAGTCAAAAAATGTGGTCACGATGTGGTCACGGAAATTAAAAAGCCACTGTTTAGTGGCTTTTTTGCACGTTGGCAGGGGTAGTAGGAGTTGAACCCACATTAACGGTTTTGGAGACCGCTGTTCTACCATTGAACTATACCCCTACTTGGTGACCCGTACGGGGTTCGAACCCGTGAATGCATGCGTGAAAGGCATGTGAGTTAACCGTTTCTCCAACGGGCCAAGTCGTAGGCTTAACCATAATAACATAATCAACGGCGGTTTTCAATCAGAAAAAAAGGAGAAAAACAGGAAAAAAGAAAAAGAAAAACGATCATGACAAAAGAAAGTCAAAATGAAAATACGGCTGTAAGCAAACCTAAATAACATATTTATGAAAAACTGAATCAGATATGATCAATCAAAGGGCATCGTATGAGTCAGCAGTTATTTCTTATGTTTTCTGCGAACCAGTGACAAACCGCCAAACCCGGCAATGATCGCCATATAGAAACCGAAATCATACCACCAACCCACATTATTCACCTCATAAACCCCAAACTGAGGTTCAAAGGCACTCAAAATCAACGACAGCGGCGCAATCCAACCATGCCACACACCGGTAAAAAAGCCCGCCTCACGCGCTGCGGAAGCACTTCCTCCGGGAAAACAGCCGGAAAGAGATATAACCGCCAATAACGCAATCAACCCCAATATCCATCTTCGCTTCACAATGATCACCTCGTTACTGCTATTATACAATAATTCTTGCGATACAATCGGTATTTCACTTGATACCCACACTACCCTTACCAAAGGAGTACGAATTTGATATAATCAGACAAGAGGTGGAAGTTATGAAAGAAATCATGGATACAAACAGTATCAAACGGTCGCTCATCCGAATGACCCACGAAATCATAGAGAAAAACAAAGGCATTGAAAATATCATTTTAGTCGGAATCAAAACCCGGGGAGCAACCTTAGCCCACCGACTTGCCGATCAGCTCGAACAGTTCGAAGGCGTACGTGTACCCACCGTTGAGTTCGACATTCGCTACTGGCGGGATGATATTGATACATCGGGCTTTAGCATACCCCAACTTGAAATAGATACCAAAGACAAAATCGTCATCCTGGTCGATGATGTGCTCTATAAAGGACGCACCGTCCGCGCAGCCATGGATGGAATCATGCACTTTGGCCGTCCCCGCCAGATCCAACTGGCCGTACTGGTCGATCGCGGACACCGGGAACTTCCCATCCGCGCTGATGTGGTCGGCAAAAACGTCCCCACATCCACCCAGGAAATCGTCAAAGTATACTTAACCGAAAACGACCGGAAAGAAGGCGTCTATATTCTGGATGCCACGGAGATCAACCATGTTTGACATCAAAGAAACCATGCAATTTGCGAAAGAACTGCTCGAAATCCCCAGCCCGACCGGCTATACCCACCAAGCCGTCCAATGGCTCAAACAACAGGCCGAATCCATGGGATACAGCTGTGAAATCACTCCCAAAGGAAACCTGATGATCCACATCGCAGGAGAAAATGAAGATTCCACCCTGGGCATATCCGGCCATACCGATACCCTCGGACTGATGGTACGCTCCATCACTTCCCAAGGAACCCTGTTGGTAACCAATATCGGCGGACCGATCATTCACACCCTGGACGGTGAATATTGTACGGTCATCACCCGGACCGGCCAAAAGATATCCGCGACGATCCTCTCAACCACACCGTCCATGCACGTATACAAAGAAGCAGACAGTGCGACCCGAACGATCGACACCATTGAAATCCGATTGGATGAATGTGTGCGAAACAAAGAGGATGTTCTGAAACTGGGCATCGGCCACGGCGATTTCGTTGCCATTGACCCCAAAACGACCCTCACCGAAAGCGGCTTTATCAAATCTCGTTTCCTCGACGATAAAATGTCGGTCGCCATTATCTTCGGCGTGCTGAAAGCCATGAGCTCACACGCCATCAAACCCCGATGCAATGTCACATGCATCATTTCCACCTACGAAGAAACCGGACATGGAACTTCCTGGATTCCTCAGAACATCAGAGAAATGCTTGCTGTGGATATGGGATGCATTGGAAAAGATTTGGCCTGCACCGAATACGACGTATCCATCTGTGCCAAAGACAGCTCCGGCCCCTACGACTACGAGATGGTCAGCCATCTGATCGAACTGGCCAAAGCTGAGAAATGCAACTACGCCGTCGATATTTATCCGTATTACGGATCGGATGTATCTGCCGCTTTGCGAGGCGGACAGAATATTAAAGGCGCCTTGATCGGACCGGGCGTTCATGCCTCCCACGGCATGGAACGAACCCACCAAGACGCCATCGAATCATCGATGAAACTGCTATTTGCCTACTTAACGAAATAAACCGGTTATACACCGGTTTTTTCGAAATAATTCAACAGATTGGCCGTGGGATCGATCTTCGGTTTCAGAATTGAACTGCGACTGGTCATCAGCACCGTCACCCCCGGACCATGTCCCGCAATGAAACTGTCCCCATGAATGATCACACCCACCGTACCGGAACCCTTCAGATAGTCCGGACCGTGATGGTTGGCATGATCCTCAATAAACACGATATCCCCAAAACGGAGCTGATCAAGATTCAGCTCTTTTAACGTCTGCGGATCACGGGTCATGATATCATAATCTCCCGACATCATCGTTGAAGAACCCAACCCCGAACCCATCAGATACGCCGGAATCACCGCAGTGACACCCACGACCAACTGACCATCGACTTCCTCGATATTCAGCTTATCCAACAAGGAGGGATCCATGTTCATACAAACCACCTCAGGATAATCCAACAATTGTAACCCTTGACCCAATGACTTAATCAGAATCTTATCATCCACCGCCAGAGAGTCCAACACCTCATCCGCAAAGTACACCATCACATGATCGGCCCCGCCATGCTTGCCGGTCAAAACACCCAACGAACCCTTACCGTCACCGGTAATGACTTTGGCGACATTGCCCACACAAGCCAGCACATTCAGCGCCGCATCTTCCATCGCATCCGCATTTTTCATCGATACACCCGGCTCCACATGATCGCCCATCAGCCCCATGCACACATCTCCGATTTTCGCATTGTACGTAATCGCCGCAGTTGCCGGCAGAATGCGCGGCACTCCGTCACTGCCGATCCGATAACCCGGCGCACGCATAATCGGATGATGGATCCGACCCTGAACCGACTGCATCACACATTTTTCCTTGTTTGTTTTTAACATCATGACCTCCTGTATTTGTACTATCATACCGAAAAAAACCGAAATTGAAAAGAAAATATGCGCAACTGCTATATAATATAGAAAAAGGGGGAGTGCTTATGGAAGGACTTCTGATAATTCTGATGGTCATGGCCATCCTGTTATATATCCAGTTTCCGCACACCGAAGGCAAAGACTGCAACTGGATGAAAGGGTACTGCGCCCACCGCGGACTTTTTGACAAAGCACAAGGCATCGAAGAAAACAGCCCCAGCGCTTTTCAACGGGCCGTCGATGCCGGACTGAATATAGAAATGGACGTACGCATCACCCAAGACAGAGAGCTGATCGTTTTTCACGATGCCAATGGCCACCGGATGTTGGGTGTCGATCAAGCCATTGAATCGATGACACTCGAAGAGATCCGCCGTTATCCGCTCATAAACACCAACGAACATGTCATGACGCTTCGCGAGTTTCTGACGATGGTCAACGGGTGCGTCGGACTGATCATTGAAATCAAAGCAACCTCCGACAACGACCTGACATCTCGGCTTTGCGCCGAAGTTCTTGATCAGTATACCGGCCGTTATGCGATATGCTCATTTCGCCCGGAAATCATCCGCTGGTACAACATCCACCGTCCCCAAGTGATCCGCGGACAGCTGATTGAAAATATGCTGGGCAGCCACACCCACACCCCCATCATCCGCCTGTTACAAAGCTTTAACGGCTTTGCGATGTTTACAAAACCCAACTACCTTAGTGTCGAATACCGCCATGCCAAATTCTTCCGCTGGATCCGTGCATTTGGCGGAATCTTGTGCGTCTGGACGATCCGCGATCAGACATGGATCGACAGAAAGCCTCATCCGGCCGATACGGTCATCTTTGAAAATGTGAAAATTTAACCAGATTTCCCATTCGGTATTCACATAATTTTCATAAGTGCTATAATAATGCATGTTAGGCGGGATACACATGAACTGGATCGAGAAATATTTTGGCGCAACCGGACTGAAACCGGATCAGATCGCCGGCCCCATTCCACCAACCATGGACATCATCAAGCGGACCCTGAAGATTGCCTGGCCATCGGCAACCGAAGCGGTACTGATCAGCTTGATCGGGGCAGTCGATATGATGATGGTCGGCCAACTGGGAGCAGGTGCCATCGCTTCCGTCGGAATTACCAACCAGCCCAAATTCATTCTTTTCTCCGTCATCATCGCCCTTAACATCGGTCTGACCGTCATTGTCTCCAGACGCAAAGGCCAAAAAGACGCCGCATCAGCCAACCAAGTGGTACGAAATGCCATCGTTATCACGACATTGATCGCAGCGCTGTTTTACTCTGTAGGATACATCTATGCTCCGCAAATATTGAAATTCTCGGGTGCCACGGCGGACTACATCGATACATCGATCGTCTATTTCCGCATTGTGCTGATCGGGCTGTTTTTCTTCAGTATCGGCTCAACCATCACCGCAGCCCAACGCGGTGCCGGCAACACCAAGATTTCAATGAAAACCAATATTTCTGCTAACGTAGTGAATGTCATCTTCAATTTTCTACTGATCAACGGGATCTGGATTTTCCCGCGCTGGGGCGTCATGGGCGCAGCCGTCGCGACAGCGATGGGTAATGTGGTCGCATTTCTGATTGCGATCCGCTCAGCCTCGACCAAAGACAGCTTTATTTCACTTTCATTTAAACAGGACTGGCGTCTGCACAAAGCGTCGATCCTGTCCTTAATCAATATAAGCAAATCTGCATTGGTCGAACAAATCTTCTTAAGGATTGGTTTTTTCACGTATGTGCTCGCCGTCGCCGGACTTGGGACCATCGCTTTTGCGACCCATCAGGTCGTCATGAACATCATGACCATCTCCTTTGCGGTCGGAGACGGTGTGTCGATTGCCTGCTCATCGCTGGTCGGACAGAGTCTGGGAGCCAAGCGCCCGGACTTGGCCATCATCTACGGAAAAACATCCCAACGCATCGGCTTTCTGATTGCGATCGTCCTGGGACTGCTGATTGCGGTATTTCGCGTCGAGATCATCTCGCTGTTTAACACCGATCCGCAAATCATCTCGTCCGGCTCGATCATCATGCTTATATTGTCCGTCATCATGTTGTTTCAGATCGCCCAAGTCATCACCATCGGCTCATTGCGAGGGGCGGGCGATGTCAAATTTGTGGCTTATATTTCACTGCTCAGTGTAACGATCATCCGGCCACTGCTCACCTACATCTTCGCCTATCCGCTGGGATGGGGTCTGACCGGGGCCTGGGCATCGGTACTGCTTGACCAAAGCCTGCGCTATCTGATCGGCAAATGGCGCTTCGCACAAGCCCATTGGACGCGCATCGAAGTATAAGTGCAAAAATTATCATAGTCAAACAAGTGAATTTGGAGTATAATTATAACGGTTAAGAATGAAAACAGGAGGAAAAAATGGCTAAGAAATTTATGAGTATGGATGGCAATACCGCCACTTCCCACATTGCATATGCATTTACGGAAGTTGCCGGTATCTATCCGATCACACCTTCCTCGACCATGGCGGAACTGGTAGACGCCTGGGCATCGCAAGGAAGAAAGAATGTTTTTGGTGCAGTAGTGAAAGTCGTTGAAATGCAATCCGAAGCCGGTGCATCCGGTGTCGTTCACGGTGCATTGCAAGGCGGTACGTTATCGTCCACCTTCACCGCTTCTCAAGGTTTACTGTTAATGATTCCGAATATGTATAAATGGGTAGGGGAAATGCTTCCGGGTGTTATCCACGTCTCGGCCCGCTCTTTGGCTACCCGTGCTCTATCCATTTTTGGAGATCACCAGGATATTTACGCAGTCCGTCAGACCGGATTTACGATGATCGCATCGCACTCCGTTCAGGAAGCCATGGACTTGGCCGGTGTCGCACACCTGACCGCCATCAAAGCGTCCGTTCCGTGTATGCACTTCTTTGACGGATTCCGCACATCGCACGAAATCCAGAAAATCGAAGTCATCGATTACGAAGATCTGGCAAAACTGATCGACAAAGAAGGCTTGGAAAGATTCCGTGCCAACGCACTCAACCCGCACACCAACCCGGTGACCCGCGGCGGTGCTGAGAACGATGACATCTACTTCCAAGGCCGTGAAGCCCAAAATACGCACTACGCCAAAGTACCGGCGATCGTTGCGGATTACATGAAAGAAATTTCCAAACTGACCGGCCGTCACTATGCACCGTTTGTCTACTACGGAGCGCCGGATGCCGATCGTATCATCATCGCTATGGGATCAGTCACGGAAACCGTTGCTGAAGTCATCGACGCACTGAATGCGGCCGGTGAAAAAGTCGGTATGGTTAAAGTTCACTTATACCGTCCGTTCTCGGTCGAATTCTTAAAAGAAGTCTTGCCGGCAACCGTCAAGAAGATCGCTGTATTGGATCGTACCAAAGAAGTCGGATCGACCGGCGAACCGTTGTTTGTCGATGTTTACAACTCGCTGCACGGGTACAACGGTATCGAAACGATCGTCGGCGGTCGTTATGGCCTGTCTTCCAAAGATACCCAGCCGCAAGATATCAAAGCGGTCTATGATCACTTAAACAGTGAAAACCCATTCACCGGATTTACCATCAGCATCAACGACGATGTCACTCATCTGTCATTGAAAGTCGATCCGGAGTTCAGTGTTAAAAACGATTACACATCCTGCCTGTTCTACGGATTGGGTTCGGACGGTACCGTTTCCGCAAACAAAAACTCCATCAAGATCATCGGTGACCACACCGACTTGTACTCACAAGCGTACTTCGCCTATGACTCCAAGAAAGCCGGCGGAGCAACCCGCTCGCATTTGCGCTTCGGTAAATCACCGATCCGTTCGACCTATTACATAAAAAACGCGGACTTCATTTCCTGCTCATTGGACAGCTATCTGTTCAGATACGATATGTTGCGCAACCTGAAAAAAGGCGGAACTTTCCTGCTGTCGACCGGATACAAAGCCGATGAAATCGAAAAGCATCTGCCCAACCGTGTCAAAGCACAACTGGCAAAGAAAAACGCAAAATTCTATATCATCGATGCCAATGCGATTGCTGAGTCAATCGGTATGGGCCGTCGTACCAACACGATTTTACAGTCTTCGTTCTTCGCTCTCAATCCGACCATCCTTCCATATGAAGATGCTTTGGATTATATGAAAAAGGCAGCTGAGTACACCTATGGCAAAAAAGGCGATGAAATCGTTGAACTCAACTTCAAAGCCATCGACATGGGGAAAGACGGCTTAAATGAAGTCACTGTCAAACCGGAATGGGCTGATCTGCCGATGAGCAAAACCCGCATGACCACCGGTGATGAATACTTCGATGAGCATGTCGCTGCCATTAACAGCCTTGAAGGCTATGACCTGCCGGTATCCGCATTCACCGAACACGGTTTGTTGGATGGATCGATGCGTAACAATGTTGCCTTTAATGAACACCGCACCATCGCTACGCAAGTGCCGAAGTGGATTCCAGAAAACTGTATCCAATGCGGATTCTGTTCCTTCGTATGTCCGCATGCCACCATCCGTACATTCTTACTCGATGAAAACGAAGTAAAAAATGCACCGCAGGAATTTGAAACGATCACACCGGTCGGCAAGGGTGTCGAACATCTGCGCTACCGCGTCATGGTCTCACCGGATAACTGTGTCGGCTGCGGATTGTGCTCCGTTGAGTGTCCGGGCAAAGGCGGCAAGAAAGCCTTGGTCATGACCGATGTCAATGAACAATTGCATGAAGCTCCCTTAGCCAACTACATTTACAAAGAAACCCGTTATAAATCTGAATTCTTCCCGACCGACAGCATCAAGGGCACGCAGTTCTTAATGCCGTACTTCGAAGTTTCCGGTGCCTGTGCCGGTTGCGGTGAAACACCGTATTACCGTCTGGCATCCCAATTGTTCGGTCAGGATATGATGATTGCCAATGCGACCGGCTGTACCTCGATTTACTGCGGTTCGACTCCGTCGACTCCTTTTGTTACCGATAAGAGCGGTAAGGGCGTTGCCTGGGCAAACTCCCTGTTTGAAGACAATGCTGAATATGGCTTTGGTATGAAAATTGCTCAGGAGTTCAAAGCAAAACGTCTGGTCGAAGTCATGGAAGCCAACAAGGAGTCCTTTGAACCGGCATTGAAAGCGGTCGTTGAACAGTATCTGGAAGTCAAAGGCAATCGCAACCAGGAAAAAGAAATTGCTCCGAAACTGGTCGAAGAACTTGAAAAATCGAAAGTTGCCGTTGCCAAGGAATTATTGGCCAATGCCCGCGACTTCGTCTCGAAATCCGTTTGGATCGTCGGTGGCGACGGTTGGGCTTATGATATCGGTTATGGCGGATTGGATCATGTCATCGCCAACAATATGAATGTCAATATCATGATTTTGGATACCGAAGTATACTCCAATACCGGCGGTCAGTCCTCCAAAGCTTCTCAAGCCGCTTCGATCGCGAAATTTGCGGCCGGCGGTAAGCCGACAGGCAAGAAAGACTTGGGTATGATGGCGATGATGTACGGACATGTCTATGTCGCAAGCATCGCGATGGGCGCAAACCGCGTTCAAACCATCAAGGCCTTTAAGGAAGCCGAAGCATACAACGGACCGTCCGTGATCATCGCTTACTCGCCGTGTATCGAACACGGTATCAGCGGCGGTCTGTCCAATCACCAGATCACGCAGAAACGTGCGGTCGAATGCGGATACTGGACGCTGTACCGTTACAATCCGGAAGCTGAAAAACCGCTGACGGTCGATTACACCAAGCCGGACTTCTCGAAGTTCCGTGACTTTGTGATGAATGAGACCCGATTCAATCAGCTGCCCAACGCCAATCCGTTTGAAGCGGAAGCGTTGCTTGAAAAAGCAGCATCGGATGCCGAAAAACGTTTCGGACGTCTGATGAAGTTAGCCAGAGACTAATTCTATCCAAGACAGCTGCCTTCGGCGGCTGTCTTTTTTCTGTTATAATAATATCTGGGATGTTTCTCACAAACTTGAACTTATTGATATAATCTTCTATACTTAGATAGGTCTCAAATGACAGGTGTACGAAAAACATTGTCGCAAACTGTATGAACGTGTATAATACAGTTGAGGAATATGTAATGGAAAAAATCTTTAAAAGTTATGCGTTCAATATCCTGATGATCCTGTTGTTCACCGTTGCGGCCTTGTATCTGACCATACGGGATTTCATCGGCGAAATTTTGCAGCTGTTGCAGTCGGTTCAGTGGGGATGGCTGATGATCGTCATTGTGACAGCACTTCTTTATCATGGTATCATCGCAATCATCCTGACACAGCTGACCCGGATGTCAAATCCCCGGTATAAATACCGCCAAGGCATCGTCAATGTGCTGATTGCCGCCTTTTTCCACGGAATCACCCCCAGCGCGACCGGCGGACAGTTTGCGCAAATATATGTGTTCAATAAACAGAAAGTATCTCTCAGTGATGCGGCCAGTGTGTTGTGGCTCGACTTCATCATTTATCAAAGCACGATGGTGGCCACGGTGCTGTTTCTCATCCTGCTGCGCTTTGGTTACTTCTTTGATCAGCACTCCCCGTTTTTTATCTTCGTACTCTTCGGGTTTCTGATCAACGCATCCATCATCTTCGGATTATGGGGGTTGGCCCGTCTGCCTCGATTGCACAACTGGGTGTTCTCACGGGGCATCGACATCGGGATCAAGTTACACTTGGTGAAAAACCGTGAGAAATCGGTAGCCTTTATGGAAGAGCAGGTGGAACGTTTTCAGATTGAGAAAGCTAAGATTTCAAGCCATAAACCGCTGATCACCAAAATCGTTTTACTGAACATTTTACGGCTGATGTTTTATTATTTTCTGCCCTTTGTGGCCATAAAATCGCTGGGATTATCACTGCTGGAAGGGTACAATATACTCGATGTCATGGCTCTGGCAGCCTTTGTGTCGATGATCAATGCCTTCATCCCGATTCCCGGAGCCAGCGGGGGGACGGAAGCCACCTTTATCTTAATGTTTACATCCGTCTTGGGATATATCCATGCTTCTGCGACCATGATCATCTGGCGCATGAGCAATTTCTATATGATCATGCTGATCGGCGGTGTCACCTTTGTGATTTATCGGTTCATTAACCGAGCAAAATAGGAGGTCTGTTTATGCGCATCGGAATGTTTGGGGATTCATACTTGCCAGATGTCAACGGCGTCGTTACTTCGATCGTTACATTGAAGCGTGCTCTGGAAAATGACGGGCATGACGTTTTCATCATCACGACCCACCCTTCATTGATTCATACGTCCTATGAAGACCGCATCCTGCGTTTGCCGGGCATCGAAATCAAGCAGATGTACGGATATGTCGCGACATCGCCGTTGCACTTTAGGGCCTTTGGAATCGTCAAAGAAATGAAGTTGGATATCATCCATGTCCATACCGAGTTTGGGGCAGGGATCTTTGGTCATTTCTGCGGAAAGATGCTCAAACTGCCCATCGTATCGACCTATCATACGACCTACGAAGACTATACGCACTACGTCAATGTGTTCAACTCGAAAACCGTGGATATCATAGCCAAAAAATCGATTGAACGTATCAGCCGGTTATATGGTTCTTCATGTGAAGCCATCATCGCACCGTCCCAGAAAACCAAGGATATGCTGATCCGATATAATATCCAACGGCCGATTTTTGTCGTTCCGACCGGACTGGACCTGGAACGCTTTGATCCGCACCGCACAGAAACTCACAGAATCAAAGAAATCCGCGACCAGGTCGGTGTCAGCGAACATGAAAAGATTATCTTGTTTGTCGGACGGATCGCTAAAGAAAAAAGCATTGACTTCGTCATCGACGGCTTCAGATATGTCAAAGAGATGGGACTTCCGGTCAAATTTCTGATTGTCGGTGGCGGACCGGAAACGGATGCACTGGTTGAAAAAACCGAATCACTCAATTTAAATGACCGGATCGTTTTTGTCGGTAAAAAACCGGCCGATCAGGTTCCGGCGTATTATCACGCCAGTGATGCCTTTGTCTCGGCATCACTGACCGAAACGCAAGGGATGACTTACATTGAAGCCTTGGCATCGCAACTGCCGGTCTTCGCCCGTCCTGATGAAGTTCTGACAGATTTGATAGAAGAAGGGAAGACCGGCTACTTCTTCCGTTCACCGCAAGAGTTTGCTCAACGGGTGCAACAGTGGTTGTCGATTGAAGAAGAAAAGCGCATTCAAATGCGCGTCGATGCACGCAGGCAAGTGGATGTTTATGATATGCGGACCTTCTCGAAAGCTGTCAGTGCCGTTTACGAACATGCCATTCAACGTTACACCAAGACTTACCGCATTGAAAGTGTAACAATCAAAGATGAACTCGCGGAAATCACCGCATTGAACCGGACAGATAAATACACGGTCACAATGCTCAGTGATGTCTGCATAGCAAAGGAGCTGGTAAAGGGTAAAATGGTATCTGAAAAAACGTGGGATGAATATCTCGATGAGCAGAGGGTAGCCAAGGCTTATCAGGCAGCCATCCGAAAACTCGCCGTTAAGGACCGCACCAAGAAAGAAATGTTTGATTTCTTAAATGAAAACACCGACTGTACGCTGGTACAGATCGATGCGGTACTCAGTCATTTGAGTGAGCGGGGCTATATTGATGATCTTCGTTATACCCATTCGATGATCTTGAATTTACGTGCCTTACTGATGGGGAAGAGCCGCATCATCAAGACACTGAAAGACAAAGGAATCGATGAGCCACTGATTCTTGATGCCTTCACTTCAGAAAGTGAAGACACCGAGCTCAACCTGGCCATCCGCTGGGCCGAGAAGGTGCAGCCTACCATCGGCGGGCGGTCACTGATGGCCAAAAAGCAGAAAATCCGTCAGAAGCTGTTGTTGCAAGGGTTTGACTCTGCAACCGCTGATCAGGCGATGACATTTTTAAGTTTTGAGGACGAGTTGGCTCAGGAAAAGAAAACGCTGTTTCAGGCCGCACTCAAAGCTGCCAATCGTCTGCGCAAAAAGTTTACCAATACCAGAGAATTGCGTATGGCCATTAAAAAAGCATTGGCATCGCAAGGATTTAAATTCAGTGATATCAATGAGGTCGTTGAAGAAATGGAGTTAGAACATGAATCAAAAGACAGTGAATAGTTGGGCGGAAGCCGAAAAAATCAATCAGCCATTATTGGTCACACAGGCGACCCGTGGGGTAACGACTGCCGGATCGCCGTATATGTCCTTGGTGGTTCAGGATAAAACCGGAAGTATGGAAGGAAAGCTGTGGGATGTCAAAGAAGAGCAGGCTGCTTTGGCCGTGCCCGGAACCATCGTCACGATCGTCGGGGAAGTATTGAAATACCGCAATTCGCTGCAACTTCGCATTCACAATGTTTTGCCTGTCACTGGTGAATTTGATGCGGCCGCCTTCGTTAATGTTTCCAAATATTCCAAAGAGTATCTGAAAGGGAAAATTGATGCGGCCATCGCTTCGATCCGGGATGATATTTACCGTGAAGTCTCACGGTTGTGCATCGAACGTTATGAAAAAGAGTTTTATGAGTATCCGGCTGCATCCAAAAATCATCACGATTTCTTGGGCGGTTTGGCTACCCATGTGGTCGCGATGATCGATCTTGCCGATGAAATCTGTCTGCGTTATGATGTTTTAAACCGCGACTTGCTGATTGCCGGAATCCTGACGCATGATTTAGGCAAAGTCATCGAACTTTCCGGACCGGTACTGACAGAATATACCATGCAAGGAAAACTGCTTGGACACATTTCGATGATGCAGTCCATCGTTTATGAGATAGCACTTTCGCAGGGATGGCAGGACAGTGAACAGATTACACTGCTGCGCCATGTGATTTTGGCCCATCACGGCCAGTATGAGTTTGGTTCACCGGTGCTGCCGATGGTCGCCGAGGCCGAAGTTTTGCATTTGATTGATAATCTGGATGCCCGACTGAATATGTTTGAAAAAATGAATGAAACCGTCGAAGCCGGGCAATTTTCACCGCGAATCTTCTCGCTGGAAAACCGCAGCTTCTATCGCTCAAAGTAAAAAAGGGTTGAACCCTTTTTTTACGTTCTGTTGAATCTGGCAATCTGGAATGTCTGAATCGCAATTCCGATAATGTTGGCGATTACGATGACGACCACGATGTTGCGCTGAACCCAGATCCACAGATTATTCAGTTCGACGCTGTTAGGAGCTACCTGAGCCGCCAAATCAGCATTGAAGACGTTACCGCTGATCAAAACGTAGGCGATAAGGATAAAACTGAGCAGATTCAAACCCACACGGAACACATGGGTAAGTCTTGTCTGATTGCGCAAAGCCATGGCCACACCATCACTAAACGCATTTAATGCGACAGCAATGGAAACCAGCGGTAACCAGGATGCCGTGTTTTGCATATTGAATATCGGAACGATTTTTGTGAGTGTTCCTTGATCGAACATGTATACACCAAACAATTCCAGACGGGTATTCAGCAGTATCAGAAAGATAACAGCGAACAGAAATCCGACAAGCCCCTCGATCTGATCGCTCTTCTTCGAATTATGCTGGGCTTTGGGCAGATCTCTGATATTCCAATCGTCCTTAGCAAATTCCACTTTCTTAAACACACCGACTTCCTCAGAACGTTCAACTCCGGCGAAAATGACAGTTACCCAGGCAATGGCCTGAATGACGCCCATAAAGACAGAACCGATCCACTGAATGATCATCTGAAAGATCGAAGCATCGCCTGAGAACAGTAACTGAACAAAGAAGGCAATGGTGATACCGAAGGCCACCGCAGCCGATACGATTTTGGCAATCATCAGATAGGTCGGATAGTAGCGCGGTCCGATAAGATAGGCCTTCTTGTCAAGATACTGATCAGCCAACAAGCGGGGATTGCCCATCTTGGTCAATACAGAGGTTATGGCATCTTGCTCGGACATGCCGCCGGCCGTAAGTTCATCGATCATATCCATGATATTGGCGGTAAGTTCTTTTTTGATTTCCTGTTGTGATTTTTGGGGTAAGTACCGGATGACTTCCGATACGTAGATTGTGACTTTTTCCATGTTATTCCTCCCGGATCAGGCATTGACTGATGATTCGATTCAACTGATTCCATTCATTGGTAAGCTGCTTCAGCAACTCTTCTCCTTGCAAATTGAGCTTATAATAGCGGCGCGGCCGATTTTCATAGATATCCCAGGTGCTGTCCAGTAATCCTTGTTTCTCCAATCGGCGTAGCAGAGGGTATAAAGTGCCTGCATCCATGCTCATCCCTTTATCCTGAATTTTCTGGATAAGTGAGTATCCGTACTCCTGTGTGTGCAACTGACTGAGAACTGTCAGGATCACCGTGCCCCGGCGCAGTTCCAAGATCAGACTTTCTAACAGTTCTTTGTTATCTGCCATGTCATCACCTTCCTGTTGGATACATAATACTATGTGTCACACACTAATGTCAATAGGTTAATAATAAAAAAACCGGAATTTCCGGTCACTCTTTTAGAATTTTTTCAATTTTTTTCAAATCAGGAGCAGGATTTGTCTGAAACTTCAGAATTAATCCGTCGTTTTCATCATAACGGGGTAGAATATGCACGTGGAAGTGCATGACCGACTGACCGGCCGCCGGTTTGGCATTGGTCAATACATTGATGCCATTGGCATTCATTTTAAACAGGATATCCTTACTGAGTGTCTGAGCTACCGACATGATTTTGCTTAAAAGCACCGGCGGACAGTCCAGGATATTCTCCACATGTTCCTTCGGCATTACCAGGGTATGACCGGCCGTCACTTGGGAAATGTCCAAAATTGCGCACACATCCTCATCTTCATAGATGACGGATGCCGGGATTTCATGATTGATGATCTTACAAAAGATGCACATAACGGTTCCTCCTTATATCTGATTCTATTATAATCACAAAAAAATCGAAATGTGCTTATTATTTCGAAAAATTTGCGTTACAATATAAAAAACGACGAGGTATACACTTTGAACAAAGACATCAAAATTACCGAAAGAGACATCTTTGAGCACATCAGACAGGCGGAAGCTTCGGAACGCACTTCTGTCAAAGAAATGATGGATCATGCTCAATCGGCATATCAGTTAGCTCAGCAGGGAAACTATCACCGGCTGATGCTCTACAGCCGATATCTGATCGGTCGGGCTCACATGCGATTGGGGAATATGGATGAGGCCAATCAGGTATTGCTTGAGTGTTTTAATGATGTCAAGAAAACCGGCGATCTGACGCTGGAAGCTGAAATTTTAAATACTTTAGGAACATCCCATGTATACCTGCACATCTATGACCTGTCGTTTTCCTATTATCAGCAGGCACTTTTGACCGCAAAGAATCTCAAAGATAAAATCCTGATCGCAAAGATCCTTAATAATATCGGCGAAATATACAATGAGCTCAATGATTTAGACAAAGCCATTCAGTACTATCAGGAAAGCCTGGAGAATTTCGGTGATCACCATTTGCGTGCCACCCAGATCGTCAATATCGCGACGGTCTATCTTAAAAAGAATGATCTGGACCAGGCGTTTGACTTGTTAAATCAAGGAAGACAAATCGCTAAGGAAAACAATGATCTGATGATGCATTCGGTCGCTTTGAAATATATGAGTGAGGTTGCCCGGAAAAAAGGGAACTATGCGGATGCCATCGATTATCTCAACCAAAGCATGATTCTCTATCTGGAAACCAACGAGATGTATCATGTAGCTGAAGCTTACATCGAATTTTTCAATATCTACATGGACAAAACAGAATATGAGCCCGCCAGAGAATCGTTGACAAAATCTTTGCGGATTGCCAAGGACATTGGCTCACTGCCTTTACAGGCAAGCATCTACCCTCAGTTTGTCCGCCTGTATGAACAAACCGCAGACTTTCCCAGAGCTCTGGAGTTTGCCAAGTTAAAACTTTCCGTTGAAGATGAGATTGCGGAAGAAGCCCGAAAAACCAGTTTGCGCGGTCTGAAAGTTCAATTGGATGCCATGTCATCCTTTCAGGAAAAGGAAACCTACCGAATGCTGAATGATCAGCTTGAACGAAAAGCCAGCGAACTGGCTGCCGCATATCATTCTCTGGAATTTATCAGTGAAATCGGCCGACAACTCACATCGTCTTCAGATTTGGAATACATGTATCAGCTGATTTTCAAAGAAATCCAAACGCTGATGAACACCAATGTCTTCAACATCGGGATCTACAATCCGCAAAACCAGACGATCGACTACAAGTTCATCATGGAAGATGGCCAGCGGTTCCCCGATCGTTCCATCGAGCTGACCTCAACGACCAGCTTTGCGGTGTGGAGTTTTAAAAACCGCAAGAGCCTGCGAGTCAACTCGCGACAGGAAGATACGATTGATATCGTCTCCGAAATACGTTCTTCGTATGGTCAGCCAATGGAAGCAGTCATGTTTGCTCCGCTTTTCTGGGAAGACAAAACGCTGGGCGTCATCTCCGTTCAAAGCCGGACACCCAACGTATTCTCCACACAGTCACTGAAAACGCTGGAGACACTGGCCTCCTACTTATCGATTGCCCTGATCAATATATATCAGGCGATGGAACTGAAAGAAGAAATCAACAAGCGTATGAAAGCGCAGATGAAACTGCATGAGCTCAATATCGAACTCACCAATCTGTCCAAACAGGATCCGATGACCGGACTGGCCAACCGCAGACATTTTGACGAGTATCTGACCCTGATATTTGAAAATGCCCGGCGCAGCGGAGTTCCGATATCGATGCTGATGGTCGATGTCGATCATTTTAAACAAATCAATGACTATTACGGTCACTTGACCGGCGATGAAATCGTAAGGCATTTTGCGAAAATCATTCAGTCCTGTGTCAACCGCTCAACTGATTTGGTTGCCCGTTTTGGCGGTGATGAATTTGCGATCATCCTCAATGATACCAATCTGTACGGAGCTAAGCTGATCGCCCAGAAAATCCGCCAGGCCATCTCCGACTCCGATGTCGGACTGATTCCCAAACGCAGCCAAAGCAAAGTGACCTTATCCATCGGCATTGCCTCAGGATATGCCGGTCAGTACGCATCATCTTTAGAAATGATAAAAAAAGCTGATGATGCGCTGTACAGAGCTAAGAACACCGGCCGCGATAAAGTTTGTGTCGATGATGAAACAGAATAAAAAAATACGGAGCGCAGGCTCCGTATTTCATTACGGTAAATATTGGCTGTAATCCGATTTGAGCAGATCGAAGATGATTTTGTCATACACCTTGAATCCGCCTTCTTCAAACAATTCCACAAACATTTTATCAGCAATACTGCTTAATTCGATCAGCGCTTCAATCGCTTCATCCTGATAGCGGGTCGGCTGTGATTCGACGACTTGCACGACATAGAACAGATTGGTTGTCGTATCTTTCAGCGGTTCGGCCGTCAGCGTCGGGTTCAACGCTGTTTTTAAGAACGTTGTAATGACTGCCGGATATCCCGACTCGGAATGAACCAGCTTCAGCTCGC
The DNA here is from genome assembly GCA_036677505.1 of Erysipelotrichaceae bacterium. Lineage (GTDB taxonomy): Bacteria > Bacillota_I > Bacilli_A > Erysipelotrichales > Erysipelotrichaceae > UBA2227. The sequence continues at coordinate 53,572 of JAVBWK010000035.1, forward strand.
CTTTGTAAGCGGTCGCCGAGGAATACTTGGCCGAAACCGTTTCAAAGTTTCCGCCATCCTTGACTTCATTGATTGCTGCCTTGGCATCATCTTCTGTCTTGGTCTGAAGAACCCGGACTTTGCGAGGGAAGTATGTCGTAGCCAGATCTTCGAAATTCTCAGTTACATATTCTTTGACCAAAGCATCTTGCTGAGCGAAAGGAATCAATGCTTTTTCTACGTATTCAGCTTCATCTTTATAACCAAAGCGAGTGATATAGTCAGAGAATTCCTCACCGAAGCTCTCCTTGATTTCCTCAAGACTCTTGGTGGCAGCTTCGCGGATTTCAGCCGTGACTTCTACTTTTTCATCCAGAATGACTTGTTTAGCCATCGTAATGACCGTCGAAGCCGGATCCTGATTCATCATCAGATCATAGAGCTGACCGCGGGTGATCGAAGTATCGCCGATCGAGACAATCGCCGTGCGGGCCTCCGTAATTTTGGCATAAGCATCTCCGCAACCGGCCAAAGCCAAGGCCAATATGCTGATAATCAGAAGTTTCTTCATTTTTATTCAGCCTCCTCAATGCCCATAAAGGTCAAAAGACGTTCCTTGATGGTATCATTGCCCTTAAAATCAATATTCAAATCCTGAGCCTGCTGCCAGATCATCGTAAATACGGCTTTCGGGTAATAATTGCCTAACGCCGCATAGAATCCGTCTTGTTTCTTCAGCTCATTGATATCGGTCGAGTCGACACGGATCAAATGCCAGCCATAGGTTGTTTTGACCCAGGCACTGGTTTCACCGCTGTTCAATGATAATGTCGCTGCCAAAAATTCCGGGACAAACTGAGTATCTGAATCAACATAACCCAACAATCCGCTTTCGGCTTGCGATGCCGTATCATCAGAGAGACGTTTGGCCACATCCTCAAATGATTCTCCGCCGGCCAGTGCGTTTTTCACTTCATCCCAACGGGTCTGCTCAGCCTCGGTCGGCTTGGTCGGATCATCCATTTTCACTAAGATGTGACGGACGATGCGCGGTTTTTTTGCAATGACAAATTCCGGCAGCAGTTCTTCCATGTTCTCATTGAAGTATTCTTTTGACAATGCCTGAACGCTCGAAAGATGCAAGAAATAATCATCGAGATCATCAATGGAAGCATAACCGACACCTTTGATCGCCTGAAGCAGAATGGCTTCATACGTGCCTTCGCCATAATAATTTTTAAAATTCTCAATCGTTGACTCTGCCTGAATCTTTGCTTCCGAAATCATATCTTTATCCGCAGTAAACGACTGAGTTACAACGGCTCTTTCAAACAGGGTATAGAGCGCTGAGTTTCCCAAATCTTCAAATAAGCGGTCATATAAATCATCTGCAGTTACATTTTGTCCGTTAATTTCAAAGACAACATCTTTTCCTTCAACCTTTTTTCCGGGCAGAAAGTCCTTCGTCATATCATAGGCGAAATAGACCGTCGCTGCCACAAACAAAACACCGACCAAAACGATGAACCAGTGTTTCTTTATCGTATTGAGCATACGAAACCTCCTTTATTGAAATCTTTACTATTATAGTTTATTTTTGACTTCATTGCAATAAACGACTACAGCTTGCTTCAAATTTGCCTCAAGCTGCACATAAACCTTAAAATATATTGTATAAAATGGAATTTTCAGAAAGTTTCGGTGCGTCTGGGTAAGCACGAAAATGGGATTATGGTATAATAAGACTGCCATTTCAGATAACAACGATTGAAGAAATGCCGTAATTTCTGTATGATGTACAAGGAAGGAATGATAAAAATGTCACAATTAAAAATCGAGAACCTTCATGTCGCGATTGAAGGCAAAGAAATATTAAAAGGGGTGTCTTTGGAGATCAATGCCAATGAAATCCATGCGATCATGGGCCCCAACGGAAACGGGAAATCCACATTGCTATCCGCAATCATGGGCCACCCGAAATATGAAATCACCGAAGGGTCGATTACCTTCAACGGTGAAGATTTACTATCGATGAGTGTCGATGAGCGTGCCCGTGCCGGCCTGTTTTTAGGCATGCAATATCCTCAGGAAGTATCCGGGGTCACCAATTCCGACTTCTTGAAAGCTGCCCTTAACTCCAGAAGGGAAACTCCGATCCCGTTGTTCAGCTTTATCCGTCTGATGGAAAAGGCCATCAAGGATTTGCAGATGAAATCCGATATGGCCCACCGATATGTCAATGACGGTTTTTCCGGCGGCGAGAAAAAGCGCAATGAAATATTACAGATGATGTTACTGCAGCCGAAAATCGCGATGCTCGATGAAATCGACTCCGGTCTGGATGTCGATGCTTTAAAAATCGTGGCTAATGTCGTCAATGACATGGTGACCAAAAGCGATGTCGGCATGATGATCGTATCGCACTACGAACGCTTTTTCCATCTGATCATTCCGACCCACACCCACATTCTGATCGACGGGCGCATCGTCATGAGTTCGGATGCTTCCTTAGTCAACAGGATCGACACAGAAGGGTATGACTGGATTGCCAAGGAAACCGGTGTACATATTATTAAAGAAGAGACCGTTCGTCCGGTGGTCGGCAGTATCGGTGCCTGCGCAGCCAATGAACCGAGAGGCTCAAAAAATGCGTGAGGTCACGCTGGATTTATCATCGCATCAGTCACTGACCTTGGCGAATGATGCCCTGACATCCATCAGTTATACGGTGGAAGGGGAAAGCAACCTGACCGTCATAGCACCGAAACGTACCACCGGCAGTGTCTTTTTGACGATCAGCGGCAACGGAGCGCTCAATCTGCGCGTATCCGTCGAAGATGATGCCCAATGGTCGATGCTGATCATGAACCAATCCGATCAGCAGTTAAGTATCAATGAAGCTTTCAGTCTTAACCGCAATGCCACACTGCAATTAGCTATCGGCGAACTGTCATTGGGGTCTCATCAGAAAAATACGGTATACCATCTGCTTGCGGAAGGTGCCGATCTCAATGTGCGGGGAGCATCTTTGATTCAGTCGAAACTGAAAGCCAGTTATTCGACCTTGCATTATAAAGGACAAACCTCAGCCCAAATCGACAACTACAGCATCGTGCTGAAGGGCTGTGAATATACCCTGGATATCATCGGTAATATCCATAAGGCTGCCCGGGGAGCGAAAACCCATCAGATCAGCCGGGTCATGAATTTTGATGAAAAACCGAAAACCTCCGTCAATCCCAAACTGATCATCGATGAAAACGATGTGGAAGCCTCGCATGCGGCTTCCGTCGGACAACCCGACTTGAATCAGGTATATTATTTGCAGTCGCGCGGTCTTTCGCGCAGTGAATCACTCAAACTCATTACCTTGGGCTATCTTTTACCGATCATCGAAGTCATCGACAATGAAGCGATCAAAGAACGCCTGAGTCAGGAAATCACGAAGAAGGTGAGCGAATCATGCTTGATGTAATGAAGATCCGCAAGGACTTCCCGATGCTCAACGGAAAAATGATGCAAGGCAAGCCCTTGATCTATTTTGACAATGCAGCAACGACCTTCAAACCGCAGACGGTCATCGATGCGGTCAACAGATATTATACCGAGCAGACAGCCAACGTTCACCGCGGGGACTATGATCTGTCGTATCAGGTATCCGAAGGGTATGAAAGTGCCCGTGAGACCGTGGCCAGATTCATCAATGCCCAGCCCAGAGAAATCGTCTTTACTTCCGGAGCCAGTGCTGCACTGAACCTGGTTGCCTACGGCTGGGGACAGAAGTTTTTGAAACCCGGTGATGTCGTTCTTTCAACCGAAGCCGAACATGCCAGCAATATCCTGCCGTGGTTTAAAGCTGCGGAAGTAACCGGCGCGATTTTCGAATACATTCCTTTAGCTGAAAACGGAGAGCTGACTTTAGAGAATTTCAAAGCAGCCATGCATAACAAGGTCAAAGTCGTTACCTTAGCCAACATTACCAATGTGCTCGGTTATGTCGCACCGATCAAAGAGATGGCCAAAATCGCTCACGAATTCGGAGCCATCATCGTGGTCGACGGTGCCCAGGGTGTGCCGCATATCATTACCGATGTAGAAGACTGGGACGTTGATTTTCTGGCATTCTCTGCTCACAAACTGTGCGGTCCGACCGGTGTCGGTGCGTTGTTTGGCAAATATGATCTGCTTCAACAGATGGATCCGTTTATGCTTGGGGGCGGCAGCAATGCCCGATTCGACATCTGCGGAAACATCCTGTTAAAAAATCCGCCGTATAAGTTTGAGGCCGGAACTCCGGCCATTGAAGCCGTTCTTGGATTCAAAGCGGCCATCGATTATATATCTTCCATCGGCATGGAGAATATTACGGCTTATGAACATCAGCTGCGCGATTACCTGATGTCACAAATCCGGGATATGGATCACATCACAATCTATAATCCGCAGGCAGCGACCGGAATCATCACCTTTAACGTCAAAGATATTTTCGCGCAGGATGCCGCATCCTACATCAACTCGCAGGGCATTGCCGTGCGGGCCGGTAATCACTGTGCCAAAATCCTGATGGATATGTTAGAGACGTCCGAAACGATTCGGGCCAGCCTGTATTTTTATAATACCAAAGAAGAAATCGATCATTTCGTCCGGGTCATCCGTGAGATCACTTTGGAAAAATGTGTGGATCTGTTCTTTTAGAAGGAGCGATGACGATGGACATTACCGATCCGATGTTATTACGTCAAATCATCATGGACCACTATCAGTATCCGCGCAACAAACATGCCGGTGACAGCCATCATAATCATATGATTCATATGGCTTCAGAGTCGTGCATCGATGATATCAAAGTGTGGGCGACCATCGACAAGGATAAAATCACCGACATCTGCTTTGACGGGGTGGCGTGTACGATATCGACCGCATCGACCTCGATTCTGACCGAACTGCTTAAAGGAAAAACACTGGATGAGGCGAAAGTGCTGATCGACCGTTATTTCGATATGATCGATCTGAAACCGGTAGATCTAGAACCCCTTGAAGAAGCGATCGCTTTCTATCAGGTCGGCAAACAGGCCAACCGCATCAAATGTGCGACCATCGGCTGGAACGCAATGAAACAAATCATTGAAGAAAGTGAGGGACAACATGACTGAACACAATGTCAATATACCCAAAGATGAATATAAATACGGCTTTTCTGATAAAGACGTCAGTATATACAGAACTAAAAAAGGGATTACCAGGGAAATCGTAGAAGAAATCTCGCATCTTAAGGGTGAACCCGAATGGATGACCCAGTTTCGGGTCAAAGCTTTTGAGAGTTTTATGTCGAAAGAAATGCCCACCTGGGGTGCGGATCTTTCGCAAATCGATTTTGACGAGTATACCTACTATATCAAGCCGAGTGAACGCATGGAGAACCGTTGGGAAGATGTTCCGGAAACGATCAAGGACACCTTCGCCAAACTTGGGATCCCGGAGGCGGAAGCCAAGTTTTTAGCCGGGGTATCAACACAGTATGAATCAGAAGTCGTGTATCACAACATGCTCAAAGAAGTCGAGGACAAAGGCGTCATATTTTTGGATACTGACAGCGGTCTGCGTCAGCATCCAGAACTGTTTAAGAAATACTTTGCTTCGGTCGTCGGTTACAATGACAATAAATTTGCGGCATTGAACAGTGCCGTCTGGTCCGGCGGTTCGTTTATCTATGTGCCTAAAGGAGTCAAACTCGATAAGCCGTTACAATCGTACTTCCGTATCAACACCGAATCGATGGGTCAGTTTGAGCGTACGCTGATCATCGTCGATGAAGGGGCGGATGTCCATTATGTCGAAGGCTGTACGGCACCGATTTATGCCAAGGATTCCTTACATGCGGCGGTCGTCGAGATCATCGTTCACAAGAATGCAAAATGCCGCTATTCGACCGTGCAAAACTGGTCACCCAATGTTTTGAACCTGGTTACCAAGCGGGCCAAGGTGCTCGATCACGGCATCATGGAATGGATCGACGGAAACATCGGTTCGGGCATCACCATGAAATATCCGGCGTGTTTCTTGGCCGGAGAATATGCCCGGGGCATGACGATTTCGATCGCCGTGGCCGGTAAAGGGCAGGTGCTCGATGCCGGGGCCAAAATGATTCATGCCGCACCCAATACCTCAAGTACGATCATTTCCAAATCGATTGCTCGCAACGGTGGTTCGGTCAACTATCGCGGCATGATCAAACACAATGCCAATGCTCACGGATCCAAATCCAAAATCGAATGCGATACACTGTTGCTCGATGATATCTCGCGCAGCGATACTTTGCCGACCAACATCGTTAATACGCATCTGTCGACTGTCGAACATGAAGCGTCGGTATCCAAGATTTCCGAAGAACAACTGTTCTATCTGATGTCGCGCGGACTGACGGAAGAGCAGGCGGCAGAAACGATCATCCTGGGATTCTTGGAACCCTTTACCCGCGAACTTCCCATGGAATATGCGGTCGAACTCAACCAGCTGCTTCGTCTGGAGATGGAAGGTTCCATCGGCTGATGAAAGCCGTCATCCGAAAAGAAATGATTCAAAAAAGACAGGAGTACCCCCTGTCTTTACGCTTATTGACGGAAGAGCAGATCAGAGAAAACGTACTGATGGCGGTAGGGAATGCCACACGCATCGCTATTTACTGTTCAACGCGCGGGGAAGTCGATACCTACGGACTGATGGAGCATTGGTTTTGGGATGAACAAATAATGATATATGCGCCAAGGATCAAGGGCGATACTATGGACTTCTTTCGGATCACTTCGTTTAAGGATCTGACAATAGGTGCGTATGGTATCCTTGAACCGACCACTCAGGAAAAAGCCGATCCTGAAGAACTCGAAGTGATCATCGTACCGATTGTCGCTTTTGATAAATACAAACACCGCATCGGCTATGGGAAGGGGTATTACGACCGCTATCTTACCCTGACCCCGGCCAAGAAAATCGGGATCGCTTTTTCCTTTCAGGAAACAGATGAAATTTCGGTGGACTCATTCGATGTCGATTGTGATATAGTAATAACAGAAACAACCTTTATCGGCTGAATCGAGGTGCGATCATGAATGAAAAACGAATTTATCTGATTAATTTTGCGCTGTATCTTACAGCTTTTGTCAGTTTGGCCCTGGCCTTTACGCAACTGATCCCGTTTTTGATTTATGTGGGATATGATCCGCTGCAACGCGGCGTCATCCTTTCGACGATCGCCTTTGTGGCTTTCTTCGGTCAGTTATGGAGCGGTTACCTATGTGACCGGTATCGCTCGGTCAAACGGTTCTTCGGACTGTTTTGGATCGTATTTACGATTTCTTCCGTGGCCATGTACTACATTACTTCCCAGGTATTCTTTTTCCATTTCATCGCCGTATCGTTTGTCGGCGGACTTTTCAGGGTAACTAACGGACTGTTAGAAACATGGACAATTGAGACAAGCAAAAAAGTAAGGGATAACTTCGGGATGATCCGAGCCTTTGGGGCGATCGGCTGGGCCATCGGAGCCCCACTGACTTCCTTTCTCGTTACATCGTATGGATATCAGTACCTCGGTTTGTTTATGGCCGTGGGTGCTTTGATCACCTTTGCAATTGCGCAGTCACTGCCGGATGCCCAAAAGGCAAAAACGGATGTCTCATTGCGCTTCAGCGATATCCGACAGCTGCTGATGCACAAACCGTATATTTTACTGATGATCATCTTTATCTTGGTCAGCGTCGTTATGACGGCCGATATGTATACGGTTATCGATAAGATTCTGCATGTCGGAGGAACCAATGATGATGTCGGTCTGAAGTGGTCTTTTCAGGCCATCATGGAACTGCCGTTTTTCTTTCTGGGTGGTTGGATGTTATTAAAACTCGGGAGCAAGAAAATCCTGGTTTCATCGATCATATTCTATATCATCCGCTTCTTTCTGTATTCACTCGTTCAGACCCCGTTTTTACTGATTGCTGTTTCAGGCATGCAGATGCTGACGTTTCCGTTATACATGATTGCTCAGAAAGTGCTGATTGATGATGAAACGCCGGTGCATCTGAAATCGACCGGTCAGATGATGGGTATGGCACTGTTTAACGGGGTGCCCACCTTTGTGACACCTTTGATTGCCGGGGTGCTGGTCAACAGTTTCGGATATGACCGAACCTTATTGATATTCACGGTATCGCTGATCATTCCGCTCATCTTGTCAGTAATTTACCGGCCAAAACTTAAAAACACGTAAAAAAGCGGTCACCCGCTTTTTCATTTGGTCTTCAGGGTATAAACCGTGCCTTTTTTAATGAAATGGCCGGAAGTCGTCGAACGGTCGTAAATCAGTGAATTCCCGTCGATGATAAAGGTGTAGGAAGAGTTGTCCCCGACATTTAAAATCAGTTTATTTCCTTCAACGGTGTACTTTCCGCTGGGACGGTACGATGTGTTGAGTGCGCGGTTAAACTCGTACTGATTTCCTTCGCTGATATCGATCCACGACCACTCTTCAACCCCCGTGCCCTCCATCACATACCGACCGGTTTTGATCGAAGTGGGTGAGCAAGCCATCAGTGAAAATGATAGGATCATAGTAAAAATCAGACAAATTTTCTTCATTTAAATCCCTCCGTATCTCTATATCTATCATACATCTTTTTATTGCTGAAACGATGAAACAAATGTGAGAATATTTGAACATTCATTGAATTATTTTTCAGTATGTCCTATAATCTGATTATGGTTAACATATAGCCACTCTGGGGAAAGGAGATCGTATATGAAAAAGAATTTAGGCAGTCTTCTTCTGGGCAAATGGGATACACCGACCGTCGTTGCCGTCGCCATTGGTGCCGCATTGTTTGGGGTTTTAATGAATTATGGATCGATTACGGTATTCACCAATACCCGTCTGACGACCGCGATGTTAGTTCCGGTCATCGTAGGCGGATTGTTTGGGGCTTTACCGGCAGCGGTCGCCTGTTTCTTTGGTAACGTGTTTGCGGATTTGCTTGGCGGCTGGGGTTACTGGTTTGACTGGTCGACCGGCAATGCCGTGTTGGGTTTTTTGGTCGGTATGTTACCGGTGTACGGAGCTAATATCAAAGAAGGCAAATTTGATCTGAAACATGCTGCGATTTTTGCTGTGATTGCCGTATTGGCCAATATGCTTGCTTTCGGTGTCATCACTCCAATCATGACCGTGTTGTTATACGGCGGCGAACTGACGATCACCTTTATGCAGGCCTTTGCGGCTAACGTAAGCAATATCGCCGTATTGGTTATTGCCGGTATTCCGCTGTTGTTTGCTTTGGCCAAACGTTATGCCAAAGGCACCAATCTGAGCAGAGAATAATGAAACAACCGTTGATAGAGTTTAAAGACTTCACGTTTCGATACAAATCACAAACGGTAGCAACTTTACACGATATCAATCTGACAATATATGAGCATCAGAAAGTGCTGATCCTCGGTGCTTCGGGCAGCGGTAAATCAACGCTTGCGCACTGCATCAATGGTCTGATCCCGTTCTCTTTTGAAGGGGAAATCAAAGGCAGCTGTCGAATTGCTGGCATTGAGACGGTCAATGCCAGCATTTTTGATTTAAGCAAGCAGGTCGGGACCGTATTGCAAGACTCGGATGCCCAGTTTGTCGGATTGAGTGTCGGTGAAGATATTGCCTTTTCCCTTGAAAATGAAAATATCCCGCGCAAAGAAATGATCCCAAAAGTGCGGAAAGCCGCGACCGTGGTCGGGATGCAGGATTTTTTGGCAGCCGTTCCTTATCGGCTTTCTGGCGGACAAAAGCAGAAAGTATCGCTGGCCGGAGTCATTCATGAAAATGTACAGATCTTACTGTTTGATGAACCGTTGGCCTCGCTGGATCCGGCCATGGGGAAAACGGCCATTGAACTGATCGATGATTTATATAAACTCAATCAAAAAACCGTGATCATCATCGAACATCGCCTGGAAGATGTATTGCATCGGCCGATCGATCGGATCATTCTGCTGGATGAAGGCCGCATCGTTGCCGATATGACCCCTGATCAACTGCTGGTCAGTGATTTACTCAAAAAGTATGGTATCCGTGAACCGCTGTACTTATCAGCACTCAGACATGCCGGATGTCAGGTGCTGACTTCAGATGGACCGTGTGATGTCCATACGATGGACCTCTCGCGATTTACTGATCAGCTGAAATCGTTTGAGGATACCTATGAGCCTTCACAAGAGAAGACATTCGATCAGAAACTGATTGAAGTGAAGAATGTGTCTTTCGCGTATGATAAAACGAAAGTATTAAAGAATATAACTTTTGATATTTATGCAGGTGAAAAAATCGCGATCATCGGTAAAAACGGTGCCGGCAAGAGTACGCTGGCTAAAATGCTGTGCGGTGTAATCCGACCCGATGAAGGATCGATCAACGTGAATCAGAACGATTATCTGACCATGACCATCAAAGAGTTGGGAGCGATGATCGGATATGTCATGCAAAATCCCAATCAGATGCTGGTCAAAGACATTATCAAAGATGAGGTCGGACTGGCATTGAAACTGCGCAAGATGACCGATGAGCAAATTGAAGATAGGGTCAATGAGGTTTTAAAGACGTGCAACCTTTATGCTATGCGCAACTGGCCGGTCAGTGCCGTCAGTTACGGACAGCGCAAACGCATCACGATCGCGGCGATGTTGGCACTCAAACCGACAGTCATCTTGCTGGATGAGCCGACAGCTGGCCAGGATTTCCGGCACTATACCGAAATCCTTTCGTTCTTAGAGGAGTTACACGAAAAAATGAATCTGACGATGCTGTTTATCACTCATGACATGCATCTGGCCATCGAGTATACCGATCGTGCCATCGTGTTTGCGGATGGCGAATGCATTTGTGATGATCAGGTGTACAAAGTTTTGTCCGATCCAGGCATCATAGAGCGTGCCAATCTGAAACAGACATCATTGTACAGTCTGGCCAAACGGATCGGCCGTTCTCCGCAAGCACTGATCGATCAGTTCATCTCGCTGGAACGGGAGGGCAAACGATGAAAGAGAAATTTCTGATCAACGTGGTCCCTGGCGATACGTTTTTACATCAGCTCTCCGGCACGACGAAAGTCCGGCTGTTTGTGGTGTTATTGGTATTTATCACCATGTCCTTTGATTTACGTCTGATATTGCCGGTATTTATCCTGACGTGGATCGGCATCATCAGCGCTAAGCCCAACTGGAAACAGGTCAAAGTCATTATGGGCGTTGTTATCTTCTTCAATCTGCTAAACATCGTATTATTTTATGTCGCAAATCCGACGGTCGGGGAGTATTGGTGCAATGATCTGACGATCATCGGACAGCTCAGTGACTACTTTGTATTTCCGGTCGAGACATTCTGGTATCTTTTTGTCCGTCTGATCAAAATGCTGACCAACTTTACGGTTTCTCTGTGGTTTATCACGACGATCACTCCCAGTGAATTTGCGGCTGGGTTATATTCTTTAGGAGTGCCGTATAAAATCTGCACGGTCGTATCGCTGGGATTCAGGTACATTCCCGATATTGCCCGCGATTATGAAAACATCAAGATATCGATGCAGTTACGTGGTGTGGAAATGGATGCCAAACGCACCGGCGTCGGTCAGCGGCTGAAGCAAATGGTGCTGATTTTGGTGCCTCTGATCATCACGTCCTTTGACCGGGTTCAGACCATTGCCAATGGGATGGATTTGCGTGGTTACGGCCGGTTGAAGAAGCGTTCGTACTACTGTGAGCATGAACCGACCAAAGCGGATCGCATCGTACAGGCACTCACTTTATTGCTCTTTGTTTTCAGTATTGGTTATATCATCAGTGTCAATGTCTGGCCGCCACAGACGCATATGTGGTGTCCGATCGTATGGAGGTAATCATGATTCAAGTGAATGACGAATTTTTCAAACGATATACAGAAGTGTTATATCAATGTTTAAGCATTGCGACAGTGTATGACGAGAAGACGGTAAGTAACCGTGATCCTTATGGATCTATGGTTGCCAAGGGTTACCGCTGGGCAAAAGAATTGGGTGAATCACTGGGATTTAAAGTGATTGAAACACCCGGTCATGCGGTGGCCTGGTCGATTGGAAGCGGAGAACAAAGAGTCGAGGCAGTTTCGCATATGGATGTCGTGGGTGTCGGCGGTGACTGGTCGGTGGATCCCTTCGGTGCACAGATCATCGATGGAAAACTGTACGGCCGCGGAACACAGGACATGAAATCCGCGCTGGTCGCAACGATGATGGCATTGGTGTATATCAAAGAAAATAAGATTCCGATCAAGCATGAGCTTCGTGCTGTCTTTGGCATGGATGAAGAGCGGACTATGGAAGATATCGGCCATTATGTAAAACAGGAAGGTCAGCCGCTGTTCGCCTTTACTCCGGATGGGGCCTATCCGATCAGCGGTGGGGAAAAGGGGGCATTGATGTGGACGCTCAATTGTCCGTTTTCAGTACCAAAATTCATCCGCTTTACAGCTGGAACAGCGTGCAATGTCATTTGTGACAAGGCAATGTTTATTGTTAGAGAACGGTTGGCGTTTGTAACAAAGGTTGCGGATGGGTTGAAGGTAAATTACAAAGCAAAAGAAACTGAAGAAGGTATCTTGGTGGAAGTGTTTGGCAAGGCAGCCCATGCCTCTGTTCCGCATCTGGGTCACAATGCAATCGTCGATGCACTGAATGTGTTGCGTCATATCGTGCTCGATCCTAAGATCAAAGCGTTGTATCGTACGTTTCGGGATGCTTACGGACAAGGATTTGACGGTCAGTTCAACCATCCGGTGATGGGTGATCTGACGAGCGGGTTGCATGTACTTCGAATTGAAAACGGCAAACTGTATGGCGAAGTGGATGTGCGATATCCTTTGGGCGTAAATAGCGAAGCGCTGACACAGCAGTTACAATCTTTGTTAAAGGATATTGAAGTGCGATTGGATTATGATGCCCGTGCATTACTGACAGATTTGGGGAATCCTTTTATCCGGGAGTGTATCCGGGTGTATCGCCAGTATACAGGAGATAACGAATCTTTGCCTCTAATCAGCGGCGGGGTCACTTATGCCAAGATGTATGATGGAATGTGTGTTCCTTATGGGATCAAAGATCCGCGCTCTGCAACACCGATGCTTGCCCATCAGAAAGATGAGTATATCGAAGTCAGTTATTTAAGAGATGTATTGAACATAATGATCGAGGCAATGATTACTATTGCCAATGTCTAGAGGAGGCTTATGAAACCATTGATCGTATTAATAACAGACTGGACGTACAAAGAAGGGGCCATCATGTCGATGAAAGGTGTGATGAAAACCATCGATCCCACCCTGGATATCACTGATGGCACCCACGAAATCCCTCAATATGATGTTTGGTCCGCATCGTATCGATTGCATCAGTCAATGCGGTTTTGGCCCAAAGGCACTGTATTTATCACGGTCGTCGATCCGGGAGTAGGAACCGCCCGGAAAGCCGTGGCGGCTCTGACGAAAGACGGATATATCGTAATATGTCCGGACAACGGTACGTTGACTCACATTGCAAAAGATCATGGAATACAGGAAGTCCGTCACTTGCATCCGCATTTGCGTCTGCCTTCGACCGTCGGAACCAGCATTTTCCATGGACGTGATATTTTCGGTTATGTCGGCGCTCTGTATGCCAGCGGGCGACTGACCTTTGAGCAGTTAGGCGAAACGTTTGATACAGATGAGGTCATTCGGTTGCCCGATCTGGAGTTCGGTGTTGGCGAAGGGATCATTTACGGACATTTAGAAATTGATGATCCAAACTTCGGCAATGTATGGTCCAACATTCCGGTACAGCTGCTTTATGATGCGGGATTTACCCATGCGGATGATTTGCATGTGACCATACGGCACAATGATGAAGTTGTTTTTGACAATCATTTGCCGTTTCGGGCCTCGTTTGGATCAGTCGGTATCGGTGCGCCGGTTGCCTATGTCAATGAACTGATGGTCCTGGCCTTTGCGGTATGTCAGGGCAGCTTTGCGAAAACGTATCATGTCCGCTACGGGAATGACTGGAAAGTCCAAATTTCTCGATAATTCTGTAATTTCACATATTTTTACATAATCTGAACAAATTTCAACCGACTTTATTTGATATATTAGTCTTGCAAGAGAGATCTTGCACTGTATGGATCCTCTTCTCCTACATAATATCCCCTTTTGAATACCATACAGATATTCTTTCCCCTTATAAATAGTGAAAAAAGACCGGAGACGGTCTTTTTTCCACCCCTTAAATAATTATCATAACCAGATTGACTAATTATGTTAATTATTTTAAAATAAAGAAGAATGTGAGGTGTTATGATGAGTCATGAGCATTTACCCCGATGGGAAGAACTGCCGGACATCGATTTGTATATGGATCAGGTGCTGAGTCTGACCGACCGATATCTCAATCCGATGGGATTGCGTCCGTTGACAGCAGCGATGATCAACAACTATGTGAAGCTTCAGTTGATTCCCAAGCCGGTAGGAAAGAGGTATACCCGCAAGCATGTGGCTTTCATCTTTGCGATCGCGGTACTGAAGGATGTTTTCGAAATCGTTCAGATCAAATCCGGTGTGCAGACCCAGATCCATCTGCTAGGATTAAAAAATGCGTATAATCTGTTTACCCAGGAAATCGAGAATGCAATGTCGCTATTGAGCAAGCAGTGTGAAACGTCATCGCCGATAGCTTTGCTTGAAGGTCCGATCGAAGATAACACCATCATCATGAAGCTGGCCGCGTTGGCCTTTGCCTCCAAACGTCTGACCGCCAATATCATTAATATGAAAGAACAAGAGAAAGTGAACGAACAAGATGAATGAAAAAGTAGCCATTTTAACCGATTCGGGCAGTGATGTTCCAATTGAAATCGTCAGAGAGTTGAATATATTTGTATTGCCCCTGCAAGTCAATTACAAAGAACGCAGTTATCGCGATGGCGTGGATATCGATGCGAAAACCGTGTATGAAGGGTTAGATAAGGAAGTTCCGACGACTTCGTTACCGTTGGGTTCGGATCTTACCGATTTGTTACAGAAAATAAAAGATGAAGGGTATACGAGGATATTGGCCGTGCTGTTATCCAGTGGACTTTCCGGTACGTTTAATATGGTGCGTCTGGCTGCGCATGATTCACCCATTCCCATGGACGTATTGGATACCAAAAACATCGGTATCGGCAGCGGGATGTCTGCGATCAAGGCAGCCCGTTTGGCAAAAGCACAAGTTTCATATGATGAAATCGTCGATCAGACGAAGAAAGCGATTGAGAATACCAAGATTTACTTCGTTTTATCAACGTTGGAATATCTGAAACGTGGCGGTCGCATCGGCAAGGTTTCGGCGATGATCGGTTCAGCATTTGATATTAAACCGATCATCACGTGCAATGAAGAGGGAATTTACACGACCGTCACCAAAGCACGCGGTCGCAGTCAGTCTTTGCGCAAGGTCGTTGAGTATGCCTGTCAATATGCGCAGGGAGCAGAGTCGGTAAATTTGGCTATCGCTCACGGCAATGCGTATCAGGAAGCCATCGACATAAAAGCAGACCTGCAGTCTTTGATCAATGGCATCAGTAAGGTATACATCGGACCGGTGTCTCCGGCCTTGGGTGTTCATACCGGACCGGGACTGATCGGAATTTGTGTTCAGAAGAACTGATTTCACATATTTTCACATAATGAAACGAAATTATACACAATCTTATTTTGTATAGTTAAGTTGTGAAATTCCTTCTCCCTTTCTCTAGGAATATCGTCTGAAAGAACCGTTGCCCCGGTTCTTTTTTCATTTTCGGGTAAATTTGACATTATTTACTATTGAGTTTATGATGATATTGGGTTAATCCCGTGATCATATTCACCCATGGAACAAATTCTCCCCCACAATAGTATTCCGTCGGGTAATATGACGAAGAGGACGCAATCGCGTCCTTTTTGGAGGAATATGAAAATTCTGGGCTATTTCAATGACGATCAGTTTCCGTCATCTGTTATCAATCATACTCGTTTTACGGCTCGGGCAATCGTTGTCGATCATGACCGATTCGCTTTTTTGCCGATTCGCGGGGAAGATGATTTTGGGATCAGAGATCATATCGAAACTGTTGGCGGGGGGATCGAGGTTGGGGAAAGCGCGCAGGAAACGATTCTGCGGGAATGTATGGAAGAGGCCGGACTGGAAGTTGAAATCAGGGAGTTTCTGGGTGTGATCATTGATCACTATCATCTGATCGGGCGTCAGACGGTCAGTTATTTCTTTTTGGTTACGGTCATAAATGATCATAAGAATCATCAACGTACCGAAATGGAGCAGTCGCTGATGGAAGAAGTGCTTTGGTTGGATAAGGAACAGGCACTTGAAATGTTGGATCGTGAGGTCGGAAAAATCGGAAAACTCATTCAGCGAAGGGATAAAGCCGCATTTCTTGAAGCCTGTCGGATTTTATCCGTATAAATATGTCGAAAATCTGCAGATATTATACATTCTTGAAATATTGGATATTCTGATATTTCTTTTTTTTATATACTCATGTCAACAGGAGGAATACGATGAAAAACATTGTAAAAAATACAGTATTGATTTTTACCGGATTTGTATTGTCATTAACGTTAATCACCGCTTTTGCGGATGATGTCAAAACTTCGGTAACCAAAATTCTCGGAGATACCGGGATCATCCAAAACGAAACATTTATTACTGAAGAAGAAGCGATTGCGATCGCAAAGGCACATGTCGTTGAAGCGGCAGTCATTACCAAAGTTGAATTGGATCGCGATGACAAGGAGTTTGAAATCAAACTTGTGACTCAGATGTATAAATTCGAACTTGAGATCCATGCGGTTACCGGTGTTGTCAGAGAAGTGGAGAAAGAGCTTCTTAATGATGATCCGCAGATGGAAACATTGTTGACCAGAGAAGAAGTTATAGCCATTGCCCGTACGATCGTCGGCGATGCTCAGCTGACAGAGTTTGAGTTGGATGATGATGATCACCCGCCATACTTCGAACTCGAGTTCGAAGGTAACGGTCGTGAGTATGAACTGAAAATCGATGCCGTCACTGGAGCCATCCTTCAGTCAAAAGTTGAAATTGATGACGAAGATGATGATGACGACGATGATGAGTTCGATGACGAAGATGATGACGATGATGACAATGATGAAGAAGACGATGAAGATGAAGAAGACGATGAAGATGAAGAAGATGAAGAAGACGATGAAGAGGATGATGATTAATCCTCTTCTTTTCTTGACTTAACACATGCTATAATGTGGGCACGGTGATGCAATGAAAAAATTTTTTAATGGCAGCAAGGTACAGCGCAGGATCGCTTTTTATTATATATTGACCGGCATGACATTGATCGGAGTTTTGTCAGTGACATACTCCGCTTTGCTGACCCGTCAAATCATCCGTAACCGTCATATACAAGCAGATTCTGCATTGCAAATTTCAGCTTCCGCAACTATTTTACTGTTGGAAGAGGCTTATGCCCAATACTTTCAACTGTTTCAGAATGATGAACAACTCTTGATGTATAAAAATGACACATATGTATATGCGGATTTACAGCGAACCATCGCAAATCTGGCTCTCAATGATTTTCTGATTGACTCTATCGTGCTGGTTGACATTCCGACGCAGACAATCGTCGAATCCAACAGCAAAAAAATCTATCTGAGTCAAACCTCTGATTCCGGACTGAACGAGTTGATCACAGATATACAGCAGCCGGGATCTGCCATCCGGAATCTGATATTCTATCCTCGAAAAACGACCGTGAGTTCAACAGAAAAAGAATATCTTACTTTAACATTTACTTTCGGACTGAATCAGGGGTCCATTGACAAAGTCATGTTTGTCAATATCGATGAGAATGAACTCTCAAAACTCTTGGACTATCAAGAAAACAGTTCGTATATGGTCCTTGTGAACCGATTCGGTCAGATCATCGCTGACAGCAGCAACCGCTATTTTAATACTTATTATTACAGTAAGGAAAACGTAGCGGATAAAATTCTTGGTATCGATGCGGACAATGCCTACATTGCTGAGTTTGATGGCGAAGAATCTTTAGTGACCTCTTTAAAGACACCGAAACTGAATCTGACCTTATTCAGCATTTACAATTATCGGAACATCACCGGTGAAGTCAACCGTTCCAACGCGACCGTTATTTTACTGTTTGGTGTGTTGCTTATCATTATTGCCGGATTGAGCATATGGCTTTCACGGAAACTTTACTCACCGATCCAACGTCTGGTACATCAGGTAGCACAAATCAATCAGTCGAATCCGGATTTTCAATCCGATGAATTCGAGTACATTTATAAGGCCATCCGTCACATGGGCCAACGGAAAGTATCCGATGAAGTCCGCAATGTGTTGGAGGGAAGAAAGATTGAGAACGATCATATCGACTGGTCAGATGCCAGTATCGTCGTGCTACAACCTCGGTTCGTTGATAGAGATCAGACACAAAACACTTACACATCGGAGTTTCTTTGGGATATATTCAAACCGAACATTACGGTCACCGATGACTACGGACTTGCGGCCATCGCCACTTCTTCACAAATTGAAGCATTTGAAAAGTGGCAAAATCACGGTTGGATAGCCGGTGTCAGCCATAAGGTTGAGCGAACCGATCAGATCCGGTTATATTTCAGACAGGCGAAAGCAGCTTGTGAGTTCGCATTTACCAAAGAGGACATTCACATCCAACATTATCAGGATATTAACAGTCAGCAGTCGCAGGACATTCGATTACAAATCAAAAACCAGCTTCATGACTATATGAAAGAACACTTCCGGGAGCCTGAAATGTCCATCGAACAATGTGCAGATCATCTGGGATATTCTGTCGGTTATGCCCGACAGTTGTTTAAGGATGAGATGGGCATCCCTTTTAACGAGTATCTGATCCATATCCGAATGGAAGAAGCAAAGCGTCTGCTTGTTGGAACCGAAAAATCCGCAAAAGAGATTGCCGAATCGATCGGTATCGAGGACGTTCGCTACTTTTATACAATATTTAAGAATCGGACCGGGAAAACAGCTCAACAATATCGAAAAGAACAGGCTGATAACGGTCGAAACAAATGAAATCAACATTTAAATGATTCATAATATATATCAGGAGGGATGATCATGATCAACCGTTTAACGCAAGCCATAGAAATCGATGATAACCATGCTTTTGCCCTGATCCTAGCCAATCATCCGCACTTAATCAATCATGAAAATGAAAACGGGCTGACCCCATTGGGATTAGCGGCACACTACGGACGCGTCGAGATGGTGAGAGAACTGTTGAGAGCCGGAGCTGATGCCAATGCGGTATCCCACTCACAAATCCCGTATATCCCATCCAACACCGCTTTGCATGCGGCCATCGCCGGAAAAAAACACCCGGAAATCATCCGGATGCTGATTGAAGCGATGGATTCGGTCAATGTGGCAGACTCCAATGGGTACACACCGCTGCACATTGCTGCCTTTGATGATGCACTCTCAATCGTGGAGGCATTGATCGGTGCCGGAGCAGATGTGCATGCCTTGTCATTTAAAGATGAATCGGTAATGGATATTGCCCTCAAGCGCAACAGCCAAAAAATCATAAACTACCTCAAAGACCGCTAGCGGTCTTTAATTTTGGCCAGATAAGCAATCGGTGCATCGTTGACCGGATAGGTATATGACTTTTCAATCGTTGTGTTTACTTTTAACCAATCAACAACCGCAGCATGTTCCTCTTTGCCTCCCGGATGACCGGTATAACAGGTAACACAAATATAGCCATTACCGATGATCAGTTTGGCCTGATTCAATGCCCTCAGGGTCGTTTCTTTTAAAGTAACGATCGTTTTATCCCCTTTAGGAAGATAGCCCAGATTGAATACCGCAAGATCAGCCTTACGCACATAGTTGATCATCTGATCATGATTCTGATGCATCAGGATGACATTATCATATCCTTCACATCGTTTCTTAGTATTTCCGATGGCCTGAGTTGAAATGTCAAAAGCAATGACGCTCTTACACAGTTCTGCCAAGAAGACGGTATCATGACCGTTTCCGGCCGTCGCATCGATCGCGACCGTTGATTTATCACAAATCTCACTGAGCCACTGATGAACAATTTCATTGATATTCTTCGCTGTCATATCGTTTTCCTTGCCAGGTATCCCTTTCTGCCATCTGTTTGTCTATATCATTGAGCACCGAAACTTTCCTGACAGTCCACATCGGCCCGATTAGATCATCTGCGACCGCATCTCCGGTCAGACGTTGAATGACGACATCCTGCGGCAGAAGTTCGAGCTGCCGTACCGTGATATCCACATATTCCTGTTTTGAAAGAATGGGAAAAGGTTCTTTGGCATATTGCCGACTCATCACGGTATCTTTGATGATGTGCAACATATGGATTTTGATCGCAAAGGGCTTCATCTTAGCAACCCAGCGAATCGTATCGAGCATCATATCCTCGGTTTCATACGGAAGTCCGTTGATGATATGAAGT
This sequence comes from Erysipelotrichaceae bacterium, assembly GCA_036677505.1. GTDB lineage: Bacteria > Bacillota_I > Bacilli_A > Erysipelotrichales > Erysipelotrichaceae > UBA2227. The sequence goes on from JAVBWK010000035.1 coordinate 74,155, forward strand.
ACGACGTTGAATCCGGATTTGCGCAGAACTGCGAGTTTCTTTTCAATGTCTTCAATGTTCTCACGGCGGTTGATCCGCATTGCCGTCGAAGGATGAATCGTCTGGACACCGATTTCCAGAAACAGCGGTTTGAGTAAACTTTTGCTCTTGAGATACTCGATGATCTGATCATCCAGACAGTCTGCGCGTGTCGCAATGGCCACGGCGATGCAGGGATGATCATCAAAAAAAGGATCATAAATCGATTTCAGTGCTGCTAATGGTGCATAGGTGTTGGTATAGGCCTGAAAGTATGCGATACCTTTGGCCATCGGCCATTTTCGTGCCATCATCGCAAATCCATTTTCATACTGTTTCAGTAAATCGTCCGTCCGGTCACCGGCATAATCACCGCTACCCGCCGGGGAACAGAAAGTACATCCGCCCAATCCGTTGATCCGGTGCGGACATGAAAAGCCCGCATCCAGCGGGACTTTAAACACCTTAGAGCCAAAGGTCATTTTCAGATAGTGATTCCATGTATAATAACGCTTATTATCATGGGAGTAGGGAAACGGATTCTTTTTCATTTTATCTTCAGCAAATCAATCAGTTTCTGCTTGTGCTGATCATCATATATCTCAAGTAACGTCTCGTAAGATGTGATTTCAAAATCGATATCACTCATATAACCGGCATATCCCTGGGAATATCCGATCAATATCCCGTTGACCGGCAAATATCGGGTATAGGTGGAGAACAGTTCAAAGGGATGGAAGTATAGGGTTGATAATCCCAATGTGATCACATCAATTGTGATGTTTTGGGATAAAAGTTCCGGAAATTTCGCCCACTCGCTGATGACCGTTTTGGCATGTTCAAATTCTTGAATCTCGCGTTCGCTGGCCGGCAACGTTACCGAATACTCACTTGGATTTTTCAGATGACCATTCGCCACCCACTGATGACGAGTGTGTTTAAGATTGAGATCTCTGGCTTTGGAAGGGTGCTTCATCATACTGATCACGGAATCAGCCAGTGCTTTGCCCATCCGGATGACTTCCTCATAGGTTTTGTCCTTGCGGGTAAACCGGGTACTGATGTCACCGGCCGGCCCCTGAAAAAACATAAAGAACTCCCCGGGATACTTCCGGTTGAGCGTTTCAAGGGTCACCCCGACATAATCTGAAGTAAAGTAAGGGGCTTGGGCATCCGTGATTGTCGGATGGCAGTTGTAAATGATAAAGTTCCCGATTCGCTGACTCTCAACGGTAAATCGCAGTAAATGCAGGATCACATAGTCATCCCCGCCGGCGCTGATACGGTTTCTGCCGATCAGGGTCTGATTCATCTGAAGATTGTCTGCCTTTACATGTCCTTCGCGGATTTTCATATTCATCAGCATGACCCGAATGCGAGACTGCACAAACTTAGCATAAGAGTCATTGGGTTTGATATGACCAAAAGCATGAGTAAGGGAAGGAGCATGATGGGTATGACTGCTGCTTAAAATCAACGTGACATCTTTACCCAGCACTTCCTGTACGGATTGTTCAAACAGCTTCTGAATGTGAGAGGATACCCCGAAACTGTCCAACGTGATAAAGCAAAATTTCTCTTGGTCTTCCAGATAAAATGCCCGCGCGAAAAGATCGCCCTTAGTCGTCATGTTGGGGTTTTGACGTTGCATGTAACCGACGGGCGTCATCATCGTATTCGGATTGATACAAATCGCGTTGTGTCCGTATTTCATTGTTTATCCTCGCTCTTATTTTAACATAATCCGATAACATATGGGATAAATCGCGCTAAGACAAACTCTCATCGCCTGAATTTACGAGATCCCGCAAACGGTTCACATTGACATCCATGATACTTTTCGGTATCATAATTGCATAAGCTTTGATGAGGAACAGTAAGATGGTCAGCTTTCAAGAGAGTCGTTGTCCGGTGCAAAACGACAGGCGCCCCATCCCAACTCGCCTTTAAGCTGAATATGCAAAACATATTCCGTAGTTCGGCGTTAACGGTTTGAGTGCTGCAATGCAGTAACTAAGGTGGTACCGCGTATTGACGCCCTTAGAGGGGCGTTTTTTTATGGAAAGGATGATTGGTATGGCATTTGATCATAAGGCCATTGAGAAGAAATGGCAACAGATTTGGGAGGCGAATAAGACCTTCAAGACCGACACTTGGGATTTTTCGAAACCGAAGTACTACGTTCTCGACATGTTTCCGTATCCCTCGGGCAACGGCCTTCATGTCGGTCATCCCGAAGGGTATACAGCAACCGATATCGTCGCGCGCAAGCGGCGCATGGAAGGGTACAATGTGCTTCATCCGATGGGATGGGATGCTTTTGGCTTGCCGGCGGAGCAGTTTGCCCTAAATACCGGACATCATCCGGCCGGATTTACCAAAAAGAACATTGAAACCTTCAAGAGTCAGATCAAGGCCTTGGGCTTGTCCTATGACTGGGACCGGGAAATCTCGACGACCGATCCGGACTATTACAAGTGGACCCAATGGATTTTCTTGCAGCTGTACAATCGCGGCTTGGCGTATGTGGATGAAATTCCGGTCAACTGGTGTCCGGAATTAGGTACGGTGTTAGCGAATGAAGAAGTCATCGACGGCAGGTCTGAACGCGGTAATTTTCCGGTTTTCCGGGTTCCGATGCGCCAGTGGGTCTTACGTATCACTCACTATGCCGAGCGGCTGTTGGATGATCTGGACTTGGTCGAATGGCCGACCTCAACCAAAGAAATGCAGATCAACTGGATCGGCAAATCGGTCGGAGCCCATGTGATTTTCAAAGTTGACGGACATGACAAAGAGTTTACCGTGTTTACGACGCGCAGCGACACCTTGTTTGGGGCAACGTACTGCGTCTTGGCTCCGGAGCATCCCTTTGTCAAAGAGATTACGACGGTTGAACATAAAGAAGAAGTCGAACGGTATATCGAATCCATCAAAACGAAATCCGATTTGGAGCGTACCGAATTGAATAAAGACAAATCCGGTGTATTTACCGGAGCCTATGCCATCAATCCGGTCAACGGGAAGAAAGTCCCGATTTGGATTGCGGATTATGTCTTGGCAGCGTATGGTACCGGTGCGATCATGGCCGTTCCCGGACATGATGTGCGTGATTGGGAGTTTGCCAAAAAGTTCGGGTTGGATATCATCCCGGTACTTGAAGGCGGAAACATCGAAGAAGCCGCCTACATCGGTGATGGAATCCACATCAACTCCGGATTTATCAACGGAATGAATAAGGAAGATGCAATCGCGACGATGAACGCCTGGCTCAAAGAGCACGGGGTCGGAGAAGCGAAGACCACCTATAAGTTGAGAGACTGGCTGTTTTCACGTCAGCGCTATTGGGGTGAACCGATTCCGATCATCCTGATGGAAGACGGCACCCAGCGGACCGTCGATATCAGCGAACTGCCCTTAGAACTGCCCGAAACGGACAATTACCGTCCCTCAGACAACGGTGAATCACCGTTGTCACATGCGACGCAGTGGCTGGAAGTCGAAATCGATGGAATCAAAGGTCGCCGGGAAACCAATACGATGCCTCAGTGGGCGGGATCGTGCTGGTATTATCTGCGTTACATCGATCCGAGAAATGCGGATGCCATCGGTGCAAAAGAGCTGCTCGATCACTGGCTGCCAGTCGATTTGTATGTCGGCGGAGCTGAGCATGCGGTGTTGCACTTACTGTATGCCCGATTCTGGCACAAAGTGTTGTATGATATCGGTGTCGTCAGCACACCGGAACCGTTTAAACGCCTGTTTCATCAGGGCATGATTTTGGGTGAAAACGGCGAGAAGATGAGTAAATCCCGCGGTAACGTCTTAAATCCGGATGATTACCTTCAAAGTCACGGTGCCGACACCCTGCGCGTCTATGAAATGTTTATGGGACCTCTGGAAGCGGCACTGCCTTGGAGCGATACCGGGATGGACGGTACGCGCCGATGGCTGGACCGGGTGTGGCGTCTGTTTACGGAGTATGACAAACTTTCGGATCAAAATGACGGATCTTTGGATAAGGTATATCATCAGACGGTCAAGAAAGTCAGCAACGATATCGAGAATTTACGTTTAAACACGGCGATTTCTCAGATGATGATTTTCATCAATGAGTGCTACCGTGTCGATGCGATTTATCGTCCGTACGCGGAAGGGTTTGTACAGCTGTTCAGCTGTTTTGCGCCGCATCTGGGCGAGGAATTATGGCAGCGGCTGACAAAGAAAGAAACGATTGCTTATCAGCCGTGGCCGGTGTATGATGAGAATATGCTGATCGATGATGAGATAGAGATCGTCATTCAGGTCAACGGAAAAATCCGCGGTAAGATGTGGGTCGCAATGGACACGGATGAGCAACAGCTTCAAAACCTGGCCGTTGAAGTGGACACCGTTAAAATCCATCTTGAAGGCAAGCCGATTCGCAAACTGATTGCGATTAAAAACAAAATCGTCAATATTGTCGTATAGTACCCCTATGGGGTACTCTTTTTTTCGGTTCTTTCCTCATCTTTTCATTGTAAAAGTGTTATTGAACTGAGATAATCGAGATGTGGGTGTAGAAAGAGGTCGTATGAATTTTGAGATCCTTCACGGATTGATGGACAATGTGGCACTGTTGTTTTTGTTATCGGTCATCTATGAACTCAATATTTTAGGCAATCTCAAGCGCTTTAAATCGCTGCGATATTATGTTCAGGGATTGATGGTTGGCGGGATCGGCATGATCATCATGTCCTTTCCCTTTACTTTGGAAAGCGGCTTGATTTTTGATACCCGTTCCATTTTGGTGGGGGCAGCCGCCCTGGTTTTTTCGACACCGTCGGTCATCGTTGCGACTCTGGTTTTGATCGCTTATCGCATATTTATCGGCGGCATCGGGATGATGACCGGTATTTTGGTCGTATCTTCGACTGCGCTGATCGGTATTTTATGGAAGAAGCATGTATTACAAAACACAACCATCCCGCGATGGCTGTCCATCTTCCTTTTTGGTGTCACGATTCACGCCGTCATGATCATGTGCTTCTTTGCGATGCCTTATCCCAATGCAATCAATGCTGTCCGTCAGTTGGGTGTTTTGGTAATGACTCTGTATCCGATATCCACGACATTGCTGGGCAGCCTTTTGTTTTTACAGAAAGACCGGGAAGAGGACAAAGCAAAACTGATGGCTACCGAAGAAAAATACCGGAACCTTTTTAATAATCATCACACGGTCATGCTGATTGTCGAACCTGTATCCGGAAACATCATCGATGTCAATCCGGCTGCGGAAAAGTTCTACGGCTACACTCACGATACAATGATAAAAATGAATATATCGGATATCCATACATTGAGCAAGGAAGAACTTGCGAAAAAAATTAAAGCAGCCAGGCAGAACCTGAGTAACCGTTTTGAGTTTGTCCATCGGACATCCGAAGGCAGGCTGGTGGATGTCGAAGTATTCAGCGGACCGATTCAAATTGAAGAAAAACCGTATTTATACTCAATCGTTACGGATGTCACCCAGAAGAAAAAGCTTGAAATAGCTACACGGGAAATGGAAGCGAAAATTCATCAGCAGCAGCGGCTGGAGTCCATCGGTACGTTGGCTGGCGGGGTGGCTCATGAAATCAACAATCCGATCAACGGGATCATGAACTTTGCACAGCTGATCAAAGAGGACAGTCCGGACAATACCGACATTTATTTATACAGCGATATGATCATCCGGGAATCCCAGCGGATCTCCGAAATCGTAAAAAGTCTGCTACAGTTTTCCCGATATGATAAAGTCATCCACAGCTTTTCGGATATCTCCGATATCATTTTTAATACACTGTCATTAGTCAACGTTACTTTCCGCCGGGATCAGATTGCCATCGTTGTGGATGTTGCGGAGGGGCTGCCCAAAGTCCGCTGTCGCAGCCAGCAGATCCAGCAGGTACTGATGAACCTTCTGACCAATGCCCGGGATGCTTTGAATGATAAATATCCGCAGTTTAATGAGAATAAGATCATTGAATTGAGTGTTTTCATGGAGGAAATTGAGAATACTCCGCATGTTGTGATTCAGGTCAAAGATCATGGCAACGGGATTCATCCTTCGGTGATCAACCGGATTTTCGAACCTTTTTTCTCGACCAAACCCAAGGACAAGGGGACCGGCTTGGGTCTTTCCATCAGTTTTGGGATCATCAAAGATCATCACGGAATCTTTGATGTCAAAAGTGAGGAAGGGGAGTATACGTGTTTTGAAGTAAAACTGCCCATCGAAGGTAAGGAGGCTGTATGAGTAAAATACTGATCGTCGATGACGAATTAAGCATGCGGATGACCTTAAGTGAATTTATCCGCCGCGAAGGACTGGCATGTGATGTTGCGGCCAACGCCATGGAAGCACTGAAACTGTTTAAGCAACAGCCCTATGATGTTGTCATTACTGATATCATGATGCCGCGCATGACCGGAATCGAACTGATGGAAAAGATCCGCGACATGGATACCGAATGCAAAATCATTATTCTGACCGGGGAACCGACGGTGGAAACGGCCATTAAGGCCGTTCAGTCCCAGGCCAATGATTATCTGGCCAAGCCGGTATTGAGAGATGAGTTCGTTCACGTCGTCCGGCGAAATCTTGAGCATAAACAGCTGGCGGATGAGCAGAAGCGGCTGATCAAAGAGAATGAGCGTTATCAGCGTCATTTAGAAGAGATGGTGATTCAACGCACTCATGCACTGGCGAAGTCCATGAGTTCAACCATTACCCTGATCTCACAAATTGTCGAGTATCGCGATCCGTATACCGCCGGACATCAGCGCCGGGTCGGTAACTGCTCCGCGAAAATCGCAGAGTGGATGGGTCTGGGTCAGGAAATCATCGACAGCGTGCGGGTCATCGGCTACATTCATGATATCGGTAAAATTGTCGTTCCCAGCGAAATCCTGTCAAAACCGGGCAGACTGACTCAGCCGGAGTTTTCATTACTGCAATCACACAGTCAGGCCGGCTATGAAATGCTCAGTGATGTCAATCTGCCGCCAATCATTGCGGAAGCCATTTATCAGCATCATGAGCGAATCGATGGCAGCGGCTATCCGCGCAAATTAAAAGGAGACCAAATCTCCTTACAGGCGCACATTCTGATGGTGGCGGATGTCGTGGAAGCGATGACGTCGCATCGGCCGTATCGGCCGTCACTGGGATTGGATGTAGCACTAAAAGAAATTGAACAAAATGCCGGCATCAAGTTTGATGCCGCAGTTTCCAAGGCATGTCTTGAACTCTTTCATATCGGTAAGTACACCTTTGATGATCAGCTGTATGAAGTTGTGATGCCCTTATAGCGGTCAATCCTCTTCTTCAACGTCTCTTTCGGCAATTTTGACATACTGACTCAGCTTCTTATTTCGTCGCTGATCCAGAATGTTGTTAAGTTCGGCTCCGAGGATGATGATCATACCGGTAAAAAACAGCCACATCATCAAAGCGATGATGGCTCCCAGCGGTCCATAGACGATACTGTAATTGGCATAATTATTGACATAGATGGAAAACAGCAGAGAAATGACCATCCAGCCGATCAGCGCAAAGACGGCTCCGGGCCAGACGCTCTGCTTTTTGTAAGGCGTAAAAGGGATGACTTTATACAGCAACGCCAGAGTCGCGGTGATGATCGCAGCCGTGAGGAGCCAACGCACATTAGTCCACAGCACGATGATTGTATCCGATATCGGAATATACTCAGAAACAAATGTCAGAAAGCTGCGTCCCAGCACCGGTAATATCAAGGAAGATGTCAATGCGATTCCGATCAGAAAGGTGAAAAACAAGGACCATAGTTTGGTTAGGATGAAATGCCGGTGACTGCGCTGATTATAAGCGGTATGAATGGAATGAATCAACGAGGTTACCGCAATGGACGCTGAATAAACGGTAGCAAGTAAACTGAAAGAAATCAGTCCGGTTGATGTCGATGAAATCGATGTGACATAACCAAAAAGGATATCAAGGGCAGCCTGCGGGATCAGGTCTTCAAGAGAAGCAACCAGATCGAGCAGCTGCAAATCAAAGGTACCTAAAATGGCGTTGAGAAAAATGAGCAACGGGAAAAGTGCCAACAGGAAAAAGAAGGCCAGCGTGCCGCTGATCAGATGCAACCGATGTCGGTCATAGCGACGGATCAGTTCTTTTATGATGTCCAAGCCATCACCTTCCTGAACTCAGTGTAAACAAATGGATTTGCGGATCTGCAAACAGACGGATATCCCAACGGGTCGTCCCGACGCCATTGGAAATATCCAACCGGATCTCGTTGACCATATGCTTTCCGGAAACGTAATTACGGGCATAGGGTACCGTGTATAATTCATTGAATATCGGCAGGCGGATCTGACCGCCGTGACTGTGTCCTGCTAAAACCCAGTCTGTTGATACAGGCAGACTGTCAATAATATCCGGCGTATGGGAAAGGGTTATGATAAACTCGTCTTGAGAAGTCCCTTGATAAGAAAGTTCGACATCCGGATTGCCCAACAGCTGACTGTCAAGACCAATCAGACGGATATAAGCTTCACCTTTATTATAAATCGGAATATTCTGATTGACTAGCAGTTCGAAACCGGAGGCATTGAGTACATTGGCAGTCATCTGTTTGGTACGCGGTGATTCCAGATCGTGATTACCCAATACCGCATATTTGCCTAAGGGTGCCTGAATCGATGATAACAGGGAAATGAGCTCATTCTGTATATCGGTGGTCGGATACTCGACGGAGGGATGATCAAAGAGATCACCGCCGAAAAGTACGATATCAGGATCGAGACTGTTGATGCGGGTCACAATCACATTGAGCCGCTCACGGTCCATAAATTTGTTATAGTGCACATCAGAGAAAAAGAGGACTTTGATGTTTTCAAACGAGTCGGGAATCAGCGGATCGCTGATTGTTTCGATATCGACGGATAATCGGCGGACTCCCCACACGGTCATTTCAAATATTAATACGGTCAATAGGGTCAAGCTGATCAAAGCGAAGGTCAGCCGACGTACGAGTTTCATTTTCATATCTTCACCTGCACCGTCATTTTACCACAATTATTCGCTCAAGTTATGAAAATTGGTTATAATGATACTGAAAGTGAGGGATACTTATGGGGAAACGCATTTTTGGTTTACTGATCATTTTGGCCGGTGTGCTGCTGTTATTGGATAATCTGAACATATATCCGATCAAGGATCTCTTTGATTATCTGTGGCCTTCCGCATTGATTCTGATCGGTTTGTTTTCCATGGTCGAACTGCGCAGAGTCAACCTGTTTCATTTGGTATTGGTATTGGTCGGGGGCGTGTTTCTGGTCATCAATCTCGGACTGATCGAGAAAGAGGCGATTGCAAATCTGATTCTGCCGGCTATCCTTGTTTTGTTTGGTCTGTCGCTGGTTTTCAGCCGACCCGGGATTACGGTTAGGGTTTCGGATAAAGATAACGTTACGGCGATTTTCGGTACAACCCGACACAAATCCAATATCAGACAATTTGAAAAACTGGAAGTATCGGCGGTTTTCGGCAGTGCAGATGTCGATTTGAGTGAAGTGGAACTTGTCGAAGATAGGGCAAAAGTGGTCATCAATGCTGTATTCGGAAATGCTGAGGTCCGCTTTCCGAAGAAGTATCATGTCAAGATCGTCACCGGTGATCCGGTGTTTGGCGGCTTCGAAAATAAAATATCATCAACCGTAACTGATCAAGATGCGAAGGTGATCGAGGTCGCTTACTCTGTCGTCTTCGGACGCATCGAAATCAGGGATTAAAAAACCGAGACTAACGAGTCTCGGCAGATTTGGGTTGCATGGCAGCTTTTTGATTTAATATGACCGGAATGACAATGGGGTTGCGGTGAGTCTTCTGATATAAAAAGGGTTCCAGCGATCCGCGGATCGTATTCTTCAGTTCACCGAAGGTGGTCTTTGAGACCATCTTTTTCTTTAGGGCTTCATAGACCAGCAGTTCAGCTTCCTTCAGTAAGGTCTGACTTTCTTTGATATAAACAAAACCGCGGCTGACGATCGAAGGCCGGCACAGAATTTTATTGTAGCGCGAATCGATCGATACGATCACGGCGACCATGCCGTTGTCCGAAAGTATCTTACGGTCTTTGATGACCGAAGTCGATAAGCCGGAGGTATCAGATCCGTCGACATAAATATCATCGGCCTGAATGCGGGTGTCGCTTAAGAAAGCTTCTCCGTCACGAAGCACGACTGCATCGCCGTTAGCACAGATAAAGACATTTTCCGGGGCGACACCGGTCTCGATGCCGGTATCCGCATGCTGCTTGAGCATTTTATACTCACCGTGAATCGGCATAAAGTATTTCGGTTTGATCAGCTGTAACATCAGCTTCTGCTCTTCTTCGGAAGCATGCCCGGTGGTATGGATCGAGTTGAGCGGAGAATTGGTCAGTACATTGGCGCCGGCACGGGTCAGACTGTTAACGACCCGGTTGACCGAATTGGCATTGCCGGGGATCGGCGAAGAAGAGAAGACGACTGTATCGCCCGGGATGATCCGGATGTATCGGTGGGTTCCGTTGGCAATGCGCGATAACGCGGCCAGCGGCTCGCCTTGTGATCCGGTACAGATGATCGTGACTTTATTGGCCGGGGTATGATTGAGATGTTCAGGCTGTAAGAAGTGTTCATCACCGATGGGGATGTGACCGAGTTTACGGGCAATCTCCACGACATTTTCCATCGAGCGGCCGAATATGCTGATTTTGCGTCCGCAGGCAATCGCTGCTTCGATGATTTGGCGCACACGGTAAACGTTGGACGCAAAGGAAGCGACGATCAGACGTCCCTGGGCCCGGCGGGTAATTTCCAAAATGGAGGAAGCCACTTTCTTTTCGCTGATCGAGAAACCTTTGACTCCGGCGTTGGTAGAATCACTTAACAGAAGGTCAACACCGATCTGTCCCATATAGGCCATCAGCTGATAGTCGGAATTGGTCCCTACCGGAGTCAGGTCGAACTTAAAATCACCGGTATGAACGATGCGTCCGTTGGGTGAGTTGACCAACAGTCCCAAAGTGTCGGGGATCGAGTGGACAGTGTTAAAAAAGCCGACCTTGAAATATTTCGTTTCGACGCGCGAGTTATTCGTGATCTCTTCAATTTTTACCGCATTTTGCATACGGCGCTCTTCCAGCTTCTTTATGATCAGCCCCTTGGCAAAGCGGGGGGCATAAATTTTTTCCAGTTTTAAGACTTGCATCAAAAACGGAATGCCGCCGATATGGTCTTCATGTCCGTGAGTGATGATCAAGGCTTTGATCTTTTGTTGGTTACGTATCAGATACGTGTAGTCGGGGATGACATAGTCCACACCTAACAAGTTTTCCTCAGGAAAACGGACGCCTGCGTCAATGATAATGATTTCATCATGATGTTCGATACAATACATGTTCTTACCGACTTCGCCCAAGCCGCCCAAAGCGTAGACCAGGGTATCTGTCTCTTTAAATGATGAATGATTTTCGACGATAGCGGGTTTTAAGGAACCCTTGCGTTGTGCAGGTTTACGTTCATAAGTAGTCATATGAATTCTCCTTTTGCACTGCGCTTAAATTGTTACTTCTATTATAACATAGCAGAGGCTGCTTTTATTCTATAACGATATCCTTTTCGTTTTTCGTCCAAGGATCGCTAGGATGAATGTGATCATAATACAATACACCGTTGAGATGATCGATCTCATGCTGAAGGACGATGCCGGTATACCCGCTGACTCGAAACTCGATTTCCTTATCACTGAGCAAATCATATGCTTTGATTTTCAGACGGGCAAAACGCGGTACGTAACCTTCATGACGGTCATCGACGGACAGGCAGGCTTCACCGCTGGCAAGCATGCATCGCTGTTCCGAATGAGAGATGATCTTAGGATTGACCAAGGCAAACTCGCGAGTCACATAGCGGTCCTCATTGATTTCTTCATCAACCACGGCAACCAGCATCCGCTTGAACACGCCGACTTGCGGAGCGGCAAGACCGACGGCAGGGGAAAGGTTATCCTTTTCTGCCAGCTCAGGATCGGTCGAGTTTCGGACATAGGTAAGCATGGCCTCGAGTATTTCACGGTCTTCTTTGGACAAAGGCAAACGGACCGGTTCTGACTTGTTGCGCAAGCGCGGATCGGTATCTTTTACGATGTGAGCATTGTTTAATTTCAACATAAAACCTCATTCCGGGTCGAATCGAGTACGATCGATTTTTGTACCTCACATATCACAACCTGTATTTTAGCGAAAAATCATGAAAATGTATAGTAAAATAAATATCTTTTTATATGAATGTGCTAAAATGGGTTCAGTTTGGTACAATGAAGAGGCCAGGGGGATGTATGAAACGGAAATTTTCCTTATTAATGCCGAAAGGTTATAACAGAATCATTCATTCAGCCATGATTGCGCTGAGTTTTTTTGGTTCTCTGATGGTCATATCGGCAAATATCAATCATAACAGTGCGCCGCTGGCTCTGGTCAATGTGGCCATCCGACAACTGTTGTTTTTTATGATCGGATATGTTGCGATGGTCATACTGGCACGTACCTGGTCGTGGGATTTTATTAAGAGACATATGAAATGGATCGCGGTTTTTACTATCGGTTTATTGATTATTCCATTGTTTTCGGCTTCGCGTGCCGGAGCCTGGGCTTGGATCGAGATTCCGGGGATCAATGCGACGATCCAGCCTTCGGAGTTTGCGAAGATCACAATGATCACGCTGTTGGCGGTATTTTTGGGTGATATCCGAAACCGGCGGACGACTCTGGCAGAAATGATGACCGTACCTGCGATATTTACGATATCCGCATTGATTATTATCACGGTTTTTCAGCGTGATTTGGGCAGTGCTGTCATATTGTTTGCACTGGCTTGGATACTTACTCTGATTCCTTCGGCGGATCAGTTACGTCCGTTACAGCGCTGGTTCATTCTGTTGTTTATTTTGGGAATTGTTCTGTTGTTGTTTCTGATCAGTGAGCCGGGGATTGCTTTTATTGAGACCCTCGGATTGCCTGAATATATGGTCAATCGCTTTCGGGCGATGGCCGATCCGTTTGCGGATACCCAAAATATCGGATATCAGCTGTATAACAGTTTGGTCGCTTTTGTCAAGGGCAATTGGATCGGTGTGGGATTCGGTAATTCCATTCAGAAATTCGGTTATCTGCCGGTCGCTCAATCAGATTATATTTTGGCGATCATCGTTGAAGAGTTGGGAATCTTCGGATTTTTGTTCATTTTCTTTGGGTATGCCCTGATGATTTTTCATCTGATCGTTTCATCGCTTTCGATTCGAAGCGAAAGAGGTAAGATGGTATTGTTTGGGACCGCACTTTATCTGATATTGCACTTTGTTCTCAATGTAGGAGGTGTGACTTCGCTGATTCCGCTGACCGGTGTTCCGCTATTGCTGATTTCGGCAGGCGGGTCAAGTCAGATGGCGATCATGATGGCGTTGGGTATCTGTCAGAACATCATTGCTACCGATAAGTTTCCGGTGCGTCGGGTGGGTGAGTCTGTATGAGGATCATCGCGGGAAAACACCGTTCGCGGAAATTGTTCACTCTGGAAGGGGAATCAACCCGGCCTAGCAGTGACCGTCTGAAAGAAGCAATGTTTTCACGTCTCGGCGGTTTTTTTGACGGGGGAGTTTGGCTGGATTTGTTTGCGGGTTGCGGTGCCATCGGTCTGGAGGCGATTTCCAGAGGGGTAAGCCAGGTGATATTCTGTGATCATGACCGTCAGGCACAAGCCGTCATCGAGAAAAACATTGCTTTGCTTAACGAGACAGACAAGTGTGAACTGATCAAAGCAGATTACCGTCAGGCCATTTCATCCTGTATGCAGCGGAAACTGTCGTTTGATGTGATATTTTTAGATCCGCCCTATGCCATGGATATCGATTCGATCGCTTTACAAGTAGTTGAAGCTGATTTGATCAAGGCAGATGGGTGGCTGATTTGTGAAATGGCTTCAAAAAGGGTCAGTAGCGATCGCTTGGTTGATTGTGTTAAAATAAAAGAGAGCACCTACGGGCTGGGGAAGACCGTTTGGTATAAAAAGGAGTTACGACCATGATAAAAGCTATTTATCCCGGCAAATTTGATCCGATGACGGTCGGTCATTTGGATATCATCCGTCGGGCAAGTAAAATATTTGATGAAGTCGAAGTCGTGATCATGGATGCCCCCAATGATCCCGCGACTTTCAGTGTGGCCAAGCGGATCAAAATGATTGAGTTGGTGATCAAAGAGATAAAGAATGTCGGTGTCTGTGTCGGTGACGGCCTTTCGGTCGATTTTGCGAAAAAGCGTAATGCTCAGATCCTGTTGCGTGGTATTCGGGCAGTTATGGACTATGAGCATGAGTTACAGCAGGCAACGGCGAATATGATCCTGGCTCCGCAAATCGAAACTGTATTTCTTCTGACACGGCCGGAGCATTCGTTTATGTCATCCTCAGCGGTCAAGCAGATTGCACTCAATCTGGGGGACTTAACGAAGTTTGTCCCAAAGGAAATCTTGCCGATCATAATGGAGGAATTTAAGTAAAACTCATCCGGTACCGGATGAGTTTATTTTGCTTTGAGGAAATAAGTTTTAACATAATCGATGAGATATTTTTCTGCAGTCGTATAACTGTTCTTTTTTCTGTAAACAAAAGAAATCCTCCATGGCATCGGTTTTTCAAACCGTATCATCTTGACTCCGTTCATGTTAAACATAAACTGTGACGCATCCGGAAGGAATGTAACCTTGTTAGACTTTCGGATGCTCGCAAACAAATAATCCCATGAATAAGCTGTCATCAGAGAGTGAGGATTGATTTCATGTGACTGAATATAATCAACAAACAGATGATATGTTTTAAATGATTCATCGCATAATGCGATATCTTCATGGTTTAAGTCATTCCAGTTTACTTTGCTTTTTCTTATCAGGGGGTGTTTCTCGGACACAAAAATGGCATACTCACTCTGGTGAATAGGAATTTCAATAAAGTTGGAAAAATCAAATGGTTCAGGGGAAACAACAACACAAAAATCAAGTTTTCCGGAATGCAACATTTCTTCAAGTGTCTTGCCACCGTTTTCTATAACAGTTATATTCACTTTTGGATTGCTTTCATGAATTTGAGGTAAGAAATCACTGAATAATGCCGTAATGACTAACGGCGGGATTCCCAATAAAACCTCACCTTCACCCATTCTGGCTCTCATTTTTAATAATGCTAAAAGATCATCATGGTGTTGAATGATCTTTTTGGCATGATTATAAATCAGCTGGCCGTCTGTTGTTAAATCTACGAGGCGACCTTTGACCCGTTCGAATATTGGTAAATTCGTTTCTTTTTCAAGCAAGGTGATTGCTTTGCTTAATGCAGGCTGTGAAATGTACAGCAACCTCGCTGCCTGAGTAATATTGAAATTGTTTTCAACAATCGACACCAGATACTTTAACTGTGTGATTTCCATTTTCACCTCCAGGAGGCATAATATCTTTGAGTACATTATACCGTATATCCCAAACTGAGTAAATCAGTCTAGGGAAAAGCAACATTCGATATAATTCTAAATTATAACTTTAGGTTATGGAATGATAAAATATGCAAAGTAGATTTATCTTGCAAACATGATTTAATGATATTGTAAGCGTTTACGAAGAATCTGATTTCGGGTAAACAAGCAAGGAGGAATCATTTTGAACAAGGTAGTGTCTATTGAAAAGGCCATTGAAAATATTCATGATGGTGCAACGATCATGATCAGTGGTTTTGGTGGGAACGGAGCTCCACACACAGTCATTGATGCTCTGGTAAAAAAGAATGTAAAAGATATCACGTTGATTTGCAACGACTCCGGTACCTTGGATTTTGGAGCCGGACGTTTATTCACTAATAAGCAAGTTAAGAAAGTGATTTGTTCGATTATCGGACCCAATCCAGAGTCAGTTAAACAGCATTCTGCCGGTACACTTGAGGTCGAACTCTATCCTCAAGGCAGTTTAGCGGAAATGATTCGTGCGGGCGGATATGGTCTTGGCGGAATCATTACCAAATCAGGATTAGGTACCTTGGTTGAGGAAGGCAAGCAAAAAGTTACGATCAAAGGTGAGGAGTATTTGATTGAGGAAGCTTTGAAAGCTGATTTTGCCTTGATATATGCGTCAGTCGGAGATACAGCAGGGAACTGCAAATACTACGGTTCTGCACATGCACATGCTCCAAGCATGGCTGCTGCAGCGAACTTTACGATTCTTGAAGTCGGTCAGCTTGTTGAACTGGGAGAATTGGAACCACAGGAAATTCATACACAGCAAGTATTGGTGGATGCGGTCGTTTTAAGGGGAGGTCAATAATGGATAAGGAATTAGCTGCAAAATTTATCGCAAAACGTATTGCCGGAGACTTGAAGCCGGGATATCTTGTAAATCTAGGTGTCGGACTGCCGACTGCGGTATCGGATTATGTTACTGAAGATATGGATGTGTTAATGCATGGTGAAAATGGGGTTATCGGTTTAGGAAAAACTGCTTTTGATGTAATCAAGAAAACAGAAGGTAAAGACAAAAGTCTTGCTGTTCAAGATGATTTAGTCATCAATGCCGGTGCTACTAAAGCCGGAATTTCGAAGGGAGCTTCATTTTTTGACAGTGCCACATCGTTTGGATTAATCCGTGGCGGTCATGTGGATGTTACGGTATTGGGAACGATGGAAGTCGATGAAGAAGGTAATATCGCCAACTATATGATTCCAGGTAAAAGAGTGAATGGTATGGGCGGAGCGATGGATCTATGTACAGGGGCAAAAAGAGTTTTTGTGGCAACATATCATACTTCCGGGAATTCACCGAAAATTCTTAAGAAATGTGTGCTTCCGCTGACAGCAAAAAAGGCGGTAGATTCAATTTATACGGAAATGGGCGTCTTTGATGTTACAGAGCAAGGCATCCGAGTAAGAGAATATAATCCTGAATATACACTTGATGAGATTCAAGCGGCTACGGAAGCGAAACTTATAATTGACGACGCTGTTACCACAACCCCAGCCCATTATTTCGAGAATCTCTAGAAAGGAGGATAATCGAATATGAAAATAAAAGATCCTATCGTCATTGTTGGTGCAGCCCGAACGCCCGTTGGTGCCTATCTTGGAGATTTAAAGACAGTCCCAACCGAGGTTTTAGGAGCCATCGCACTTAAAGAAGCCGTGCGCCGAGCCAATATCGATATTTCTGATATTGATGAAGTTGTGACCGGTCATGTTCAGGGAACACAAGTGCACAATAATATTTCCCGAGTTATAGCATTAGAGGCAGGATGTAAAGTTGAATCAACAGCCATGACCGTCAATCGGATTTGCGGATCAGGTATCCAATCAGCAATCAATGCCTATCAGGCATTATTGACTACAGATGTAAAATTTGTTGCGGCCGGGGGTGCAGAGAGTCTGTCGAGAGCTGAATTCTTTCTCCCCTTGGAAACTCGTTGGCAAGGTTTTACGATGGGTGACTTTAAAGTCATTGATTCCAATCTTGAAGGACATCGATGCGCTTCTCCGAAACATTTGTATCCGGACATCACCCATATGGGAGATACGGCTGAGAAACTTATCGAGCTATACGGTATATCCAGAGAAGATCAGGACCGATTTGCTTATGAAAGTCAGATGAAAGCAAAAAAAGCCATGGAGTCCGGACGTTTTGCACAGGAAATCATTCCTGTAGAGATCAAAGACAGAAAAGGAAATGTGACGATTGTAGATAAAGACGGACATCCAAAACCTAAGACAACACTTGAAGGTTTAGCTCCGTTAAAACCTGCTTTCAGAAAAGACGGAAAAGGTTCGGTGACTGCTGGCAATGCTTCGGGGTTAAATGATGGGGCAGCCTATGAAATTTTCACATTTGAATCAACGGCTAAAGAACGAGGACTTGATGTCATTGCTAGAGTGGTCGACTTTGCCATCGTCGGAGTGGATCCGAATATCATGGGTATTGGTCCGGTGCCTGCCATCAGGAAAGTGTTGCAGAAAAATGATCTGACTCTAGAAGACATCGATTTCTTAGAAATCAATGAAGCGTTCGCAGGTCAGACATTGGCCTGTCTTAAAGAATTAGGAAATTATCTGGATACTCCGCTCTATCAACGACTTAATGTTAATGGTGGTGCCGTAGCTTTGGGGCATCCATTGGGCATGTCAGGTGCAAGACTGATAACGACACTGTGCTATGAGTTTATCAATAATCCAGACAAGAAGTATGCTATTGCATCCGCATGTATTGGTGGCGGACAAGGGATCGCCTTATTGCTTGAGAATCCCAAGGCAACAAAATAAAGGAGGAAGACATGGAAAGAGTTGTAGTAGTTACAGGAGCGGCCCAGGGAATTGGGTTAGCGATCGCAGAAGCATTTGTTAGTCAGGGGGACTTTGTTGCTGTTGCAGATTTGAATTATGATGCAGCAGTGAAAGCTGCAGCATCATTGAGAAATGCCAAGGGGTATTTTCTTGATGTTACCAGTGAAGAGAGTGTAAAGGCTTTCTACAATGAATTGTTTCATGATAAAGGTACCGTGGATGTTGTCGTAAACAATGCCGGACTTCAGTTTATTTCAAGTGTCGAAGATTTTCCGCTTGAAAAGTGGCATTTGCTTGTAGATGTCATGATGACAGGACCGTTTTTGATGTCGAAGTACGCTTTGCCTGAAATGAAAAGGAAAAAATTCGGCCGAATCATCCACATTTCTTCCGCACACGGAAAAATGCCGGACAAATACAAATCGGCTTACTGTGCAGCAAAATATGGTGTATTGGGGTTAAGTGCCGTAACTGCATTAGAAACGGCTCAAGATGGGATCACGGTCAATGCCGTTTTACCGGGACCGGTACGCACGGAACTGATCGAAAGACAACTTCCGAAACTGGCAGAGAAAGATGGGACATCGATTGAAGAGGCTTTGAATCATCACATTTTAGGAAAACAATGGATGAAACGTTTGCTTGAGCCGGAAGAAGTTTCCGCAACGGTCGTATTCTTAGCTTCAAAGCAAGCTGCGGCCATTACCGGTGAACAAATCGGTGTGACCGGCGGGATTTAGTGGATCGTATGAAAAAAATTGGTATCATCGGCAGCGGTGTCATGGGGCATGGCATCGGTCAGCTGTATGCTCAGCATGGAAGTCATGTTACATTGTATGATCTTAATGATGAAGCACTTAAGCAAGCCCGCAAAATGATCGAAGACAGTCTTAGTGCGATGGTCGAGAAAGAAATCATTTCCAAAGAAGATATGTCAAAAACTTTTGATTTCTTAAGTTTCACTACCGACCTTGAAACAGCAGTCAAAGATGCCGAGATGGTTGTCGAAGTCGTCCCGGAAGTTCTTGATTTAAAACTGAAAGTCTATCATCAGATTGAGGAAATGGTTTCCCCGGACACGATCATCACATCCAATACTTCAGCAATTCCTTTAACTGAGCTGGTTCAAGGAGCAAAACATCCTGAGCGGTTCATCATTACACACTATTTCGCACCGGCTCAAATCATTCCTCTGGTTGAAATCATTCAGATCAATGGTACGACCGATCCAAAGCTTTTAAAGAAAACTCAGGATTTCCTGACGATGTGCGGGAAGTCTCCGATATTGTTGAAAAAGGAAGTTCCCGGATTTATTGCCAATCGTATGCAAATGGCTCTTATGCGCGAGGCTTTCTGGTTGTATGAAAATGGAATTGCCAGTGCGCAGGATATCGATACGGTCATTAAGGACAGTCTGGGATTCAGATATGTTTTCCTTGGTCCGCTAGAAGGTCAGGACATAGCAGGTATTGGAACTACATATAATGTCGGACTGAAACTGTTTCCGGTGTTGGACGATACAAAAACACCACACAAATTTTTAAAGGACATGATTGATCAGAATACGGTAGGACTTCGTACTAAAAAGGGGTTTTATGAATATACGGAGGAAAGTGCATCTGCTAAGATACGCACACGAAATGATAATTTCCTTGAAGTGTATAAGCTTCGTCTGAAACAACAAGGGAAGTAACTTGTTCAACCATAATAAAAGGAGAAAGAGAGAAAAATTATGGACATTATTGGTGTTTTAGGTTTACTGCTTGCGATTGGATTTATGATTTTCGCTGCCTTTAAAGGCTACCATGTGATTCCGGTAACGATCATTGCTGCTTTGATTGCAATTGTTACCAACAATGTAGACATCTGGACGGGTTTGTCGGTCAATTATGCTACAGACATGAAGAACTTTGTCGGAAACTATCTGATCATGTTTTTCCTGGGTGCATTGCTCGGTCAGATTCTGTCTCGCAGCGGTGCTGCACGGATGGTCGGTGTTACCTTAGCACGTACTTTTGGTGCTAAAAACGCATTATTAATTACGGTTTTGACTTCGACTATTCTTGCTTACGGCGGCGTATCGGTCTTTGTCATCGTATTTGCCATCTTCCCAATCGCTCTGTTTCTGTTTCAACAAGCGGATTTGCCAAGACGTTTAATTCCTGGTGTGGTTATGTTAGGTGCCGGATCGTACGCAATGACGGCGCTTCCCGGTTCACCTGCGCTGACCAATGTAATTCCTACTTCATTTTTGGGTACAACAGTGACAGCAGCTCCGACGATCGGTTTGATTTCTGCGATAGCTATGTTCCTATCAGGGATGTATCTGTTTACATTATATGCAAACAATCTTAAGAAAAAAGGTGAACGTTTCGTAGCTGCAGCAAATGATAATGTTGCTGAACTCACTGATGAAGAATATAAGAAATTACCGAATTTCTGGTTATCTGTAACTCCTTTGGCAGTTACCGTGGGAATTATTTTAGGGGAAAGATTTTTGAAAATCGGACTGCCTGCCATCTTTACGGTCATCATCGGTTTATTTGCCGGTATCGTGGTTGGGTATGCCCTTCATTATAAGAGAATTAATGATTTCAAAGATACTCTATCGGCAAGCGGTACGGGCAGTGTCAACGCATTAATGAATACCGCAGCTGTCGTTGGTTTGGGTGGAGCTGTCAAAGGCGCACCGGCATTCCAGTCGTTTGTAAACTTTGCATTAAGTCTCAACTTACCGGTTATTTTTACAACAGCTATAGCTGTTAACATTATTGCCGGTATTACCGGATCATCTTCCGCCGGTATCACGATTTTCATGAATACATTCGCAGAAGCCTTCTTGGCTCGCGGAATTCATCCGGAAGTTTTCCATCGCATTGCTGCTATGGGTGCAGGCGTTCTTGACTCACTACCGCACGCCGGTCCTAACGTAACGTTCTTGATGGTTGCCGGTTTGAAGTATCGTGAAGGTTATCCGGGGATTTTCTTAGCTACGTGTATCGTGCCTTTCATTGGCTTGACCGTCGGACTTATCTTGGCATCTTTTGGATTGGTATAGTCCTAAGCTTAAAGTTATGATAAAGTAATCGATGGCTAGTGTCATCGATTACTTATTTATTTTGATAGATCGTTGAGGAATGAAAATGGATTTGCTATTGCTTCTATCTGTAATAATTGCGATTGTTTGGATCATATTTGCATCATTTAAGCGTTTGAGCGTTTTGATATCCGCACCCATCGCTACACTGGTTGTTCTTATCTTTGGTCGCTTCGATATTCTTACTAATCTTTTTGGGGATAAGGGTTCATATATAACCTATCTTACCGGTTTTGTGTTCAATTTCTTTTTTATATTTGTTCTTGGTTCGGTGATGGCGAAGTATCTTCAGAAAAGCGGAGCAATTGACACGATTACTCATTCGGTTGTTAAAATCATCGATATTCATAATCCGATGCACGGTATGATTGCGGTGTATATGATAACTGCTTTACTGACTTATGGCGGTGTCTCATTGTTTGTGGTGATGTTTGCAGTCGTTCCTTTAGCAAGATCATTGTTTTCGCAGATGCAAATTCCGTGGAAACTGTCACCGGTGCCTATCATTCTGGGGTTGGGCACATTCACTGCTTCTATGCTTCCGGGATCGCCTTCAGTCATTAATATAGTTCCGACATACACGCTCAATACTACACTGATGGCTGCACCACTGATGGGTATCGTTGCTTCATCAGTAGCAATAGTTTCATCCATAGTTTATATGAATGTGATTGTCAAAAGTGAGTTAAAGAGAAATGGCAGAAGTTATCACGAAGGTGCTTACGCACAAAACGATGTCAGAAGACCTTCACTGTTGATGAGCTTGTTGCCTCTGATTGCATTGATCATTTTAATTATTATCGGCAGTGTATTTAAAATAAGTCAGATTTTGGTATTATCTTTGGTCATTGTCATTGTATTGGAGATGATCATGTATCGGTCTTACATCAAGTCTCACATCGAAATCATCAATACCGGAACCATTGACGCTTTGACACCGTTACTATCCACAGCTTCGACTATTGCCTTTGGCCAGGTGGTTGCGAATATCGGAAGCATCGCTGAGTTCACCAAAAAAATCATCAGTCAGTCTTCTTCTAAGTTACTGATAGCATCGCTGATCACCATCGTCTTCTCTGTTATCACCGGTTCAGGTTCAGGTGCTATTGGCATTATGGCACCGGCTTACGGGAATTTCCTGTTATCAAGCGGAATATCTGCTGAAGTGATTCACCGTGTGCTATCGATTTCATCGACGGTCATGCCCAACACACCTCATTCCGGGGTTGTCATTGCGCTATTGGCTTTATCCAATCTGAGTCACAAAGAATCATTCAAACATGTGTTTCTGGCACCTGCAGTGACCGGTACACTGGCATTGCTGACAGCTCTTGCGATAAGTTCGTTATAACTTTCATAACAGTCAATATCGCATGAATCATTCAAGAGTATTGAAAACAAGATTACAGATCTTGTTTTTATTTTGACTGTCAAAGTGTCTTAATTGAAAGGAATTATCCGTTGTGCTAAAGTTATCTAAAGAGGTAGAGAAGATGAGTAACTATAAAAAACCCAGCCAAGAAGAGCTCAAGCGCACCTTGGATCCTTTGTCATATTATGTAACCCAACAGAACGGGACGGAGCGTCCCTTTACATCTCCGTTTGAAACGATGGATGAAGAGGGGATCTATGTGGATATCGTATCGGGAGAACCGCTGTTTCACTCCAAAGATAAATTTGATTCAGGATGCGGGTGGCCCAGTTTCACCCGGCCGATTGAGAAGGTCGTTGAAAAGAAGGATTTCAGCCACGGCATGTTTCGCATTGAAGTACGCAGTCCGCTGGCCGATTCGCATTTGGGTCATGTGTTTACCGACGGGCCCAAAGATCAAGGGGGTCTGCGCTATTGCATCAATGGAGCGGCGTTGCGCTTTATCCGAAAGCAGGACTTAGAGAAAGAAGGGTATGGAGAGTATCTCAAGCTGTTCTAAACAAGGAGGACAGGAATATGAAATATGTGTGTGAAAGTTGGATCGATCGTGATCGGGATACAGTCGTTAAGCTGTATACAGATTTTTCGCTTTACCCCCATTGGCAACCGAATTTTGACTCGGTTGAGCGGTTTGCGGGGGAGGACTTTCAGCCGGGGTTTCATGGTGTATTGAACTATCATGGCGATGGGAAAGTCCGCATGGACATGTTTGTAGAGGAGAATCACTTGCCAAAGCGGCTGAGCTGTGTGTATCAGGTGACTGATGTCTGGAACCGGTGTGTGGATACCTTTGAAGAAGTCGATGGCAAAACACATTGGATCATGGATGTTGAATTTCGCTTTAAAGAAGATATGACGTTGCACGGTGAACTGTTTAAACAGGCGACTCAGAAAGGTATGGATCAGTTTCGTGATTTCGTGATGAAGTCACAAGAGAATACGGGGTGATCACGATGGCATGGTATTGGTATCTGATCGTTCCGCTGATTGTGGGCGGAGGGCATTTTTTAATCGTTCATGAGTTAGGGAAAGATTCCAAACTGAGAATCTGGCATGGAGCAATGGTTTTGCTTTGGTATTTTATGATCTCATTTTCCAATCTGCGCAATGAGTATCCGATATTCTCATTTAACCCGGTCGATCCGCTGATTACCTGGCGTATGAGCGGGATCACGGTCATTGTTTATACCGTATTTTGGATCATTCATGACCATTTTTTCCAACCGCATGAACAAAATGGTGATCAAATGTGAAAAAAACGTGAAAATCGTGATTTTGAGATAAAATTGATTGAACTGTACTAATATATATGATACAGTTGCTTCAGAAGAAAATTTCTTCTTATGGAGGTTCTTATGGAAGGATTGTATGTATATATCTGGCCGGTTTTAATCGGTATCGCCTATTTCGCACTGATCACTTTGCTCAATAAATTTAAACGCTTCAGTTATAAGTCAGGTTTCTTTTTGGCCTTGATCCTGATCCTGGTATTTTTAGGGATCGTGTGGGTCGTGGCTTCGCAAGAACCTTCCGGCTGGGTCGGATTGGGATTGATCATCATGGCGATAGTATCCGGGGTAGCATTGGCCGCCTATGTATTTTGCTGGCTGGTGGTTTCACTGGTCACAAGAAAAGCTTAACATTAATATCAATATCAAAAATATCTAGAATGAGAAAAATTCTCAACGGAGGAAAAAATGGAAGGTTTATATGTTTACATCTGGCCGGTCGTGATCGGCGCCGCTTATTTCGCATTGGTTACCCTGTTTAAGAAATTTACGAAAATCAGTTATAAAATCGGGTTGGTCTTACCGGTAGCTTTGGTTCTGTTCTTCTTGGCGATGCTGGTATTTGTGGCTCCGCAGGATACGACGGGTTGGGCCGGTTTGGGGTATGTCATCATGTTGGTGCTGACCTCGATCATCCTGGTTACCTATCTGCTGGTATGGTTTGTCGTATCTCTTGTCAGTAAGAATAAAAGAGTTTAATAAAACTGAACCGGAAACGGTTCTTTTTTTAGAATTATCTCCAAATCTTATGTCTGCATATCAAATATATCAGTTGCAGATTATAATATAGGTGTGAGTACGAATAAATCGGTCAATGTGAGGAGGCATTTATGGACAAGGTTCTAATGTTTCTGGCCGCATGCGGTGTCATTTATTTCGCCATCGTGTCCTTGGTACGACAGTACATTGCTGTTTCGTACAACAAAGCGCTTTATCCGCTTATCGCAATCATTCTTGTATCCATGATTGGAACATCATTTACCGGTAGTGCCGGAGATGCCGGCAGATCTACCGCTATCCGTTTACTTTTCATATCTCTCTCATCGATGATCGTTGTAGGGTCCTATTTGATTTGTCGGGGAGTAATAAGGATCATTGAGAAGTCGGAAAATTCTGGTAAAAAAGACTGAAAACCTTATGTTAGTCTTTCGATTTTCACAACAAGATTTATTGAATACCTGACTCTTAAGCCGACCCTCTCAAGATGTGTATTTCAATAAGCAGAGGCAATTGTTGAACCACGAAATCCAAGACAGAAAAAACGCATGCCCGAATCGGCATGCGTCATTTTTATTTTTGGATTTTCAGAGTTCTGACACGTACTGTGCCAAGTGTGTCGACATCGAAGAATTGATATTCGATTGGTGTTTCTTCGTCCGTTTGCGATGCTGCATAGGATGAAATCGATACATTTGCCTTTCCGGTGTCATCAAGCGTCGTTTGTTCAATGAGGAAATAGCTGGTTTTTGCATTAAGTTTGAACTCATCGCTTTGAGGCAGATCCGAAGTCTTGATGACGGAATAATTTTCGTTCAATTCAATGACACGGATTCGCTCGATCGGCCAATGATAGCTGAAATTGAAACTGAACTTCATTTCTTCCTTTATGACCTTATCATCGATGACGATTTCATTTGTAAAGGTATAATAGACATTGTTTAGAGTATCATCCGACACATGATAGCTTGTGAGAATATCACCCAAAACGATCTTCCCGTTATCATCCTCGATCAAAGCATAAAATGTAATGATATCATTCAGATTAGCTCTCAGAGGAATTGTGGATGTAAAGGTCAAAGACGACAGGTCATCTTGCGAATGGACATGATAGTTCGTATCGTAGAACGAACCGGAAGACTTGGATTGTGATGTAGGCACACCGTTGATGATATTCCATTGAAAAGCGATGAACGTCAGTGAGTCTGAGTTTTGAAGATCGAAGGTCTGAAGTCTGTTCATTCTGATCCATATGCCAACGACTTTCGCTTTCGATTCTCCGTTGTCGGGATCTTTGTCCTGTGGCAGCGTTGCCAACGTGCACCCTGAAATCATCAGTGTGATAAGCAGTAACAATATGAATTTAATTATTTTCATCATTTTCCTCCAAGTGACCGTCAAATTGCAGGATATCCTTGATATCGCAATTGAGGTAGTAACAGATTTTGTTGAGCGTTGAGAAACGGATACCTTTGACAGCACCGGTGCGAAGCAATGACATGTTCGCTTCCGTGATTCCGACCTTTTCACACAATTCTTTGCTGGTCATGTTATTGCGTTTAAGCAAAACATCCAGATGAATCAGGATCGCCATCGTTATACAAAGGTCTGATTTTCCTGATAGACAGGAATCGACTTTTCTAAGATCATGGACAGAAACAGCACAATCAGCAGTGTCATCAGTTCGATCATCGGGATGTGCACACGGAAATGCAGGCCGTCGATCAGCGAAAGTACGACCATTTGTAAAAGGTTGAATGCAAACAGACTGCTGACACTGACCGTCAATGAAAGATGTGCCAGTTGTTTGAGTTTACGCAACGCTTCAAGATTGGAGGTTTCAAAGAGGCCGGCTTTGATGATTTGAAGAAACCGGATCACGGATGCAACGACCGTCCACATAAGCACAGAGGGAAGCAGTTCAATAAGGAGGAGCAATGCAAGTATTGAAACATTCGATGTTTCAGTAAGGCTTTGCCACTGACTGACAGCGGATACGGTCATCGACGTGACATAGGCGAACAAAGTTATGAGCAAAAGCCATTGAAAGCGAGTGATCAGTGTGGGCTCATCGTCACGCGTAGCAAACAGGGAGTATAAAACCGCAATCAGTCCCAGTGATAGAATGACCAAAAGAAAGATTCGGATTAGCATCGGCAACACTTCAGTTTCAGAATCATTGATATTGGTTATGATCAGCCAGGGATTGATTAAAAGATACTGACTCAGTGCGATCATCAAACATAATGCTGAAATCATGACAATCTTAACAGCAGAACGAAACTTACTGTTAAAAAACAATAACAACGGTCCTGCGGAAGTCAGAAGCAACAGGCCCCAGGCCAGAAGATTGCCAGAAGTCGATGACAACGACAGATTTCTAAGCCAGGTGGTCCATACAGAAATTGCGGTTGTAAGAACTGAGCTGTCGGTAGTAAGTTTAAGACTGAATAAGGCCAACGTTGCCACTGTGGCAAAAAGTAAAGTCAACATCATGATACGAATCGGCTGCTTTGCTATCCATCTCATATACATTTCCTCCGAAATTATTGTTTTACAATAATTTATATCTCAATAATAACACAAAATTATTGTTTTACAATAATTTAGATAAAAAAAGCGAAAATTTTCGCTTTTATTTCTGAACAATGAAACTGATTTGCCTTCCGGTTATTTTATTTCTTCGGTAACTGAAGAACTGATCGGGATGATCATAAGTGCACAACTGCGTATCCGTGATGTTTTCCATCGGTATGTAGTTTCTAAGCATCATCGCTATGTTGATGCCCTGCAAATCCATGGATGTATGTTCATCATCGATCGGTGTAAGAAACGGCTGTACATCGAAATCCATCAACGCTGCCGCATCGATCACATCCTGTCGAACGATGAAGTTGTGCTTACGGATCGAGGGACCGATATAAATGTAGATATCTCTGGGATCGCAACGCTCTTCCGTGATCCAGTGATATAAGAATTTGTCCGTAATCTGCTTGACCGTGCCTTGCCATCCGGTATGAATGGCACCAATCAAATGTCTGGAAGGGCAAGTAAGCAAAATTGGGATGCAATCCGCATGTCCCACCGCTAATACCAGATTACTGGAATGGGTGTATACGGCATCCGCTCCCCACGGGCTTGTCGATTCATCCATAGCGCCTCTGCCGGCATCTTCCTCACTGACTTTGATCCAGCGGTCGCTGTGCGTCAGTTTCGGGAAGACCCAGCGCGATAAAGGGACACGGATAAAATCCGCGAGCAATGCGCGGTTTTTCAGTACGTTCTGCGTATCGTCATTGAGATAGAGAGCCATATTCAGCGAGTCAAAGGGCGGTTCACTGAAACCGCCGTTTCGATCAGACGTGCCGGCAATGATGTCGGGATGAATTTTCCATTGAGCAGAGATCATGTTATCACCATCGATATTATATCATATTTGCGTAGGGTGTGGTTTAGCACTTGAATGTTGACAGTGCTAACCCTTTGATTTATAATATTAGCAGACAAAGAGTGTGAGTGCTAAGGAGGTGTTGTCGTGTTAACGAAACGCAAGATTGAGATATTCAAAGCCATTGTCGAAGAGTTTATCGCGACCGCCGAACCTGTCGGCTCAAAAGCCTTGTTGGAGAAGTATAAACTGGATTACTCCTCTGCGACCATCCGTAGTGAAATGATGGAACTGGAAACCATGGGACTGCTTGAAAAAACCCATACTTCCAGCGGAAGGATCCCTTCGACGCAGGGCTATCGCTTTTATGTCGAACATCTGATGGAAAACCGGACGGACGATGGCATTGAATATGCCCTTGCGCAAGTGTTTGCGGATCGCCGGCTCA
The DNA here is from genome assembly GCA_036677505.1 of Erysipelotrichaceae bacterium. Taxonomy (GTDB): domain Bacteria; phylum Bacillota_I; class Bacilli_A; order Erysipelotrichales; family Erysipelotrichaceae; genus UBA2227. The sequence continues at coordinate 102,959 of JAVBWK010000035.1, forward strand.
ACATGGAAGAAGTCATCCGGCGCAGCTGTGATATTCTCTCGCAGATGACTAAGATGACAACCATTGTTTTAGGCCCTGATGCCACCATGCAGTGTCTGGAATCGGTGCAGCTGTTACCACTCAATGAGCGCTCCGCCGTGGCCATCTTTGTGACCAATCAGGGACATACCGAAAGTAGGATCTTCAATTTTACCGATGATCTTTCTTTAGAAGATATCCAATCCTGTACGACTGTGCTCAATGACCGGCTCAAAGGAACGCCGCTGAGTGAAGTGGTCGATAAGATGCTGATGATCAAGCCGATTCTGGCCAATACGGTTAAGCGCTATGAAATGCTCTTTGAAGCATTTATCAATGCGTTTATACGGTTTGCGGCCGATGATGTCTACTTCTCCGGACAGAGCAATCTGCTCTATCAGCCGGAATTTGCAGACATCGAAAAGCTCAAGCAAATGATGTCGATGCTGGAGAACAGTCAGCTGTGGCGCAGCATCGGACGAGGGAAAGGTGACATCATGCTGAAAAAAGGGGAGCATTCCCAATTGGTCTGGATGGATGATATGGCCGTGGTGTCCTCAAAGTTCCGCTTGCCGGGTGATGAGGAAGGCCAGCTGATGGTGGTAGGTCCGACACGGATGGAATATGACCGGATCTTGTCAATGATCGAAACGATTGCTGCGGCGATTGAGAAGATTTATGGTAAAGGAGGCAGTCATGAAAAGTAAAAAGAAAAGTGAAATGAAACAGGAGACGATCGTGGAAGAAAAAACTCAGGTCGAAGCCGGTGAAGAAATCGCACCGGTGGATGAAATGACGGAAAAGAACATGCGGATCGCCGAGTTGGAAGGCGAAGTCGCGAAACTGAAAAATGATTTTTATAAGGCGTATGCGGATGCGGACAACATGAAGAAACGGCTTCAGAATGATTTTGAATCCCGCATGAAATACCGGATCCAAAGCTTTGCCTTGGATATACTGCCGGTCATCGATAACCTTGAAAGAGCCTTAGGCAATGAATCGGCCGAAGGCGAATCGTTGCGCAAGGGCATTGAGATGACCTATGCCCAGCTGGTCGAGGCACTGAAAAAAGAAGGGGTCGAAGTCATCGATGCCCTTAATCAGCCCTTTGATCACAACCTTCATCATGCATTGATGACGGAAGAGAAAGAAGGCGTCGAAAAGAATACCGTGATTGAAGTTTTACAAAAAGGATACAAACTGAAAGACCGCATCTTGCGGGCCAGCTTAGTGAAAGTAAGCGAATAAGGAGGAACACAACATGAGCAAAATTATCGGAATCGACTTAGGTACGACCAATTCCTGTGTAGCCATCATGGAAGGCAAGGATACCGTCGTTATTACCAACCCGGAAGGCAACCGGACGACCCCGTCGGTCGTTGCCTATAAAAACGGCGAACGCATCGTCGGTGAAGCCGCAAAACGTCAGGTCGTCACCAACAAGGAATCCGTATTATCCATCAAACGTCTGATGGGTACTGACAAGAAAGTAACTTTGGAAGGCAAACAATATACCCCGCAGGAAATCTCGGCGATGATCCTGCAACATTTAAAAGCGTATGCAGAAGCCTATCTGGGTGAGAAAGTGACCCGTGCCGTCATTACGGTACCAGCCTACTTCAACGACTCACAGCGTCAGGCGACCAAAGATGCCGGGAAAATCGCCGGTTTGGAAGTCGAACGCATTATCAACGAACCGACCGCAGCCGCTTTGGCTTTCGGTATCGATAAGACCGACCGCGAACAGAAAGTCTTGGTCTATGACTTGGGCGGCGGTACCTTTGACGTGTCGATCCTGGAACTGGCTGACGGTACTTTTGAAGTGTTGGCCACCAACGGAGATAACCATTTGGGTGGCGATGACTGGGATGATGTCATCGTTGACTGGCTGGTTGATAACTTTAAAAAAGAAAACGGCATCGATTTGAAAGCCGACAGGATGGCGTTGCAGCGCTTAAAAGAAACCGCTGAAAAGGCGAAGAAAGATTTGTCTTCGATGGTTCAGACCCAAATCTCCTTACCGTTTATTTCCGCCGGTCCCAGTGGTCCGTTGCACTTGGAACAGACCTTAACACGTGCGAAGTTTGAAGATATGACCCGTCATTTGCTTGACCGTACAGTCAATCCGGTACGTCAGGCATTAAAGGATGCCGGTCTGACCAAAAATGATATTCATCAGATCTTGCTGGTCGGCGGTTCGACCCGTATGCCGGCGGTATTGGAACTGATCCGTCGTGAATTAGGTAAAGAACCGAACAAATCGGTCAACCCGGATGAAGTCGTGGCGATCGGTGCTGCTATTCAGGCCGGGGTCATTGCCGGGGATGTCAAGGATGTCTTATTGCTTGATGTAACGCCGCTGTCCTTGGGTATTGAAACCCTGGGCGGTGTGATGACGGTGCTGATTCCGCGCAACACGACCATTCCGACATCCAAGAGCCAGGTGTTCTCGACTGCGGCTGACAATCAGCCGGCCGTCGATATCAACGTGCTTCAAGGCGAGCGTCCGATGGCCAAAGATAACAAAGGCTTAGGTCTGTTTAAACTTGACGGGATTGCTCCGGCACCGCGCGGTGTGCCGCAGATCGAAGTTACCTTTGACATCGATGTCAACGGGATCGTCCATGTATCCGCATTGGATAAAGGCACCAACAAGAAACAGTCGATCACCATTTCCGGTTCTTCGGGATTGAGTGATGAAGAAATCGAACGTATGGTCAAGGATGCCGAAATTCATAAGGCTGAAGATGAAAAGCGCAAAGAAGAAGTCGAACTGAAGAATAAAGCTGAGCAGTTCATTCACCAGATCAACAAGTCATTGGAAGGTGAAAATGCCAATGTCAGTGCCGAGCAGAAAGCGGAAGTAACGCGTCTGCGCGATGAACTGCAGGAAGCGATCAATAACAATGATATCGATACCTTAAAGGCGAAGATCGATGCTTTGGAACAGGCTGCTCATCAGATGTCGGAAGCGATGTATCAGCAGCAACAACAACACAGCGATGCAACACAACCTGAAGATTCCAACGATGATAATGTCGTTGATGCGGATTTTAAAGAAAAGAATTAAGAATCAATCAAGCCTGGTCCGCCGGGCTTGACCTGCGGAGGGTTTTATGGCAGAAAAACGTGATTTTTATGAGGTACTGGGGATCAGCCGGGAAGCGAGTGAAGCCGATATCAAAAAGGCTTATCGCAGTCTGGCGAAGAAGTATCACCCGGATGTCAATAAAGAGGCGGGAGCCGATCTGAAATTTAAGGAAGTCCAAGAGGCTTACGAAGTTTTGAGCGACCCGCAAAAGAAAGCTTCGTATGATCAGTTCGGCCATGCGGGCATGGAAGGAGCCGGTTTCGGCGGTTTCGGTCAGGGCGGCTTCGGCGGGTTTGAGGACTTAAACGATATCTTCGGATCGTTCTTCGGCGGCGGTTCGAGCCGTCAGCGAAGCACCGGTCCGCGCAAGGGTCAGGACCGCTTCATGCAGATGAAAATCGACTTTATGGATGCGGTTTTTGGCAAAGAAGAAAGCGTTTCACTGGATGTCGATGAACAATGTACGGAGTGTATGGGTTCCGGTGCGCGCAGCAAAGATGATGTCAAAGTCTGTCCGACCTGTAAAGGTCAGGGCCAGGTCATGACCCAGCAGCGCACACCGTTTGGTGTCTTTCAGTCCTCGTCGGTTTGTCCGGACTGTGCGGGCAGCGGCAAGCGCATCGTCAATAAATGTTCGAAGTGTAACGGCAAAGGCTATGTACGCAAGCGTGTCACCGTGGATGTCAAGATTCCGGCCGGGATTCAGTCCGGTCAGCAATTGCGGGTTTCCGGTAAGGGCGAGCGCGGAGCCAACGGCGGTCCCAACGGCGATCTGTTTATCGAAGTGCTGGTGCTGAAACACAAGTACTTTGAGCGCGACGGTCGTCACATCCACATCCGTGTACCGATTTCAGTCGTCGATGCGACGTTGGGTACCACGGTCGATGTTCCGACCGTATACGGTGATGTTGAGCTGACGATTCCGGCAGGAACCCAGCACGGCACACAATTCAGACTCAAGGGCAAAGGCATCAAAGATTTACGTACCGGAGAGCCGGGCGATCAGTATATCGAGGTCACCCTGGAAGTCGATACCAAACTGAATCGCGAGCAGAAAGAATTGTATGAGAAATTGAAAAGAGCCGGAAACAAAGAGTCGGTGTTCGATAAATTTAAGAAATCCTTTAAGTAACAGCAATGTTACTTTTCTTAGAAGATTCATCTGGCACTCTCGCTTAATGAGTGCCAAGGAGGTGTGTTATGAACTTTGATCAATTTACCGAAAAAGCGCAACAGGCGATTGCCAACGGAGTACAGCTGGCTGTACAGGCCGGTCACGGCAGTATTCTGCCGGAACATATCTTAGCGGCTTTATTGCAGGATGATTCCTTGGACGGGCTTTTTCGGCGTGTAAACGTAGAAAAGAAAAATGTTCTGGCTTATGTGGGTGAACAGTTGGAGTCCGTGGCGAGAGTCAGCGGGACACAACCCGGATTCTCTGCACAGGCCAATCAGGTCATCGTCGATGCGACCAACTGGGCAAAAAGCGTCGGGGATACTTTGGTTTCTTCGGCGGCATTGCTGGTGGGTATCTTATCGGCTTCTTCACGATTAAAAGATGATCTCAAGAGAAAATTCAATCTGACAAAGAGTGTCGTGGCTGATGCGGAACTGGCTCGTCGCGGCGGGAAAGTCATGAGTGATGTGCACAGTGAAAACCAGCTGGAAGCACTGAGCAAGTATGGCCGTGATTTGGTCGAGGATGTTAAAAACGGCAAGATCGATCCGGTCATCGGCCGGGATGAGGAAATCCGCAGGATCATCCAGATCCTCTCGCGCAAGACCAAAAACAATCCGGTGCTCATCGGTGAGCCTGGAGTCGGGAAGACCGCAATCGTTGAGGGGATTGCCTGGCGGATCATGAAAGGCGATGTGCCTTTCGGTCTGAAAGAGAAGAAACTGATTGAACTGGATATGGGAGCGTTGATTGCCGGAGCGAAATACCGCGGTGAGTTTGAAGAGCGGCTCAAAGCCGTCTTGAATGAAATCCGCGAGTCTAATGGCGGTATCATCCTGTTTATCGATGAACTGCACAATCTGGTGGGTGCCGGAAAAGCGGAAGGGTCGATGGATGCGGCAAACCTGCTCAAGCCGATGCTGGCAAGAGGGGAACTGCGTTGTATCGGCGCAACGACCTTTGATGAATATCGCAAACACATTGAAAAAGACGCGGCACTGGAACGTCGTTTTCAGAAAATTCAGGTCGAACAGCCTTCGGTTGAAGATACGATCTCGATTTTGCGCGGCTTAAAAGACCGTTTTGAAAGTCATCACGGCGTGCAGATTTTGGATGAGGCGATCATTGCGGCAGCAACACTGTCCAACCGCTATATAACCGATCGGTTTTTGCCGGATAAGGCGATCGATCTGATCGATGAAGCATGTGCTTCGATTCGGGTGGATATGGATTCCATGCCCTCGCAGCTCGATGAAATGATCCGCAAGATCATGCAGCTGGAAATCGAAGAGACTGCTTTGAAAAAGGAAACGGATGAGCGGGCACTGGATCGCTTGGCTGAACTGCGGGTGGAACTGGCGAATCTAAAGGAAAAGAAGAACATTCTGTATGCGCAGTGGGAGTTGGAAAAACAGAAACTTGATTCTGCCAAAGGTGCAAAGGAAGCACTAGAGAAGGCGAAACTCGATTTGGAGCAGGCTCAAAATGAAGCACGTTATGAAATCGCGGCGAAACTTCAGTACGATACGATCCCGAATCTGGAGAAGCAGATCAAGTCACTTTCCGGAAGAAGGGATGAAAATGCCCTGATTCAGGAAACGGTCGATGAAGAGCTGATTGCGCGGATCGTGTCGAAATGGACGCACATCGAAGTAAGCAAACTGTTGTCGACTCAGCGTCAGAAACTGCTTAAACTGAAAGACACCTTAAAACTTCGGGTGATGGGCCAGGATGAAGCATTGGATGTCGTTTCGCAGGCGATCATGCGTTCGAAAGCACATATTCAGGATGAGCACCGTCCGATCGGATCCTTTATGTTTCTGGGTCCGACCGGGGTCGGTAAGACGGAAGTTGCCCGGGCATTGGCGGAACAGCTGTTTGATGATGAAAACAAGACCGTTCGCATCGATATGTCGGAATATATGGAAAAGCACAGCGTTTCCCGTCTGATTGGAGCACCTCCGGGGTATATCGGTTACGATGAGGGCGGTCAGCTGACCGAAGCCATCCGACGTAAGCCGTATTCGATCGTCTTGTTGGATGAGATCGAGAAAGCCCATCCGGATGTGTTTAATATCCTGTTACAGATTTTGGATGACGGCCGGATCACCGATAACAAGGGGGTCACGGTCGACTTTAAGAATACGCTGATCATCATGACGAGCAATCTGGGTTCGCAGTATGCTTTTGAAAAAGATCCGTTTCAACGGGAGCAGTACTACCTCAGTGAAGTGCGCCGTCTGTTTAAGCCGGAGTTTGTCAATCGTATCGATGAAATCGTTGTGTTCAACGCACTCAATGAAGTTACGCTGAAGAAAATCGCAATGAAATTTATCAATGACTTGCGCAAGCGTCTGGCTTCAAGGGAAATCGAGTTGCAGGTTACGGATGCGGCATTGAATCAGATGCTGGTGTTGGGCAGCGATTTGCAATATGGGGCCCGACCGCTCAAACGTCACATCCAGCGGGCTGTCGAGACTAAGATTGCCTACGCCATCGTCGCCAACAACATTGATCGCGATGTGACGCTGATCGTCGATGCAAAGGAAGGCGATTATATCGTCAAAGTCGTCAGTGTACAAGCCAACGTGTCGTAAGACACGTTTTTTCATCCCGACATTTTGACATTTCGTCCCAACCGTCTTGTATTTTGGGCGTGTTTTTGATACGTTGTGAGCAGAGGTGAGGATATGGATAAAAATACCAAACAAATTCAACGCGTACGTGCGATCCGTGCAGTTGAAAATCTGAAGAAAAACAAATTTGACGCACATTTTGTCGAGTCGGTCGATCAAATGAAGGAGCTGGTTGTTTCGATGGTACCGGATGGTTCCAGTGTGGTCGTCGGCGGTTCGATGACTTTATTTGAGACCGGTCTGATCGATTGGCTCCGTCAGCAACCCGTTACTTTCTACGACCGCTATAATCCGGAGTATGATGTGATGGAAATGCATCGCAAGGCATTCAGCAGTGATGTATATCTGACATCGACTAATGCGGTCACGATGGAAGGTGAGCTGTTCAATGTCGATGCCGGTGGAAACCGGGTGGCCGCCATGATTTTCGGTCCTAAGAAAGTGGTCGTCGTCGCCGGAATCAATAAGCTGGTCAAAAACATGGCTGAGGCCGAGCAAATGATCAAACGCACGGCCCGTCCGATGAACAACGAACGGCTGGCCACCAACAATCCGTGCCGTCTGGTCGGAGAATGCACTGAATGCATCAGTGAAAGCCGCATCTGCTCAGCTTTCGTGCGTTTGGCACGATCTCAAATCCGCGATCGCATTTGCGTCATCATCGTCAACGAGAATCTCGGATACTAAAATAAGCCCTTTCGGGCTTATTTGTTTTTTGGGATGAATTTGTGCGGTTCTTTGACTTTCATGTCCGTAATATGACCGCAACGGGTACATACCGTGGCAATGATCGCCGAACCCATGGTAAAGATAACTCCTTTGGGCATCAGTGAGGCATGCCCCGTCAGTACACCTTCCCCAAACTGAGTTCCGTTACACTTTGGACAAATAGGGTATGGATCAAACATGATTTTCCTCCTTTAATTTGTTCAACATGACGATTTCGCCATGTTCGATTTTTCCCGTCGGCAGCCAGCCGAAGGAGCGATACAACGCATCAGCACCATGATTTTCGGGTTCATATGATAAGAAAACTTCTGAAGCACCCATCTCACGAAATTTTTCTAATGCGAGTTTTACGGCTTCTCTGCCCAATCCCTGACGCTGGAATTTCTCATCGATCATCAGTCGCCACAGCCAGAATTCCTGATCTTCTTTGTTGTGACCGAGCATCACAAATCCGACCATCTGATCGTCCTGATAAATCCCGTAAGGGAAGGCAGAACCATAGTGGATATATGCCTGAGCAATCGAATAAACATTGGGAGCGACGAAATTTTTCTGATGTTCACTGACACTGAGCCGGGTACAGTCCCTGAAATTCTCCTCGTTGATTTCTTTAAGAATGATCATTTGTAATCCCTCATTTCACCTTATATTATGCACTGCAACATAACAGTAATTCAACCTTATTTCCGTAAATGTGATATAATTAGCGTGGGTATGGAGGGAATGTCAATGAGCAGGGGTAAGATGATATTTTCGAAAGTCTTAATGGCAGGCATAGCGTTGTTGTTGCTTGCTTTTTCTATGCGTCCGGTAACCGCACGAACCCTTCAGAAGCGCGGATATCCATACAGACCTTCGGATATTGAAGTTGTGGATCGGGCATTGAAGCATCTGACAATCCATCATCAGTATCCTTTTCTCAGAAATTCATTTTTAGAGGATCAGCGTGTGCATCGGCTGTTATTAAGTCAGCCGAAAATCATTCTTCAGGCACATCGCGAACTGGTTGAAGAGCAGCGTCTCAGACAGGAAGCACTGTTTCCGAAAATCCGAATCATTGATCCCGATAAACCGATGATCGCTTTGACGTTTGATGACGGCCCAAGACCTTCGACGAATCGGGTGTTTGCTTCGTTGAAAAAGTATAATGTCGTCGCCACCTTCTTTGTTATCGGTATGTATGTCAACGGTAAGCGGGATTTGCTCAGGCAGATGACCGAGGCGGGGAATGAAATCGGAAATCACTCGTGGTCTCATTTGAATCTGCGTGAGATCACTTCGGAAGAAGTTGAAGCTCAGATCAAGCGGACTGATGATGCGATCTTGCGTGCGACGTCTGTTTATCCTGCGTTTGTGCGTCCGCCGATGGGCTTGTTTGATTCTAAGCTGCGTTCGGTGATCGGAAACCGGCAGATTGCCTTGTGGAGTATTGACACACTGGATTGGAAGCATAAAAACTGGGAACTGACCATGGCATCTGTCAGTCAGGTTCAGGACGGAGATATCATCTTGATCCATGATCTGGTGGAATCGACCGCAGCGAACATTGAGGAAATGATCGTGTATCTGGTTGAACAAGGATATCAGTTGGTTACTTTAAGCGAGCTGGTCAGGTATCGCCAGGTGAATCAGAGAGTCGTGCGATTTGCCCGCCCATAAGATGATATGATGTTAATGACCCGGATGACTGTCCGGGTTTTATTATCCGATGAGCCGGCATTCACACATTTCGTTGTGTTTTCACCGAGGACTCTTGAAACATCGGCATAAATACCGTAATCTATAGATAGACATTTTAGTTTATCGGAGGGTGTATGAAAAAAAGCGGAATTGCCCGGTTGTTTGCGTTTATGCAGATACTTTATGATTTGACGGACGATGAGCATCATAAGACGCGCGAGGAAATCGAGGAGTTGCTCAAAGAGCGCGATATCGAGATGAACCGGAAGACCTTTTATACGTATATTGATGAACTCAAAGCGGCCGGAATCGATGTCGCTTCCAGGAAAACCGATAAATATTACTACTATATCAACAAACGTCAGTTCGATTTTGCGGAAACCAAACTGCTGATCGATGCCGTTCAGTCCGCCCGTTTTATCACGCGTGAAAAAAGTGAAGAGTTGATCAAGAAAATCGGCAAACTGATGAGTCTGTATCAGGCGGCCGATCTCAAGCGAAAACTGTATATGAGTGAGCGCACCAAAACGGTTAATAAGAATATTTATAAAAATGTGGATGAAATTCATGATGCAATCACCAAAAACAAGAAGATTTCGTTCCGTTACTTTGACTACACTTTGGATGTTCATCATAATAAAAAGAAGCAGTATCGCAAACAGGGCAAAGAGTATGTCATTTCGCCTTATTCTTTGGTTTGGGCAGAGGACAATTACTATGTGATTTCTCATTATCCGGAGCATACCGGACTGACCAATTTCCGGGTTGACCGGATGGATATGATTCAAATGACCAATCAGCCTCGCGAAACCCTGGCGAAGGTGACCGGAAAGAGTGACTTCTCGATATCAAGATACAGTCAGAATATATTCTCGATGTTCTCGGGGGATGTCCAATGGGTTTCCTTACGATTTGATAACGATTTGCTTAATACAGCGATCGACCGCTTCGGTCAGCATGCACAGATGAAACGTTTTGATGATACAACCTTTATTGCCGATGTCGAAGTGCAGGTATCACCGACATTCTTTGCCTGGCTGTTTCAGTTTGGTAAGAAAGTCAAAATCCTGGCTCCGGCAAGTGCTGCGAAGAAATATACGGACTATTGTGAGGCGGTATTGAACGAATATCGCAATTAAGGAGGGTAGATGATGAACAACGAAGACGTCCTTTGGGAGTTGATGGAGGATGGGTTGGAAGATACCGATCTGGCACAAAATGACCGTTTGGAAGATATGTTGGATATGATCGAAGACCACTGTCTGGCTGCCTGTCTGGATCAGGGGAAAAGCTATACGACCGTATCTTCGGTCAAATCGCTGCTTCAGCTGGATGCCTCTCATTGGGAAGAATTTATGGAAATGCTTAGAAGCATGCGGGTCATGGGAGCAAAAGTCACGGTTACCGAGTTGGATGATGAAGATGAATTGCTGATCAACTGGGGCATACTGCATTGAGAAAAATTCTTGCTCTTTTCGTGATTCTCTGTTTTTTTGGCTGTGAATCTTTGCCGACACAGGGTTCGCGGACAGTCGTTACCCTCGATCGCTGCATCGATGGGGATACGGCCTGGTTTTATCCGATCGGCAAGGCAAGATTTCTGTATATCGATACACCGGAGATTTACCCGCATATGCAGCCTTACGGTCAGCAAGCCGCCGATCATACATGTCAGCGGCTGAGTGAAGCAAAACTCATTCAGATTGAATATGACGGGCAGCGTCAGGACAGTTACGGCAGGGCTTTGGTATGGGTGTGGGTGGATGATCAGCTGCTTCAGGAAGAACTGGCTTTACTGGGTTATGTACAGAAACTGTATGACTATGGCGATTATCGGTATGAGCGAAGAGTCGATGATGCCATCAAAGAGGCAAAGAAAAATAAAGCCGGGATTTATCAGTGATCCCGGCTTTGCTTATGATTCATTTTGTTCGTCTTCATCCACAGTCGGCAAGACAGTCAGGATGACCTTCTCTATGCGCTTCTCAGTTACCTGAGCAATTTTGAAATGCAGATTTCTGAAGCTGATTTCACTGACATTGCCATCTTCGGGAATAAATCCCAGAAGACTGATGATAAATCCGCTCAGAGTTTCATATTCATCGACCGGGAAACCCACTTCGAAGCGTTCTTCCAACTCTTCAAGGTTCATCATGCCGCTGACCTCATAACTGTCATCCGCCAGCTTCTTGAAATCAATCAGTTCTTCATCATATTCATCGAAGATGTTACCGACGATCTCTTCGACCAAGTCTTCGATCGTAACGATCCCGGCGGTACCGCCGTATTCATCGATGACGACCGCAATGTGGGTTTTCGCCAATTGCAACTCGACGAACAGCTCATCGATTTTTTTGGAAGTCGGAACGAAATACGGTTTGCGGATGCTGTCTTTTAATGAGAAATTCTCTATGTTCTTTGCGTTGATCAGCGGAATCAGATCTTTAACGTGCAGGATACCGACGATATCGTCAATATTGTCTTCATACACCGGAATCCGGGTGAATTTCTCCTGATTGATCAGTTCGATGATTTCATCGAGATTGGCTGAGACAGGCAGGCTGAACAGTTCCATACGGTGGGTCATGATGTCTTCCGCTTCTTTATTATTGAACTCGAAGATATTGTTGATCATGATCTTCTCACGCTCTTGAATCGTTCCTTTTTCCTCGCCGACATCGACCATCATTCGGATTTCCTCTTCGGTGACATCACTTTGGGCAGCGTATGGATCGATGCCGAACATACGGACGATCAGGTTAGTGGAGAAGCTTAAAAATCGCACAAAAGGCGAGGCGATGGCTGAGATGACCAGCAAGACCGATACGACCGAGAAGGCAATCGGTTCCGCTTTGGTCATGGCTATCCGCTTAGGAACGAGTTCACCGAATACCAAGGTAAAGTATGACAGTATCAATGTAATCACAATGACAGTTGCGACCCGCAGGATACTGTCAGATATCTGGATGTCGGTCGTTTTGATTAGGGCTACCAACGGTTCGGCAAAGGTATCAGCCGCAAAGGCACTGGCTAAAAAGCCGGCCAGGGTAACGCCGATTTGGATGGTTGCCAGAAAACGGCTCGGTTCACCCAGCAGTTTAAGAAGCTGCTTGGCTTTTTTATGCCCGTCCTCCGCCATGACTTTGATTTTGTTATCATTGAGTGAAATCAGAGCGATTTCCGATGCGGCGAAAAACGCATTCAATGATATTAACAGGATTAAAAAGATGAATTCCATTCGTATTTCCCTACCTTTGTGCAAATGACAAAAAGAGCATTTTTTGCCCTTGGTTCATTCTTGGATGTTTGTTTTTGATATGCTGATCGGTATCTGCGGAGCTTAAAACGACAGTGCTGTTTTCGATTCGTCTATCCGCGTCCCCGGGGTCATCATTCATAGTTCAAATTACCTCTTTGTTTTTTTAACAGTCAAATTATAGCACAGATTTTTGAAATTGCCAAAAAAATGAAAAAACCGTCGTGCGACGGTTGAGAATCATTTCAGTTTGGCGGCGACTTCCAGCAAACGGCGGGTCTGATGTTCAACGGCTTCTTTGACATCTTCGACCATTTCACCCTGCTGATTGACGCTGACGCTGGTGCCGTAGGGATTTCCGCCGGCTTTGAATATGGATGCATCGGTATAGCCCGGAGCAACGACGATCGCACCCCAGTGATACATCACCGTATACAGAGACAGGATTGTGGCTTCCTGACCGCCATGGGGATTCTGTGCCGATGACATAGCGCTGACCGCCTTGTTCATCAGCTTGCCTTGAGCCCATAATCCGCCTTGGATATCTAAGAATTGTTTCATTTGGGCGGCCATATTGCCAAAGCGGGTCGGTACACTGAAGAGAATGGCATCCGCCCAATCTAAATCGGCTGAAGTTGCGACAGGGATATCTTGGGTGGCTTGTTGTACGGCTTTCCATCCCGGCTGTGAGTCGATGACGGATTGCGGAGCCAGCTCAGCAGCTTTGACTAAACGTACTTCGGCACCGGCCTGTTCAGCCGCCTGCTTGGCCCACTTGGCCATCTGAAGATTTGTACCATAAGTACTGTAATATACAATCGATAGTTTTGTTGACATATGTCCTCCTATGACTTACAAATAGTAAGTAACTATCAAAAGTATATTAAAAGTGACGATGATTGTCACTTGTTTTGCTCATGATTTTTTTCCAGCAGCTCTTTGATGATTTTCTGTTCTTTCTTTATCGCCGTAATCTCATTTTTCAATTGGTTCAGCAGGACGATGGATTGCTGATCGACCAGATAATCATTTTCGATCCTCAGGCTGTCCTTGGCTTCCTGACGGTTTTGTGACATCATGATGATCGGTGCCTGAATGGCGGCGATGCAGGACAATACCAGATTCAGTAAAATAAAGGGGTATGGATCAAATGGTTTTGTGAGCAATACGAAGGCATTGGTAAGGATCCATATAATCAGAACCGCAATGAACCCGAATATAAATCCCCAGCTGCCGATCTTGGATGAAATGAAATCGGAGGCCCGCTCACCAAAGGTCAGTTGCTGTTGATGGATCTCATTGACACTTCTTCCTTCGGACTGAGAAATGACTTCTGACATTTGCTTTCTTCTTTTTGTCATATTAAACTCCGTGCCATTTGGTTGCCCATTGGCCGATTTTGTCCATGGCTTCCTTGAGGTCTCTTCCTTTTTCACTCAGCTGATATTCCACCCGGATCGGATGGGAGTCGTTGACTTTGCGGATGATCAGACCTTCGTCTTCCAGTTCTTTCAGCCGAAACGTCAGCATCCGTGCGCTTAACTGCGGGATGATCTGTTCCAGTTGTGAGAAGCGCAGATTATTTTGCATCAGTGAATGGATGATCAGTCCGTTCCAGCGCTTGCCGAGGATTTCAAAGGCATGTTCAAACTTTGGACAAAGCTTGATTTCAGTGCTCATGCTATCACTTCCTTTGTCATATTATATCACATAACTAACAAAAGGTAAGTAGTATGAATATAGCACAGAAACACAAATATGTTAAAATATGAATAGGAGGATTTTGTATGAACTTATTTGATTTTCTGCTTGAAAAAGCAGCTTTACAACCGAAAATGACGATGGCGGTTGCGGTCGCTCAGGATGAAGATGTACTGTCGGCGGTAAGCAAGGCAGTGGCCCATGGGTTTGTGGATGCAGTACTGGTAGGGGATGAAGCAAAAATCCGTGATATCGCGAAAGAACATCATTTTGATATCTCGCCCATGCGCATCATTGATCAGCCCGATCCGGTTTTGGCCAGTGCGAAGGCAGTATCATTGGTTGCTCGGGGAGAATGCGGACTGCTGATGAAGGGACTGGTCGATACTTCCGTCATCCTAAAGGCTGTTCTCAATAGAGAAGAAGGATTGCGTACCGACCGGATCATTTCCCATGTCACGGTGGCGCAGGTAACGGCAATCGACCGTTTCTTTCTGATTACTGATGCGGCAATGAATCTGTATCCGGATTTGGCTGCGAAGAAACAGATCATTGATAATGCGGTGCATGTGGCTCATGCTTTGGGAATTAAAGTGCCTAAGGTCGGGGCGGTGTGTGCAGTTGAGAAAGTAAATCCGAAAATGCCGTGTACGTTGGATGCCAAGGAACTCTCGGATATGGCCAAACGCGGGGAAATCGAGGGTTGTGAAGTGGACGGTCCCTTTGCTTTGGATAATGCGGTATCCGTGTTGGCGGCGAAACATAAGGGAATTACGACGCCCAATGCCGGGATGGCGGATATCCTGCTGGTACCGACCATTGAGGCCGGCAATATGCTTTATAAATCGGTTACCTTCTTTGCCGGTGGTACGGCTGCCGGGATGATCGTCGGAGCGAAAGCGCCGATCGTTCTCACCTCTCGGGCAGACAGTGATTTGAATAAACTGGTTTCGATTGCGTTAAGTGTCGTGGTCGCGGGTTATCAGGGATAAAAAAGCAGGATAAATTTTTTAATTTGTGTTACAATCGTTTCGGTGATTGTATGAAAGAAATCGTAGAGTGTTATAAAGTCGATACCGTGTCCTTACAAAGGAATGACGGGTTTTGGCTCGATGAAGGTCAGTTGATTCTGCGTTCGGTCAATGTGGGTGAACTGGTCATAGACCGATATCAGAGTCCATATGCTGAAGCTCGTTTTACCTTGAGCGAAAATGACACGCTGGCGATGATGCTTTTGTTGGATGCGGATCAGGACAGTTTCTCATACCGGCTGAATCAACATTTCGACGGTGCGGCTGTGTTGGATCGTTTCAAGCGTTTCTGTGATGAGCATCGGTTTAAATACGAGTATCAGTTTATTACTGATTGACACAATGAAACACGCACTGAATTAATCAGGGCGTGTTTTTTGATTGCGAAAAAAACGCGAATGACCTCGCAAATAATCTGATATAATGAAAGTAACAAAATGAGGTGATGCTATGTCTTATTTCAGTCATCGAGGCATTGATTTTCACTACCAGGTTTTCGGTTTGGGCGAACCTATCATCTTTCTCCATGGGATTGGTAATGATTTGTACCAACCGAAGATCCACCAGATGCATTTGCCTGGGCATTTGATCATGCCGGACTTACGTGCTCACGGGAAGTCAGGTCATAATAACGATCCGATGAGCTATGGTCTGTTAGCTGAAGATTTGTATTTATTTGTGAAGTACTTGGGGCTAAAGAATTTCATTTTGGGCGGAATCGACATTGGGGCTGGGGTCGCTTTAAACTTCACCTTAAAACATCCGGAGATGGTCAAGAAACTGATATTGGTACGGCCATCCGCCTTGGCAATGCCTTGTGATCCGTATATCCGTCAGATTTATGAGCGTCTGGCCATGTTTCTGAAACTGCATCACGGAGTCGAACAGTTTAAACGGTCGGATGATTACAATGAGCTCTTTGAGATCAGTCCGTATGCATCATATCATCTGTTGCGTCACTTTACCGATCCGGTAGCCCAGCATTTTCCGGATAAGTTTCAGCAGATGATCGATGATAAGCCGATTGATCATGAAGAAGACTTGAAAAAAATCGGCTGTCCGACACTTACGGTCGTGACCGATGGGGACATGGTTCATCCGGTTCACTTGGGCGATATTTTGAATGAGTATATCAATAATCATACGTTGGTAAAAATCACGCCGAAACCGATGGATGAGCGTAAGCATTTGCTTGAACTTGAAACAGCGATCACCGATTTCTTAAATCCTCTGAAATAATATTGACATATGTCAAAAACAAGACTATGATAGTTTTGTAAATGACATATGTCAGAAAAGGAGGTGAACTTATGCCGTATCGTGATGGTTTTGGTCCAAAAGGGCAAGGAAGCCGTACCGGAAAAGGCCGCGGGAATTGCATTTCAAACATTCCGAGGGGACGCTCTTATGGTCAGCGGTGGTTCTGTCGTTGGACAAACGATTCAGAAGAATTGGAAATGCACAGAGATTTCTTGAAGAATCAATTGAAATGGGTTGAAGAGATTTTGTCTAAAGAAAAGAAAGCGGATTAACGCATGGTCAGGGGGCAAACCGATGAAGATTACATCGCTGATCGATAATGAGTGCAGTGCTGATGGTCTGATGAAGCAGCACGGACTGTCACTATTGATTGAGACTAAGGGAATGAAAATATTGTTTGATACCGGAGCGGATGGGGCATTCATTCACAATGCCCAGGCTCTCAAAATTGATCTTTCAGATGTGGATATGTGTGTGCTGTCTCATGGCCATTATGATCATGGCGGCGGGCTCAATGCTTTTTTGAAGATCAATAAAAAAGCTTTGGTGTATCTTTCGGCGAAGGCAAGTGGCGATCATGTGGCTTTACGTCCCAATGGTGAGTATGAGAGCATCGGCATTCACGTCTCACGCAACTTTCTTGATCGGCTGGTGTTTGTCGATCATCAGCTCAGTGTAGGTCCGTGTCTGATTTTCAGTGATGTGGCGGGCTATTTTCCATTACCCACAGGAAATAAGTCGTTATTTCAAGAGAAAGACGGGAAGTATGTTTTGGATGACTTTGCTCATGAGCAACATCTGGTGATTCAGGAAGATGACAAATATGTGCTGTTGGCCGGCTGTGCTCACCGAGGCATCCTCAATGTGCTGACCTATCTCAAAGACAGATTCGGTATCTTGTGTGATGCTGTGGTCGGCGGATTTCATCTTCATAACAAAGTGACCAACACCTATGAAAGTGCGGCCATTCTTGAGACTTTGGCGAAGGAACTGATGAACACGTTCAGTAAGTTTTACACGTGTCACTGTACCGGGATTCCGGCGTACAGTTTTCTGAAAGTGATCATGAAAGATCAGATCGAGTACCTGAGTACCGGCGAGACGATTGAAATTTAGAGCAAAGCGCACCTTGCGGTGCGCTCTTTTTATGCTTTTTCGATTTGGTCGGTCAATTCGATGATCTGATCGATCATATGTCCGATATGTTCGATGGTATTGAGCAACGGCTGATCGGTCGTGATATCGACCTTGGCCATTTTTGCCAGTTCGACCGGAGATTGAGTTCCGCCGGCTCTCAGGACGTTTTTCCAGTCTTCGATGGCGGAAGGATCTTCCAGCAGTCTGCGACTGACTTCGGTAGCAACGGTAAGTCCGGCACTGTAGGTATAAGGATATAATCCCATGTAGTAATGTGGCTGTCTCATCCAGGTCAGTTCGGCTCCGTCAATGATGTCCACGGAGTCGCCCCAGAACTTGGTCAAAACATCCTTTTTAATTTTGCTCAGGGTTTGAGCGACGACCGAGCCGCCGGCATCGATGATTCGGTAGACTTCGCGCTGATAGGCAGCTTCAAGCAAATGGGTCACAAAGTTATGGTAGTACGTGCGGCTGATCATGGTGGCGAGCACCCAGCGTTTCAGACGCGGATCGTCCGAAGTTTTCATCAGGTGGTTGGCCATCAGCATCTCGTTCATCGTCGAGGGTGCTTCGATAAAGTATAAGGAAGGACGGGTGTTAAGGATGTTTTGAGCCTGTTGGGCCAGGTAGAAATGTCCGGCATGGCCAAGCTCATGGGCCAGTACGAAGCATTCGCGCATCCGTTGGGTCCAGCTGATCAGGATGAAAGGATGGACGCCGTAGGGGGATGAGCAGAAAGCTCCGGTCGATTTACCGATGTTTTGAACAAAGTCGATCCAGCGTTCATTGTAAGCGCGTTTGATCATATCGGCATATTCTTCACCGAGTACCGATAATCCCTCAAGGATGTACTCTTTGGACTGTTCGACGGTGATTTCCGGTTCAAAGTCCGGATCAACCGCCAACTTCAAATCGGCGAAGGTCATCGTGTCCAGCTTATGGATGCGTTGTAACAGTTTGGCGTATTTGCGCATGTGCGGTGCCAGTTTCTCCATGATAACATCGATCTGACGGTTATATAAGTCTTGGTCAACTTCCTGGTCAAACAGCAGACTGTCGATGACGGAATCAAAGCCGCGTAGGGAAGCCATGATTTTCTCTTTTTGGATCTGGGTCTGATAGGTTGCACTGATGGTATGCTGATACTCTTTCAGTTTGTTGCTGAATGCCGTAAAAGCTGCGTGGCGGACTTCGTGATTAGTCTCAAATTCCCATTCATTCTCAAACAGGACGAAGCTGAGAGGATGATCCTTTCCGTGGGCGGTGAAGGTTTTAAAGTCCATATCAGCCAGTTTCGCACGGTTGTAAATCATATACGGAGCGCCTAAAACCGGCTGAAGGGCAGAGAGCATGCTTTCAACTTCCGGATGGAGCATGTGCGGTTTTTCGCGCAGAATGTCTTCGAGGTAGTGGGCGTTCTCTTTGCTCAACTCTTTCGCCTGTTTCAGAACATCCGGATCTGCCTGTGAAATCTGTGATGAGATGAAACTGACTTTTGCGCCAAAAGCACTCATCATATTCCCGACGGTCATCTGCCGTTGGACGTTTTTACTGTTGGTCTGATCTTCACTGACGTACAGGGACGCATAGGTCATGACCCGGTAAGCCTTTTCTAAGAGTACCTTGAATTCATCGAGGCAGGCATTGATCATCACAGCATCGTTGAGCTTGTCTTTATAAGCGGCTTCGATGTCGATGGCCATTTGGCTTGCCGCTTTCAGATCGGTGTCGAATGCTTGCTCGCTGGGATACAGAGCGCTCAGATCCCAGGTGTCAGACACATTGACTTCATTTCTTGCATATTGTTTTTTTGTCATAAATTCCTCCGATGGTATTATTATACATCGCAGAGACTTAAAAGGAGCAAGGAATTTCTCGGTGTCAGGGTCAATATTCGTTTTGCTTTGAATGATTTAGCCGATATCTTTACTGAAAGATGAAAATTTATTCAATTTAAAACGTATTCTGTGCATAAAATCTGAGTCATGAGAATTTTCTCATAAAGATCGGAATAAATGATTATATCCTTTGAATTTCAAAGTGTTTACCTCTTGATAAATCGTTTAACTCATGATAATATACAAATGTAATCATCTTTCCCCCAAGGATGATTACAGTACCCAAAAAGTGACACCGCGAGGTGTCATTTTTATTTTTTTTATTCACAGTAATTATTGATAAATGAATAAGTGTCTGTTATGATAATAGTGTGATTGCTCTATCCCCCCCACACACGCAATCATATAAGGACACCCTGGTGTCCTTTTTATTTTCGTCTGTCTTGGCGGATCAGCTGTAAGGCTTTGACAAAGGACATTTTATTGCCGTAGTTGAGCGATCCCAATCGGTAGATATCGATGGAGATGCGGGCAAACAGCCAGGCGGTCAGTGACATCAGAAGTAAGGATACGGTCAGTTCAAACCAACTGACAGCGGTCAAAAAAAAGCGGACCGGCATCGCCAGGATGGCGGTAAAAGGAATAAATGAGCCGATTTTAACCACCGTGATTTCCGGCATCTGTAAGCCCAGAGTGGCAATCACATATGATGCGATAAAAAGCAGAGTGATCGGTGCGACGGAGGAAGTTACATCCTCGACTTTACTGACCAGCGATCCCAGCGATGCATAGATAAACAGGTAGAGCAAATAGCCGAAGAAGGTAAAGATCAAAAAGACCATCATGGAATCCCATTGCAATCCGCCCAAAACGATGGAAAGCAGTTCCGTCGGGTAGTTGGCGCGGTTGAGGAAAATTCCTAAAGCACCGACCATCAGGATACATCCGAACTGTAATACTCCGGCAAGACCGTTGGCCAGTACTTTACCGATGATCAGCGCGTCCGGCTTGGTGGAAGTAATGAGCAGTTCCATCGTACGATTGTCTTTTTCACGTGCGACCGAGGTGGAAACCATTGAGCCGTACATGATGACGAGCATATACACCGCAAACATCAGCACGTAGGCAATCAGAAAGCTATCACTGGCATCTTTGCCGATGACTTCTTCGTTGATGTCGATGGTCACATTGTATGCCTGGCTGACTTGAATGGGATCAAGATCCATCGCTAACAGATTCCGTTGAATCTGAAGCTGGGTCAGTGCGTTTTGAATCGGATAGGAAGCGTTGGAATACAGATCGCGGTTGATCACGATCGTAGTGAAGGCCGTGGGGGAGGTGATGATGTAGGCCTGACTGATTTTCTCATCCGTCAGAGCTTTACGTACCTCACTGATACTGTCATAAATTTCGATATCGTTAAAGAACATTTCAAGTTCACTCAACGTCACAGAATCATTCTCAATGACGATCCCCGATCCCATCAGGGATATTTTATCGGTTGGTATCGGATTTTCTTCGCCGTTATCGAACATGGATAACACCGTGGGAATCGTGGTTGCGACCAACAGCAGAATGGCGATGATGGCAGTCGTAACGATGATGCTCTTTTTTGACAGGATGCTTTTGAGCTCAAAAGCAAATACTTTGGATATGTTATGCATGCTCTTCACCTACTTTCCAAATAAAGATGTCGGTCAGGGAGGGTTGATACGGGGCAATCGTTTCAATCTCAATACCTTCACTTAAGCACTGACGCAAGAAATGGCTCAAACTGTTATTTTCGGGCAGCTGAATGATCAGGCTTTGCTTGTCTTCACTGATTTCTCTGACTTCGGTCATGTTTTTCAGGCGGTCTATTAAATCACCGTTGTGCAGCTGACTGGCTTTGAGGCGGATTTTCGATTTGCCCAAGTCGTTTTTGATATCATCGAGATTTCCGGAAAGGATGATCCGGCCTTTTTCGATCAGCGTGATCTCATCGCAGAATTCTTCAACGTAGGTCATCTGATGAGATGAAAAGATGACCAGTTTTCCTTCGGTGATTTTCTCGCGGATGACATCTTTGAGTACTTGGGAGTTGACGGGGTCAAGTCCGCTGAACGGTTCATCTAAGATCAGGATGTCGGGATCGCCGATCAGTGCCTGGGCAATCTGAACTTTCTGTTGGTTTCCTTTGGACAAGGTTTCAAGTTTGTGCGATTTGGCGTAGTCCAGTTCAAAACGTTTCAGCCAGTACTCAGCCGAAGCTTTGGCCTGGGCTTTTTTAATGCCGCGCAGCTCGGCGAAGTAGACGAGCTGGTTTAGGATTTTCTCTTTGGCGTACATGCCGCGCTCTTCAGGCAGATAGCCGATGTTGTATTTGCGCGGATCAAAGGTTTGTCCGTCAAGGATAAACCGGCCGGAATCTGCTTTAAATACGTCCATCAAGGCGCGGATGGTTGTGGTTTTTCCGGCGCCGTTGCGACCCAGAAAGCCCATGGCTTTGCCGGTGGTGACGGTGAAGCTGACATCGTGCAAGATCTGCTTGCCGGAAAAGCTTTTGTTGATGTTGATGATTTCGAGTTTCATAAGATCCTCCATATGTCCTTTTTTACTGTAGTATGAATGAAAAATTTTGTCAACGTTTGCACAAAGAAAAACCACCGTTGGTCGGTGGTCACTGTTGTAAGGCTTTGATTCTCTGGCTGATGGGCGGATGCGAGTAGGTCATCCTGACCATCAGCGGATGGGGGGTCAGATTGGCGAAATTCTCTTGGGCCAGCCGTTTGAGTGCGGTGATCATGGCGGCTCCGTAGCCATGTTCTTTCGCATAGCCATCCGCCCGGTATTCAGCCCAGCGGGAGAGGGCGGACAGCGGGATGTCGAGCAGAATGTCGATGGGGGAAAGAAAGACGGAGAACAGGATCAATCCGAAGCCGATATTGGCGGTTTCAAAGCCAAAGGAGATCGACAGAGCTTGCCAAGAGAGAAACAGCTGAAGCAGATAAAGCATGATGCCCATCTGAATCAGGGCCAACATCAGATTTCGCACGGTGTCTTTGTGTTTGCCATGGCCGATTTCATGGGCCAATACCGCCACGATTTCATCGCTGTTCATCTTTTCGATCAGATTGTCAAACAAGACGATGGACTTGAACTTTCCGAAGCCGGAGAAGAATGCATTCAGTTTTTTTGTCCGGCGGGATGCATCCATGACTGAAATGCTTTTGATCGATGTGCCGGTCTTTTGGGCAAACTCCATGATTTTGTCTTTCAGTTCTCCCTCGGGCAGCGGGGTGAGCTTATTGAAGATTTTGATGAATACTTTCGTGTAGAGAATGTTGACGAAGATCATGATCACCACCAGAAACAGCCAGGTATATAAAATGAAGTTCTCGCTGTGCAGATACAGCGAAAGCAGGACATACAGGATACCGCCGCCCAAGACGATCATCATGAGCAGTGATTTCATTAAATCCAAAACGAAGGTCTTTTTGGTGGTCTTATTAAACCCGTATTTCTCCTCGATCTTAAAGTTTCGGATGTAGGAAAAGGGAATGTTCAGCAGGGAATTGAGAATCATATAACCACCGACGAAAAGCAGCACGCTGATTACCGGATCTTCGCTGAAGGTCAGTGTCTGCCGGTTGAGCCACGGAAAGAATCCCAGGGTGAGCATCAGGATGGTCAAAACGGTGGAAATGATTTTTGCGATCATACCCAACCGGAAATTTTCCATCGTATATTCCAGCCAGCGGGCATAACTTTGCGCATCGTAAATGTCTTTGACATTGTCGGGGATCGGCTGGGTGCGGTGGTTGTAGTTCAGTACAGACAGCCACAAATCAAAGGTGAAGGTGGCCAGGATGATGGCGATGGTTAAGATGTTGATCATAAGGACCTCCGTGATACAGACTTATTGTACTCAATTATCGGTGATTTGTCATTGACATATGCTCGCTGTGACTTGTTTTTTTATTGGCAAGTGCTATGATATGTTTATAGACAGCGTCCGCACCGTTGAATGGTGAGGATGTGCGAAAGGAAATCAATCATGAAACGCGCAGTGATCATCGCTATGCTTTTTGCATTGGGGATCGTGATGTTGGCTGGGTGTAATGGGAAGACCGTAATCAATGGTGCAAAACTCGGAAACGATCCGGGGAATATCGCTTCGATGGGTCTGGTAGCATCCGATGACGATTGGGTGTATTTTAGTAATGTCCGAGATCAGTTAAAACTGTATAAAATGAGAGTTGATGAGAGTGAGGTGACGAAGCTGTCCGATCGGCAGGCACTCTATCTGAATGTCGTTGGGGATGAAATCATATTTTTGGATATCACTGATCAGAATATCGTTCGAATCAGAAAGGACGGTTCTCAGGAGCAAATCTTGTTTCAAGATCCGGTGGATGTGTTTGGCGGGGTCGTGGTCGCCGATGATGCCGTTTATTATTCTTTGGCATCGGACGGGATGCTATATCGCACTTTACTGAGTGAAGATTCTTCTCAAAAAGAGTTGGTCAGCGATCATAAAATCGCTTATCTCAACGCCGCTGCGATGGGGTTGGTATATCTGGCTGTCAAGGGTGATAATGAGCAGGTTTTGGTCGCAGTGCCTTTTGGGGGCAATGAGCGATATGAGATTTCGCTAAGCGGGGTGATGTATCCGATCACGTACGATCAATGGATTTACTTCACCCAAGGATCAGACAATCAGCTGTATCGCATCCGGTTTTTAGATAAATCGGATACGGCGTTGAAATCGCTAGAACGCGTCAGTACTATAAAAACGACGCATGCAACGTTCATTGCGGATCAGCTGTATTACATCAATATCGATGATGGATTTACGTATCGTTGTGCACCTGATGGCAGTTCGCCACAAAAAGTTGCGGAAGGATTGAATTTTCTAGCTTTTTTCAGCGACCGGTTGTTGTATCAGGATCCCCTTCGCGGTGGTGTTCCGATGACGATGAAGACAGATGGCAGTGATAAGAAAGAGTTTCTGGCTGTGCCGTTGGTTGAGGAAATAACTGAAGAACTCAATTCAATCACACAGTTGGGCAACAGTGAGTTCAATGCATTGTCGGGGATATTGATTGCAGATGACTCGCATTTATATACAGCGTTTAGTAAAAGCGGGCGAGCTTTAGTGAAAATGCTTCCGGATGGATCGCAGCCGCAAACACTTGTGCTTTCAGCGCGTTGGCTTAACGGATATCAAGAATGGATATATTACGTGAATTCAGATGGTTTTAATGCGATCGAGCGGATCAAAACGGATGGAAACCAAAGAGAAGTCGTGGCTCAGGTGAATGCAGGCAAAATGATGCTGATTGGCAATCACCTGTTCTATATCGGTCTGTCCGATCAGCGGTTGCACCGAATCCGTCCGGATGGCCGTGAGGATATGGTGTTGGGCTCGATTCAGATTTCTGACTTTCAACCGGCTTTTCGCGGTCAAGAGTTGAACTTTGTGGTCAAAGATGTTCAGTCCGATGGTTTGCTCATCCTCAGTGATCAGGGGGAAGTGCTTGCCGCTTTGATTGAGAAGCCGGTGTCATATTATGCCTTTGAGAGCGGCTGGGTGTATTACAGTTCTGAAGATGAACAATCAGGCATGCAGACATTGAGAAAAATCTCGATGGATCTCTCGAAGGATTTGCCTGTTAATGAAGATTTGGCCAGTGAAATTGGGATATTTGACGGATCCTTGTATTATTTCAACGGTAATGAAGAAGAGGGAATCATCCGGTTGTCGCTGGATGGAAAAAAACGATGGGTTTTGACTCCGACTGGCAATTACAGTCAGTTTTCCATCGCTTTTGGATATTTATATTTTAAAGACAACTATTCAGAGAATGATGATATGTATAGGGTAAAACTTGATGGCAGCGATCTTCAGAAACTGCCCTGATTCTCATTACGGACCGGTCGGTTCGGTCAGACTGTCATCAAAGAGATTTTCGATGTATTGCTCATAAAACTTGATCGTCTCTTTGGCGAAGTTATCCGCATCCACCTCGACATACTGACTGCGGTAGCGGATGATATCATCATTGAATAAATCATAGTTATAATAATTTGCGATGTTTTCTTTGATCTTGCGCGCATGCTCAAGACTTTTAGAGGTTTGGGCAAAGGGGGAGGTCCAGTCGATGCTTTGAATGAGGTATTCCTGGGTGATGTGCCGTCCTTCGTGTAGGGTCGTATATAACATGATTCCGGCAAACGGTTTTTCCAAATGATAGGTGTTGAGGATGATGATGCCGCTGTAGTAATAGTGTTGGGCATAGTTATAAATAGCCATGGATTTATGGGTGATCCGGTAGGGCGGGCGCCGTTCCATGTGCGCTTCGATGTATTCGACCATCTGGAAGACTTCCAGGCGTTCTTCGATCGTCAGATCTTTGTAAGTGTTGTAGTCCAGTTTTTTAAGGACCTGATAATTCAGTACGATGAAGTCGGGGCGGTTGCGCTGACGTTCGATCGGGTTGTCTTCGATGGAGGGCAGTACACCGAGATTGAAATATTGAATGGTCAGGGTGACCGGGATGGTCAGTGTAAGCAATATCAGCGTGATTTTCATGACTCCTCGGAAAGCTTCCGGGGAGGTCGGCCGAAATAAGAACAGTTTGCGTCGTTCGATGACGTTGAGTTTGATCGGTTTGGCGCGTTTGGTCAGGGTAAGCAGTACGAGCATGGCACTGGCTGCCAGCACAAGATAAACGGCCGGTCGAAGATATATGTTTCTAAACAGATAGACGCTCAGCGCTGAGGATAAAATGAGGTAGATGATATCGCTGAACTGGGTTTTATCGTTGGGGATATTTTTTCGAAACAGCGTGAAAAGTGCTCCGATGTAGAGGGAGAGCAGAATGATATTCAGGAATTCGGATACGAAAATAACGAAGTAGAAGCCGCGCATCCGCAGGACGATGCCGTAATATAAGATGACCCACAGGATGGCGGAGGTGAGGATGTATTTTCTCATAGGCTCGCCACCTTTGCTTTTATTATAAAGCATTCCTAATATGTGTCAAAGAGATTGAATGACAGATGTCATGTCTTAACGTTCAGATAACCACTGAATAATCCAATTTTGATTTTTGATGGTGATCCGTCGTCCGTCAAGTTCGATTGATTGTTCATCGACCAGTTTCTTCAATGCACGTGAAACGGATGTCCTGGCTACCCCGAAGGACTGAGCCAGCTGTTTCTTGCTTATCGGAAGTCGGATCGTGGTTTCTCCGGACTTGATATACTGCTTTCTTAACTCAAATATTAATTGATCTCTGATTGTTTTCTGTGCCGTTTCTTGAATTTTCTGGCTTAATCTTTGTGTGTTTTCACTGAGCTGTTGTAAGTACACATGTAAAAAATGCCGATCTTTCTGGCACAGATCGAGGATCGTTTCCCGGTCGATCATAAGCATCCGGCTGTCACTTTTTGTTATGATGTCTCCGCTGGTAGTTCCATCTGTGCAAAATACCAGATGACCTCCCAAGATATCATTCTTTTTCAGTGTGGCAATGGTAAGAAGATTTCCATGAATATCCGTTCGTTCGATACTGATGGTACCGTGAAGCAACAGACCGAGATAACTGATGCTCTCATCTTGCCGGTGAACAACCGTATTTGAGCGAAAGCTGCGGATATGAAGTTTCGTTTGGTTCATTAAGGATTGAATGGTACTTGCGGAGCAGTTTTGAAACAAAGGGTGCAAAAGGATTTCGTTATAGTTCATATTATTTCCTGTAGTGTGACATATGTTACACATTTTCTTTGATTATAGTCCTATAATAGGATCTGTTCAAGGAGGTTATAATGAAATATTGGGATTTTTGGGTCAGGGCACTCACATTTTCAGCATTTGTCGGAATCTTGGTTGTTCAGAAGGTTCAGTTGTGGCTGATGCTGTTTCTGATCATGCTGGTTTTGGCTCGCTGGTTGGGAAGACTGTATTGTGGCTATATCTGTCCGATGAATTCGGCGATGCTTGTTGCGGACTGGCTGAAAAAGATGTTTAAGATCAAAGAGCGCAGACAACCCGGTTTTCTGTCGTTTAGGCATTTGTCGTGGATCATGCTAGCAGTGATGATTTCACTGATGGCAGTCTCTCAATTCGTACTGAAAAAATCATTGCCGATCTTGCCGGTACTTGTCGTGTCGGCGTTTTTCGTGGCTTTGTTTTATTACCCTTCCTTTTTTCACAATTATCTGTGTCCGTTTCATGCTCCGCTTGCCTTGTTTGGTTCGAAGGCCGTTTTCAGTAAGCAAGTTTCTCAGAATAGGTGTATCGGCTGTACCAAATGTGAAAAAGTTTGCCCTTCGCTGGCTGTTACGGTGGACCGTCAGAGCCGCAAAGCAAGCATCGACACCGCACTCTGTCATCAATGTCAGTCGTGTACCCGAGTTTGTCCAACATATACGATTCGATATCAGAAAGTCCGTTATGAAGTGCACCCCAAAAGTTAGACAACTAACAGAAAGGGGTGCATTTTTATATGACAACGTATGATGTAGAATTTAAGCTTAAACTAATCTCTGAAATGGAAGAAACCGGC
>JAVBWK010000036.1:0-102044 GCA_036677505.1 Erysipelotrichaceae bacterium
CTATTTGACTCCTCTAGAGATGAGGGAGAAACTGATTTGCCAACATAAATCCAATTATACAGGATGACCATTTTTATTTTATAATTTTGGTCTCACATCATTTACAACTGTACACAATTTCCCGTAATTCTGACCTGCATAAAATGCTCAATTCAGTCATGATTCAGATGCTCATTGAACTTACCTCGGGCGATATAATGCGTATGCAAGAACTCGTGAGCGATATGACTGTTCGGATTGATCAAAAATGCCTCATACAGTTCCCAAACGAATCGATTTTCATGAGACTTACGCAAAGACTTTTGGTTATCTTCAGCAAACAGTCCCTCAAGCCGCTTTTGAGCGACTAATGGATCTTTCGAGCGAGGCTGACCTCCCCCCATGATACACCCT
Organism: Erysipelotrichaceae bacterium; assembly: GCA_036677505.1. Lineage (GTDB taxonomy): Bacteria > Bacillota_I > Bacilli_A > Erysipelotrichales > Erysipelotrichaceae > UBA2227. Next base: position 394 of record JAVBWK010000036.1, read on the forward strand.
GACGGACAACCCATGATTTCAATAAAGTGATACGGTGATGTTCCATTAGCTACCTGATTCATAAGTGTTTTTGCATTCTTGACACCGCTGGCCACGGCTATCCGTAAATCCTGCCCGTCCAGATAGCTAAACTGAGGCAGAGGATCATGAATTCTGATCGTAGCCTCCTTAATGGGCTCAAGTCCGTTGATCGCCTTAAGATGAAGTTTGTCAAATGGCAGTTCACGATCAGTAACTAACTCGTAAACGGTCCGAAGAGCGGCCTCCATTACTCCGCCGGTAACTCCGAAAATATCGGCTGCTCCAGTACTGAGACCCAACGGATTGTCCGGATCTGAATCGGCGAGCATATTAAAGTTAATGCCGGCCTGTCGGATCAACTCTGCCAATTCTCGAGTCGTTAAAACCGCATCGACATTGTTCAGACCGTCAACAGACATTTCGCAACGTGAGATTTCAAACTTTTTGGCAGTACAGGGCATGACAGAAACAACAAACATATTCTTCGGATCGATTCCGATTTTTTTCGCATAGAAGCTTTTTACCAATGATCCAAGCATCATATGCGGTGATTTGCATGTTGATAAGTGATCCAGTTGCTCTGGGAAATTGTGTTCACAGAATTTGATCCAGCCGGGTGAACACGAAGTGATCATTGGCAGCTGGGATTTGCCTTTGAGAAAAGAGTTTTTGATTCTGCCGAGAAATTCGGATCCCTCTTCGATGACAGTCAGATCCGCAGCAAAATTTGTGTCGAAAATATCATCGAATCCCAGACTCCGAAGCGCTGTGAACAGTTTGCCCGTTGCCGGTGTTCCGCATGGGTACCCAAACTCTTCGGCAATAGCCACCCGGATCGCCGGTGCAATTTGCACGATAGTTCGGATACCGGGATCGTCCAGTGCCTTTTTGACCGGTTCGATCGCATCCGTTTCAATTAACGCCCCGACAGGGCAAACGATCGTGCATTGTCCGCAAAAAATGCAATCGGTACTCTCAAGCGGTGATTGGTTTGCTGCAGAAATGACTGTGTCAAATCCACGATTCTGAGTATTGATGACTTGCACTCCTTGAATCTCATTACAGACATTAATGCATCTTCTGCATAATATACATTTATCCATATTACGAGTGATAGATACGGAGACTTCGCTTTTGCGATGTGAATGTTCAAAATTAAATCGGCTTTGGGATACGCCTAAGGTTTTCCCCATAGACTGCAATTCACAGTTCAGATTTCTTGAGCAGCTCAGACATTCTTGTCTGTGATCTGAAAGCAGAAGCTCATACAAAACCTTTCGCATTTTCTGAACTTTGAGTGTGTTGGTCTTGATATTCATACCTTCCTGAACTTCGGTAACACATGCAGCCTGCAAAGTCCTTGCCTTTTCTACCTCAACGACACACAAACGGCAAGTACCGAAGTTACAAATATTCTCAAGATTACACAAACTTGGGATATGGATACCTACGCTTTTGCATGCATTGAGAATGGTCGTGTTCGGTGCAACCGTCACCGGTTGATTGTTTATCGTGCAATTGATCATGACGTTACCTCCGGTCGCAATGAAGACATCTCATTGCTTCAGCCATTGCATTGAGTTTGTGATAACCAAGGACAACTTCGTCAAAGCTGTTTTTGCGCTGCTCCACGCTTGTAATATTCAAAGGGAAACGGTGCAGTGCCACGATTTCATCCTCATCCACAAAATCCGGGATATGGATGGCTTTACCTTTATTCAGCACTCCTTTTCCGCCTAAGTACTTATCGATAGACTCTGCTGCTTTTTTCCCGTCTGCGATGGCTTGTATGACGGTATCAGGACCCCGGGTAACGTCTCCGCCGGCGAAGACTCCTTTCATAGTCGTCATCTGTGTCTGATCGCTTACGACAAAGGTACCCCAACGTGTCACACCGATTTCTTCTTTTTTGATAAACGGTAAATCAGAGTACTGACTGACAGCAACGATAACATGATCGGCATCAATCAAAAAGGTCGAACTGTTATCAGGGATGGCTTTCCTTCTTCCCGATGCATCGAACTGTCCCAACTGCATTTTAACACATTCGATGGATGTGACATGACCTTGCGGATCAGCGATAAATCGTTTGGGTGAAGCGAGTTCGATGATCGATACACCTTCGAGGATCGCTTCGTGGATTTCGGCTTCATATGCGGGCATGGCATCGATCGTCCGTCTGTATAAAACCGTTACCTGGTCAGCACCGCATCTCAGTGCAGTCCTTGCCGAATCGATCGCTGTATTACCACCGCCGATGACGATGACTTTTCCTTTAAATTTCAGATTCAGATCCTTGTTAACTTCCTTTAAGAAATTGATTCCGTGCATGACACCGGGCAGATTCTCTCCTTCAATCCGCATTTTTTCCGGAAACTGCGTTCCTGTAGCGACATATACGGCATCATACTCATCTTTCAGTTTTTCAAATAAAATATCTTCGCCGACTTTCGTGTTGAGATGAATCCTTACGCCGGTTTTCTCGATCAGCGATATCTCGTGGGCTAATACCTCTTTCGGCAGGCGGTATTCCGGGATTCCGAAAGCCAAAACACCGCCTGCCAGACTTTCCTGTTCAAACACATCGACTTCATAACCGTTTCTTACCAGATAATAACCGCATGTCAGTCCGGAAGCTCCGGCTCCGATGATCGCGATCTTTTTACCGTTTCTGGCCGTGATCGACTCAATTATGATTTCTTTTTCATTTTTATAAGCATAATCAGCCGCGAAACGTTTCAGATCACAAATAGCCACGGCTTCATCCGTCATTGACCGTCTGCACTTTGATTCACACGGACGGGTACAAATCCGTCCGCAAACCGCTGGGAACGGATTCTCTTGGCGAATCAGATCGTATGCATCCAAGAATCTTCCGGCGGCGATCAGCCGAATATAACCCGGTACATTGATATTGGCAGGACAAGTATTTTCGCAAGGAGAAATAAACAGCGCGGAGCAGACACCAGCTTTGCAATATTTATCTCTGATATGCTGCTGATATTCTTCTCTGAAATACTTAATAGTGCTTAACACCGGATTTGGCGCTGATTGTCCTAAACCGCAGATGGCTGTCTGCTGAATGGTTTCCCCAAGTTCAACCAGCAGCTCGATATCACCTTCGACTCCTTTGCCCTGAGTTATCCTTTCAAGTATTTCAAGCATTTGCTTTGTACCCAAACGACAAGGCAGACATTTTCCGCAGGATTCATCCTGAATGAAATCCATAAAGAATCGGGCGGTATCGACCATACATGTATCCTCATCCATGGCAATAAGTCCGCCGGATCCCATGATTGCGCCAAGTTTTGCCAACGGTTCATAATCCGTCGGTGTATTGAGATTCTCCATTGTGATGCATCCGCCGGAAGGTCCGCCGATTTGGGCTGCTTTAAATTTCTTCTTACCGCTGATACCGCCGCCGATATTAAATAAGATATCACCGATCGGCATACCGATCGGTACTTCGACGATACCCGTATTTACTATATCGCCCGCCAGGGCAAAAACTTTGGTACCTTTGCTTGATTCAGTTCCGATCTGACTGTACCACTGAGCTCCTTTTAACATGATGTACGGGACACTGGCAAGTGTTTCAACATTATTAATGATCGTCGGTTGATCGAATACCCCTTTTTTAAACGGATATGGCGGTTTCTGACGCGGTTCTCCCCGTTTTCCTTCAATCGAAGCAATCAAAGCTGTTTCTTCACCACAGACAAAGGCACCGGCACCGATACGGATCTCAATATCAAAGACAAAGTTACTGCCAAACAGTCTTTTGCCTAACAGTCCAAACTTTCTTGCTTCATCAAGTGCAAATGTCAATCGCTGAATAGCCAAAGGATACTCGGCACGAATATAAATATACCCTTTGGTTGCTCCAATCGCATATCCGGCAATCATCATACCTTCGATTACAGAATGAGGATCTCCTTCAATAATCGAGCGATCCATAAACGCACCCGGATCCCCTTCATCCGCATTACAGATGATATATTTCTGATTGCTGTTTATCTGTTTGGCAGCATTCCATTTAACACCGGTAAGAAAACCAGCGCCACCTCGTCCTCTTAAGCCGGATTCGGTGATCTCCTCAATCACTTTTTCCGGCGAGAACACCTTGAGTATTTTTGCGATAGCAAAATAACCGTCTCTTGCAATATACGCCTGAATCGAATCGTTTTCAATGACACCACAGTTACGTAAGGCAATCTTTATCTGCGCTTTAAAAAAGTCGATATCATCAATGCAAGCAATATGTTTGTTCAACGTCCGATCAAAAAAAGTATATTGGTGTAATATCTTATGATCGATCAAATGACTCCGAATGATTTGTAATACGCTTTGAACCGTACATTTCGTGTAAAATGTCCGTTGAGGCAATATAAGCATGACCGGTCCTACGGCACACATGCCCATGCAGCCGACCATATGTACTTTGACTTTGTCAGTAAGGCTGAGTTTTTCACACTGTTCAATGACACTTCGGTATATTTCTTCACAGTTGGAGGAAACACATCCTGCACCCCCACATACAAGTATCTGGTGTGTATAGTGGGAAAGCTCAAAATTATACTGGGTTTTCAGTTGATTCAACTGATGAATCGTATTGATTGTCTGTATCATAAAGTTACCTACTCATACCTGGCTAAAATCGATTTCAACTTGTTCACATTGACCTGGCGGTGAACATCCTGATCGATCATTACAGCCGGAGCAAGCCCGCATGCACCGATGCAACGGGCAATTTCAAAAGTAAATCGCTGATCTTCCGTGGTTTCGCCAAGCCCTACCTGAAGAAGTTCCTGAAGTCTATCAATGATCTTTTTACCGCCGCGAACATAACAGGCCGTTCCCAAACAAACTCTGATTGTATGACGTCCTTGAGGTTTTGTCGAAAAGAAAGAATAAAAACTCACGACTCCGGTAATCTGTGACAAAGGTAAATTCATTTTTTTGGATACTTCTATGAGCACTTCATTTGGCAGATAGCCGTAAACATTTTGAAGCTGATGCAGTATCTGAATCAGATTGCTTTGTCTGCAGTCAAATAATTCAATAACTTGGTTTATTTTTTGTTGATCAAGCATAATGTGTCCGTTACAGAGTTGGTGTCCTTTTTCAAGCATCCTGTTACCTCCGTGACATTGTAAACATGTATTGTTATTATTTTCACATAAATAAACAAAAAAAATTAAATATGAACTGAAATTGATTTGACTACCTTGGATTTACATCTGCTTATATTCTATCATACCTTCACAGATATTCAATTACTTTGTTAGTTATTTAACAATGCATTTCCCTTTTTCTTCCGTTTTACAGTTTATCTCAAGAAATTTTTCAGAAGTTCAAAGGCAGGAACCAATACTGCATAGTAAGCTATAGGAATAAAAATTGCCGGAACGAAATTGCCGATTTTCAGCGAAGTAATTTTCAGCATATTGAGTCCCAGGCCGAAAATGAGTATATACCCTGTTGCAGACATGGCCGTGATGACGGTTTCAAGATTTGTCGCAAACAGAACTGATAACAATGTCGAGGCCAATGTGATCGATCCCTGATAAATCAGGATCGTAGCTGATGAAAAAAAGACACCGATTCCTAAAGATGCCGTTAAGACAATGGATGCTATAAAGTCGAGGACCGACTTGGTTATCAGAATTTCGTGATTACCGTTAAGCCCGCTTTCAATCGATCCGACAATGGCCATCGCTCCTACAGCAAACAACAAAGATGCAGTCACAAAACCACGGACGAACCATCCGGATTGCTTCCCGTCGGAAAAACGGCCTTCTATCTTTTTTGCAAATTCATCCATACGTTTTTCAATATCGATTTTTTCTCCGATCAACGCACCGATAGCCAGTGAAACGATCGTAATGATCATATTTTCACTCTTTAATGCACCGGAAATCCCGATAATCACCACGCAAAGTCCGACAGCCTGCATCAGACTGCCACCCATCTTTTCGGAGATTCCTCTTTTCAAAAATAATCCGATCAGACTGCCGATCATGATAGCAACAACATTTATCCATGTACCTAACATGTGATTACTCCTTGCCGATGTTCATCGGATTTAACAAGATCATTCCTTGTTTGCCGCCTTTGACAAATTCAAAGCATGCCGCATGACAGTGACTCTTGCGATGATCTTGAATGGGCATACACTTTTTCAGAGTGAGCCCTCTTTTTCCTGCTTCAAGTATAATTTCAGCCAGCCGGTCACTGCGATGAATCAGGTAAAAGCGGCCGTGATCTTTTAAGTCGCGTTTCACACAGTCCAGCAAATCATTTAACGGTAATGAAATCTCATGTCGTGCCGCTTCCAGATAAGGATTAATATTCCGGTTGCGTCTGTCTTTCTGATTGAAATACGGCGGATTGCAAACGATGACATCTACCGGAGTCAACCTCAGTTTTCGGATGTCACCGATAAGAAACTCAATGTTCTCGATATGATGATAATGAGCATTCTCATAGGCGAGTTCGATGGCTTCTTCAAGTATATCGACACCGATCATTTTTTTTGGATGATAAATTGAGGCCGCGACAAGCAGTGCACCGTTGTTCGTTCCGATGTCCAGAACGGTCTCATTTTTTCTGATCACCATAAAGTGCGCCAGTGCATGCGTGTCGGTATTGATGCGAAACATATCTGACCTCTGCTTTATCAGTAATTTTGAATCCAATAAAAAATCCGTCGTTTTATTCATACCATCACCTTAGGCAATAGTATACAACAAACCGACGGATATTGAACATTTATTTTATATCAAAGGGAGATCGACATAAAAGGTTGCACCACTGCCCTCAGTGGAAATCACACCATAATTTAGCTTATGGGCAACACAGATGGCTTTTGCGATAGCCAAACCCAACCCGGTCCCGCCATCAGTTTCCCTGGTATAGTTCTTGTCGATTTTGTAGTAGCGATCCCAAATGTATGGCAGATGTGCGGAAGCGATGCCAAATCCGTGATCAATGACAGATACACGGACGCTACTGTCGATGACTTCTGCTTTGATCAGGATTTTTTTGTCCTCACCGATATGACGGATGGCATTGTTTATGAAATTAAACAATACCTGACCGACTTTTACTTCATCGGCTTCGACCCGAAGCTTGCGGTCGACATCAACTTCAAAGTTTGCCTGATCTGAATCTGTATACCCCGCAAACAGACCGGTAATCTCAAGGATCTTCTTTTTAAGATTAAACGGCTTTCGGTCGATTTGAAGTTTATTAGCCTGATTAAGCGATAGTTGCATCATATCATTGACCAGACGGTTCAAATGATTGGTTTCACTCAGAATGATTTCAAGATGCTCGTTTCGCTTAACCGGATTGTCACCTGACAATTCTTTGATCATTTCGGCGTAAGCTTTGATCATCGTCAGCGGTGTTTTGATATCATGCGAGACGTTGGCGATCAAATCACGTCGCAGTTCTTCCATTTTGGCCATTTCTTTGGTAGCGAAGTTCAGCGTGTCTGCCAGTTCATCGATTTCACTGTATCCGCCATAATCAAACCGGACATCGACATCGCCATGAGCAAGTTTTCGTGCACTTTCAGTCATATTGGCCAAAGGTTTTGCAATCCGAAACGAAATGATCCCGGAAATCACCGTTGACAAGAACAAAACGGCAATCGTTACATAAATGAACTGATCCTGCAAAATCGATATTGTTGAATCCAAGGGTTCAATCGGTGCATTGATGAAAATATAAAATTCAGTCAGGTTGACTTTGACTTCTTTTCCGTAAAAAATCATTTCCTGCCGGAAATTTGTGTTTTGCATCGTAAAGTAGAAATCCATGCCTGCTGCTGCCTGGGCTTCTAAGACATATTCATCAATAAACTCTTTCTGATCGGAAATCGGCGACCGTGTCAGAAAGCAGTTAACGCCCAATGAGTCGACCGAATATACCAATTGGTAATTCTTATTGTAAATCGCGGCACACACGTTGTTTTCGACCGCGATGCTTACGATATTTTCACTGAGTTTATCGGTGATCAGGCTTTCCTCGATCACACCGGCCACATTGCGGATATCGGTTATTTTCATGTTTCTGTAATACGGCTTTAAAAAGACGATCTGCAGCGCCCATAATAATGCCAGGATGCTGATCGTCAGATAAAACAGATATACCCAAGTTTTAAACCGAATCCCTTTAGTGTTTGGTCTCAAATTTATACCCCGTACCACGCACCGTTACGATCATATGCCGATAATGCTTCAGGCTGTGTCTTAACATTTTAACATGAGTATCAACTGTGCGGTCATCACCGAAATAATTGTAATTCCAGACTTTATCAAGCAGAACATCTCGTGACAATGCCTGATTTTTATGTTTTACCAAAAAGACAAGCAACTCATACTCTTTAGGTGTCATGCTTATCTTTTCGTTGTCAATATACACGTTTCGCCCGTCAAAATCGATGGTAAGACCGTCGTAGGAAACGGTTTTGCTTTCTTTGCCGTGATAACGTTCGATGACCAGACGGATGCGTGCCATCAGCTCTTTCAGTGAAAACGGCTTAACGACATAATCATCGATGCCAAGTTCAAAACCAAGCAGTTTGTCATATTCTTCCTGTCTGGCACTCAGCATGATGACCGGAACATTCTGCTTTTCTTTGATTTGTCTGCACGCTGAAAAACCATCCAGATTTGGCATCATGATATCTAAAATAACAATATCAAACTTTTCACTATCAAGCTTACGCAAAGCATCCAAGCCGTCTTGTGCCTGCACGACCTGATAGCCATACGCTGTAGCATACTCACTGACAACATCACGAATGCGGACTTCATCGTCCACAATCAAAATCTTGGCCATAGTTTCACCTCCATGAAAGTATAGAACCTTGGTGTGAAATCGATGTGAAAGCAGACGGACTACGATTTTAGCTGAAGGCTTCTGACAAGACAACTGCCATTTTCTTCCAGTTTACCGCTGATTTCAACTATTGCTCCCTTTTGTAGTATCTCCCAAACCTTTTGATAGACGTTGGGCAAACAAACACAATCCATAAAACTGCTTTCGTCACTGACCGAGATAAATGCCATCATATCCCCTTTTTTGGTCCGATGGGTTTTCACTCTCTGGATCATGGCAATAAACGTCACATCACCGACTTTGCCCGTCAGTTTGCTGATATGCGGATAATTAATTTTACTGTTTGCACGAACAGAAATCAAGGGATGCTCTCCAAGATAGAATCCAAGCACTTCCTTTTCTTTCTCACTGCGAACCAACGGCTGATCTTTTACGATGATTGGAATCGGCTTGCTTACCAGCTGCAAATCGATCCTGCTTTGTCCGCTGATTTCAATCCGGACAAGATCCGCATAACTGATAGCATCATCCAGTGAGGCAATCATCGTTGCCCGACTTAAATGAAACTCATCCAATGCACCTGCATGGATCAGCGTCTCGATCCATTTGCTCAAAAACCGATAGACGAGCATTCGCGCAACAAAATCATAGTAATCCGTGAATATCCCGTTTGCAGAACGGTCATTTTGAATCATCGTGTACGCTGCCTGACCGATGCCTTTGATAGCAACGATCGGAAAGCGGATCGACTTGCCTTCAATCACGAACTTATCTTTGCTTGAATTTACGGAAGGAGGCAGTACCTGAACACCTCTTTGTCGGCACTCATCCAGATATTCCGCAGTTTTGGTTTCAGAACCGATTACGCTCGTAAGTAAACTTGTATAAAACAGCAGCGGGTAATTTGCTTTCAAGTAGGCCATCTGATATGAAATAAGCGCATAAGCTACTGAATGCGATTTATTAAATCCGTAATTGGCAAACTTGAGTATCAAATCGAATAAAGTGATAGCTACGTTTTCATTGACCCCGTTACCGACACATCCCGAAACAAAATCATGTTTCAGTGCAAGGATTTCTTCTTCTTTCTTCTTACTCACAGCTTTGCGTAATATATCCGCTTTTGCCAGTGAAAACCCGGCGATTTTCTGGGTTACGAGCATGATCTGTTCCTGATAGATCATAATACCGTAAGTGGACTGCAGGATCGGCTTAAGATCAGGCAATAAATATCTGATACTTGACGGATCGGCTTTCATCTTTAAGTAAAGTGGAATATTCTCCATCGGTCCCGGGCGAAATAAGGCAATCGTGGCAACGATATCATCAAAGCGATCCGGTTTCATCTTCTTGATCAAGGCTTTCATGCCCTCTGATTCCAACTGGAAAACCCCGACAGTATCTCCTTTACTGATCAGCTGATATGTTTTCTCATCATCCAGAGGAATCTTCAAGATGTCGATCGTGTCATCCATGCGGTTGATGATTTCATCGATGATCGTCAGATTGCGCAATCCCAAAAAATCCATTTTGATCAGTCCGACATCTTCAAGATACTCCATCGTGTATTGTGTGGAGTACAGATCTTCTTCGACCGATATCAGTGGTATGACTTGTTGTAACGGTTTTTTTGACATGACGATCCCGGCAGCGTGGGTCGATACATGTCTTGGCATTCCTTCCAGACGTAACGCCATTTCAAACACTTTCTGAAGCGCGATGTCCGACGATAAAGCCAGACGAAACCGTTCTGACTGATCATAAGCTTCTTGTAACGAGATTTTAACAGCGTTGGGTACCGCTTTGCTTAACATGTCGATATCTCGCAAGGGTATCTCATACACCCTTCCGACATCGCGTATGCATTGCTTCGCTGCCAATGTTCCAAATGTCACGATATGGGCTATATGATCCTCCCCGTATTTTTCTTTGACATAACGGATCACTTCATCCCGCCGGTTGTCAGGAAAATCGATATCGATGTCCGGCATGGATATCCGCTGAGGATTCAAAAATCGTTCAAAAAGCAAATCGTATACAATCGGATCAACATGTGTAATACCAAGGACATAGGCAACCAGTGAACCGGCTGACGATCCGCGGCCCGGACCGACATAAATACCTTGCGTTTTAGCATAACGAATCAGATCCCAAACAATCAGGAAATAATCTTCATAATTCATGGATGTGATCACATCCAGTTCATATTTTAACCGGGCGTGATACCCTTCCGGAATCTCACCGTTGAAACGTTTTTTTAAACCCAACAGGCACAGCTGTGTCAGATACTGTTTACTGTTGATGTTGGGCTGCAATGGAAACTGCGGCAGCGATGTCAGATTATTTATACTGAAATTCTCGCATTTTCCGGCAATTTCATCACTGGCAATCAAATCATCGATATCATACAGAAAGACCATCTCGTTGGTATCCAGTAAATGGCGATTGGGCTGAGTAATCAGAGATTTATCTTTTATGGTCAGGCCCAGACGAATACCGGTAACGACCCGATAAGCATCCTGATCATCAGGATCGGAATAATATACTTTCGGCAGTGCAACGGTTTTCATCCCTTTGGATGTAATGTACGGTTTTGCCCATTGATTCAGCTGCTTCCAAAACGGTGATTCATTGGCAGAAAGGCCGATATAGACATCAGGAAAATGCCTATGTAACACATCAAGTTTGTCAAATAACCCTTGTACATCCTGCCGGATCATGTCCCCTTCCAGCCATCCGCCTTCCGAAAGCACGATGACGACCAAGTCATCAAAGCTACCTTGATCAGGATTTGACTCAACAGGTCCTTTAACCTGGCTGGCCAATGTCGAATGACGGATCAGCTGCCGGTATCCATGGATGTTTTTTGCGATCATCACGACCGGAACCGTCTGTTGACGGATGGAAAACTCGATCGCACATCCGATTAGCGGCTGAATATCGTTCTTTTTGCATTGAAAAACAAATTCTGCGATTCCGTGCATGGTATGAATGTCAGTCAGAGCAATCGCTGAAAATCCGCGTTTCTTTGCGGTGGTAACAACTTGCTCAACGGACATCATTCCCTGTAAAAGCGAGAAATGACTCAATGTATAAAGATGGACGCTCACATCATCAACTCTTTCTGATATATATCATATTATATCACAGAAAATAAAAAGAGCGCGTTGCGCTCAATAATCCACAGACAGATGATCAAACTCACTGACAATGATGACATTGCCCTCTGTTTCAAAGAAACTGATCTGAATGCTGTCACCTTCGGAAGCAAACACGACTTCCATCGATACTGCTATCGGCACGACAAACAGACGGGTATCTTCATCAAAGGTCAGATAATAAGTCGTGTTGCCATCAACAATTGCCGTATGTACGCTGGCTACGGTCAATGTCAGAGTTTCATACGTCTCTTTATCATCAGTGATCATACCGACTTCTTTCAACTGCCTCATATAGTCACGTTGTGCCGCAGATACCGACTCACCGACACCGACGGCAGCATAGTTGCTTACCGCAACAAATGAGTACATCTTGACAAGACCTTCCTGATCTTTCAGTGATACGAAGTAGGTAGGGATCGAAGAAACATTTAGCAACACCGGGAATGTTGACCGGTAACCCAAATGCTGAACCTGCCCTTCGGCCGAACTCATAGCCGCATATTCATCGGCACCGCCGATACGGTAGAAAGTAGCTTCACGGGTACGAAGATTAATCAAAGCAAATCCGACAATCGACCGATCCGAGCCGACGGATGTCAGACCGCTGTATACATGGACCTGACCGTTGATCGTAACATAGTTGTACCCGTCAGTTGTCTGTAACATATCCTTCTGATTGAACAGTGTATTGATAAAGCCGTTGACATAATAACCCCAGTTATCGATCTGCGCCCAAGCAATATCGGTTGGCTGAACTCTGTCGACCCATGCCGGAACTTCCGCTATGTCATAATATTCAGAATCGCCGCTGACTGGATCGACAATGACGGCTCCGATGGCATTGAGACCGCCAAAAACATTGATTTGCGGCTCAATGACGGAAATGACCCAGTATGGCTTTCCGGCATCATCAATCTCAAAGGAATAATCACTAAGAATCTTCGTTCGATATTTAAAACGGACATGTCTTTGTAAATCTTGTGAGAAAAACGCGCTTGGAGAATATTTCATGCCTTCGGGCAGCGATATCAGTGAAACATCGGTCGGATTGGTGACATTGACACGTACAAATCCCGGAATACCTTCGTTGCGGTTTTGAAACCACTTGAATAGCTCGCGATACTGCAGCGGTGAAACACGATAAATCTGATCGTTTGAACTGACCAGCGTGTATTCTGAGTCCACATAGTACTGAGAGCCAAGCCCTTGGACTGTCCCAATCTGTTTTTCCCCCAACTGCTGAGCTGTCTGTTTGTCAACGACCGGAATCCGGTTGAGCTCAATCGAAGCAAAGTCACGGGTGAATTCCTTTACTTCTTTAATGACGATTTGATCGCGAAACTTAGCAGCATTCAGCATTTCCGAACTCAGGATGCCAAAAACAAAAACATAGGCAATGAGCAGACCGGCCAACATATAGGCTGTTTTTGATATCCGGTTGATGCTTAAAGTGAAGATCTGGTCTATGGTCGCAAAGACGATCAGCGCAAATGCAAGCATAAAAACAAACGAAGGACTGCGTAAATTCCATGCCGGCAGCGTGATATAGTCGTAAACAAATAATCCGGTTAATGTTAAAAACCCGGCCAAAAGATGACCGCCCTTTTTGGGTTTCGTACTTTTGACGCGGATATTTTTCCCGAAAGTAAATTTAAACTGTGTCATTGTGCTTCGCCTCCTTGATCCGTAAGCAGCACTCTTGGATGATTTCTAATGCTTCTTCCCTCGAACAACCCTTAACAGCGGCTGCATTGCGGTGTCCGCCGCCGCGATACCGTTGAGCGATGTCATTGACCGCAATTTTCTTGGATCGTAATGAACCGTTAAAGAATCGTCGGCCTTCTTCGTTATGCTCAATAAACAAGGCCCAAGCCTCAAAATCCCGTACACCGCCAAAGTCAGTGATCCGTTCTTTTGCATCATTGGCACTGACTCCGTACTCCTCCATCAGTTCCAAGGTAACGAAACTGTAGGCCATTCCGCAAGGCTCGATAATTGCGTTGGTCCGCAAGAAGTTTGAAAAACGATATTCTTTTGATGATACCGAAAACATTTCTTCATTAAGCTTAGTCAGATTTAAATCGCTTTGAGCCAGATAAGCAGCCATACGCAATGTATGGGCTGAGGTATTGTTAGTCGAAAACTTCAGTGTATCAGTCAGTAATCCCATGTATAAGAACTCAGCGGTTGCTTTGGGTAATGGTTTTATGACAACGGTCTCCAAAAATTCCGCAATAATCTCGCAGGTGGCTGCCCGATGTTCAAAAATATACTTTTTCTGACCGAAAGTTTCATGAAGCGGATGATGATCGATTTGAATGATCATCTTGGCTATGCTGTATCGCTGATCATCGATGCGTTTGGCATTGGCCGTATCCAGGACGATAGCCAGAGATTCCTGTATGATCTCATCACTGACCGTATCGGGAATAGGAAACATCTCCGGTTTGACTCCGACATGTCTGCCCAAAGCATAGACTTTCTTCTTGGGATATGTTGATTTCAGCCAGCTGACCAATCCCCATTGACTGCCCAAAGCGTCAGCATCCGGAATCAGATGGCGAAAAACGCAAATGATGGGTGCTTTTTCGATTTCGTGCAGTAATCCGTCAAACATGATCAAAGTCCCAGACAGACGACGGTATCGCGGGCAATGACCAACTCTTCATTGGTCGGAACTAACCAAACCTGAACCTTAGAGTTTTCTTTAGATAATAAAACCTCTTTGCCGCGTACCTTGCGATTAAGTTCAATATCAAACTCGATGTGCAGTGCTTTTGCAATGCGGCTGATCACATCAAAACGTACTCCGTAATCATTTTCTCCAACACCGCCGGTAAACACGATGGCATCGACTCCGCCCATTTGCACGAAGTAGCTGCCGATGGTCTGAGCAATACGGTTAGCATACAGATTACGGGTCAAAATCGCACTGGGATCCCCTTCTTCAAACGCTCTTTCGATTTCACGGGCATCCGATGACATCTCACTGACACCGAGCATGCCAGATTTTTTATTGAAAATATCGATGACTTCTTTGGCTGATTTGCCGGTTTTATCCATGACAAAGGTCAGAATGGCCGGGTCGACATCGCCGCTGCGGGTGCCCATCATGATACCGGCCAACGGTGTAAATCCCATCGAGGTATTGACTGACTTTCCGTTTTGAACGGCACAGATCGAGGCTCCGTTGCCCAAATGACAGGTGATGACATTCAGTGTTTCAACCGATTTTCCCATCAGTTCGGCCACCCGCTGCGAAACGTAGAAATGGGATGTTCCGTGGAATCCGTAGCGACGGATTTTGTATTGCTTATAAAACTCCATCGGCAGCGGATACATGTAGATATCTTTGGGCATGGTCTGATGGAAAGCGGTGTCAAATACAGCGACATGACGGGCTAAAGGAAGTTCCTTTTTAAATGCGCGATATCCGATAAGATTGGCTGGGTTATGCAACGGAGCCAGATCAGACAGACTTTCGATATCATGCTCGACTTTCTCATCAATCTCAACTGAACTTGAATAAAGTTCACCGCCGTGAACTACGCGATGACCGACACCGACGATTTCATCCAAAGATGATACGATTCCGTGTTTGACCAAGGCTTCAAGCAGCATGGATACGGCAACTTTGTGGTCCGGGATGGGCTGGGTAACCGTGACCTTTTGGCCATCGAATTTAATAGTAAAAATGGCATCTTCAAAACCGATGCGCTCAACGATCCCGTTGGTCAAAACGGTTTCATCCGGCATGGTAAACAACTGAAATTTCAATGAAGAACTGCCTGCGTTAACGGATATTACTTTACTCATGTTTATCTCCTTTTATATTTTTTTCAAACGTGTCAATTATAGCACGGACCGATGGTTGGTTCAAAGCTTTTAAGTCGGAAATCATTTGCTGATGTTTTTGGTAGAAATCCAGTGCACCTACCTTTTCTTCCACGGAATTCAGCATTTTCTCAACGCGTTTGACGGTATCAAAAACGGCGTTGTGACTTATGTTAAGAATTTCGGCGATTTCTCTTAGTGAGTAATCATCATGATAATACATATGCATGACTTCGCGTTGGTGTGATGTAAGCAACTCTTCATACCAGTCCAGTAAATCATTCATTTTCGCTGTTTTATCGAACATTCTCTTTACCCTCAAACAGACTGTAGAGATAGGCATCTTTGTCAAACGGGCGAAGATCTTCAGGTTTCTCACCTAATCCCAAGAAAATCACTCCGATACCGGTTTCTTCTTTGATCGTCATGATAATCCCGCCACGGGCCGTCCCATCCATTTTTGTTAAGATAATGCCGCCGACCTCGGTCGCTTCCATAAAAACTTTGGCCTGCGAAAGTCCGTTCTGACCGGTCGTGGCATCCAGCACCAACCAAATGGCATGAGGACCGCCTTCAATTTCCTTACCGATTACACGGAACATTTTTGCCAGTTCGTTCATCAGATTGGTCTTGTTTTGCAAACGGCCGGCTGTGTCACAAAGCAACACGTCAATCTGATGAGCCTTGGCATAGCGACAGGCATCGACCAGAACCGATGCGGGGTCCTGCTGAGGTTTGCCGGTGATACATACAACACCGACACGTTGTGCCCATGTGCTTAATTGCTCGATGGCGGCAGCCCTGAAGGTATCTGCGGCAGCCAAGGCAACCGATAATCCCTCATTTTTATATTTTTGAGCTAGTTTGGCGATCGTCGTCGTTTTTCCGCTTCCATTGACTCCGACGATCAAGACGACGGTCGGTCCCTCTAAAGCCAGCATCAGGTCTAGCGGAAAATCACCGTATAACTCGGACATGACGGAAATGAGTATCGCTTTGGACTCGGCCATAGAACCTTCATGGCGCAACAACTGTTTCTTGAACGCAGATATGATCTTGTTGGCTGTGGATATGCTGATATCACTTTCCACAAGGATCATCATGAGTTCTTCAAACCACTCATCATTTCTGTCTCGGTGTTCATCGAACAGATTCGACATACGATTCTGCCATTGCCGGTTGGATCTTTCAAATCCGGATAAGTAAATATCCTTATCTGTTTTTTTAAGAAATTTTTCTTTCAGCTGATCAAGAAATCCCATGAATATCCTCGCTTTCTGCCAGTTCGACAGCATCCGCCAAACGAACTTTCAGCATTTGTGATACCCCGTGATGCGGCATCGTCACTCCATACAGTATATCGCACTGAGCCATGGTTCCAGGTCGGTGAGTCACTACGATAAACTGGGTATTGACACTGAACCGTTTAAGATAGCGCGCGAAACGTTCGACATTTCCAGGATCGAGAGCTGCCTCGATTTCATCAAAAATGCACAGCGGCACATGTCGCGCTTTCAATATGGCAAACAGCACGGAAATAGCAATCAATGCTTTCTCTCCGCCTGAAAACAAACGGATATTCTGAATGTTTTTTCCCGGGGGCTGTACATCGATATCCACTCCGGTATTGAGAAGGTCATTGGGATCTTCCAACACCAGTCGGCATTTACCGCCGCCAAACAAGGCCTGAAAGACATCCGTCAGTTCATGGTTGATCCGAGCAAACATAGCTGTAAACTGATCGATCATGACCTTATCCATGTCTTCGATGATACGCAGCAGCTGATCTTTGCTTTTTTCAAGCTGATCAAGCTGTTCCCTTAAAAATTCGTACCGCTCGTTAACCTGTGCAAATTCCTCGGGAGCATTCATGTTGATGTTTCCCAAAGCATCAATCTGTGCGCGAAGTTCCTTGACCAGTTCAGCTGCGTTATCAGTGCTTATCTCAGTTCTGATGCTTCGTGCATAATCATAGGTCATCTGATACTCGGTAGCCAATCGCTGTAGATAGGATTCAACTCTTGTTTCCATTTTTGCCCGGTCGATCTGTATCTCCCGTTCTTTGATTTGAATCGTGTTTAAATCCCGTCTCATTTGACGGATTTGCTGCTCTTTGCGTTCAATTTCTGCTCCGAGTTTCAATCGCTGATCCCGCTTTAGTCGGATCGAAGTTGTGATCTCATCTCTGCGTGAATACGCATTGTTCAGCAAGTCAATCAGATTGTCGGCAAAGCTGACCTCACCGGATTGCATATACGGAGTCAGGGTTTCCAGATCGTTTTTAAGACGCTCATATTTCGCGCGTTTAGCTTCCAAGACCGGTTCGATTTGTGCAGCTGAAATCCGCCGCTCCATCAGCTGTTGGTCGATCTCATTTTTCTTATTGCGGGTTTTCTGCAGAAACCCCTCTTTTTGATTCAGCTGCGAAATCGTGTTGTTTAAATTTATCTGAATCTCGTCCATCTCTTTGGAAACTGTCAATAGCGAGACATGGTCCTTCCCTTTACCTCCGGTCATCGTTCCGCCGCGATGGATGACATCACCTTCGAGTGTGACAATTTTCGTTTGAAAACGGATCATCGCAGCAATCTGGTTTCCGTTTTCCAGATTGTCACTGATGATGACATTACCTAAAAATGCTTCTTTGATCAGTGAAAAACGGTCATCGCAAGTAACGAAATCACTGGCTACACCCAAAAATCCCGGTGTGTTGTCACAGATGATGCGAATATCTCTGTTTAGCGTCCTTGGCTGCAAAACGCTTAACGGTATAAATGTTGCGCGTCCGCTTTGGTTTTTCTTCAAGAAAGATATCGCACGTCGTGCAGAAGAGTCGTCGGTACAGACGATGTCAAACTGGGCTGCACCCAATGCAACGGCAATGGCCTCCTGATATCCCTGCTGAGGCTTGATGATTTTGGCAACGACATCCTCTATTCCCGGCAGAGATGACTTCGCTTCCAATACAGCTGAAACGCCGGCTTGCAACATAAACGGACGCTGTAACATGTTTTGCAAGACTTCCTTGCGGGAATTCATCCGTCTCAAGCGGTTTTGCGTCTCATCCACGTCAAACTGCAAATCGACAAGCTGACGGT
This sequence comes from Erysipelotrichaceae bacterium, assembly GCA_036677505.1. GTDB lineage: Bacteria > Bacillota_I > Bacilli_A > Erysipelotrichales > Erysipelotrichaceae > UBA2227. The sequence goes on from JAVBWK010000036.1 coordinate 19,358, forward strand.
TGAGTTCGATGCTTTGCTGAGTAAACAATTCGATGTCTGCCTGATATTGGCGCAACCGGTTGGATCTGTCCTTAAATTCGGCATGAGCTTCTTCAAGCAGTACTTTGAGTTCTATCGCTTTTTCTTCGGCATTAGCCACTTCCAGTGTGTATTTCCGCTTTTCGTCCAACTCGATTTTTCGGGTTTCAAGAGTTTGGATTTCAGCGACCGTCTTAAGCATTTCATCTTGAAGTGCATTGATCTGCCGGTCTAGATCGAAGGTCAGCTGACGGTTCTCCTGATTGGCGGTTTCATGAACCTGAATCGTCGTTTCAGCAAGTACGCTGCGGGATTGCAGATCAAATAAGGTCGAATTGGCGGTCTCTATTTCTTTGTCCAAATGATCGATGTCATTAATCAAAACGGCTGTCTCTATCTGCTGAAGTTCGGCTTTCTTTTCAACATAAATTTCTGCTTTTTTAGCAGCTTTCTTTAAAGGCAATACCTGACGTTCAAGTTCATTGATGATATCGAGCAGCCGATCCATATTCTCCTGAGTGCGCTGCAGTTTGCCCAAAGATTCTGTCTTACGTTTTTTGTACTTTGCCACTCCCGCAGCTTCTTCAAACACCAGTCTGCGGTCGGCAGGCTTTGCTTCGGCAAACTGACTGATACTGCCTTGAGAAATGATACTCAGTGAATCTCTGCCCAAGCCGCTGTCGGTAATCAAATCCAAAATGTCCTTTAGTCGGCAAGGCACTTTATTTATATAGTACTCACCCTCATGGTTGCTTCTGTGGATCCGTCGGGTAATTTCAACCTCTGCATAATCCGTTGCTAAAACCCGTTCACTGTTGTCAAAAACCAAGGTTACTTCAGCCATATTAACCATGCGGCGTTGCTCGCTTCCGGTGAAAATGACATCCGTCATGGTCGAACTGCGCATCGACTTGACTGATTGCTCGCCTAAAACCCAGCGAATGGCATCGACGATATTGCTTTTGCCGCAACCGTTAGGTCCGGCAACACCGGTCACCGGATATTCGAAATTGATCGTGACTTTGTCAGCAAACGATTTAAATCCGTGCATTTCGATTCTCTTCAAAAACATGGAGATTCCTCCGTTCTACAATAGAATATTATACCCTATTGCGTGGTAAAAATAAACCTTTGGAAACAGACGGTCAACGTAAAAAGCACCGGTAAGCCGGTACTTCGTTTTACATTATTTTTTGATTATAACGTTTTGATAAGGATAAGGAATTTCAATGCCTTCTTTATCAAAACGTTTCTTAATAGAATTCCGTAAATCCGACATCATGAAATAACCATCCGTCGAGTCAGAGGTCCACAAACCGACCCGCAGATCGATACTTGAATTATTCAAAGCAAACAATACCGGATGAACTTGCGGAACATTATTCTCAATATCTTCAGGCGTACGCACGTCAATCAGTTTAGGATGCGCCAGTGCTTCCTCAATGATGATCGATTTAGCTTTATCGATATCCGAATCATAACTGATGGATATCATCAGAAAATTGCACACCTTCCTTTCACCAAAATCCTTATTTTCAAGTACCGACTTGTTCATAGTCGCATTCGGAATAATGATCCGATTGTTCTCAAAGGTACGGACGACCGTATGACGCAAATTGATATCTTCGACCCTTCCTGAAATATTTTGTCCTGGAAGGTTGATCAGATCCCCGACTGAAAACGGCCTGAAAAAGGAAATAAAGAAACCTGCGATTATATTGGAAAAGGCTTCCTGGGCAGCAAATCCGATAAATAAAACCACGATCCCGGAACCTGCCAACAGTGAAAGAGCCATGCTCTTAAGTGGGGTAATCTGAGTAACGATACTGAATATGGCAAATGAATAAATGAAAACAGCATAAATCCGAAAAGAAAATCTTCGTGTCGTTTCGTCAATGCGGTGACGTTTGTAAAGAGAGGCAAAAAATCGCTTACCTAATTTTATGGCAACAAAAGTCAGTACTGCGATGGAAAGCAATGTGATCGCGAAACCGAAAATTCCCTGTTCGAATATTTCTTTTGACATTTCCTGTATTTGTTCAAATGACATGATTTATTCTCCTATTTCGCAAATGAAATGCGATTATGCAATACTTTCCCGATGATCATGATCCGACGCTGCTCGATTTGCTCCGGTGTAAATGTCATGGGTTGATAATGATCATTTTCAGGCTGAAGGATCAGTAAGTTATCTTTGAAGTAAACACGCTTGAGCGTTGCCTCATCTTCAATCATGATGACGGCAATATCTCCTTGAGATACAGTTGACTGACGGCGGACAAAGACATCATCTCCTTCAAAAATCCTGGCATTGATCATTGAGTCGCCGACGACACGCAAGTAGAAATAATCACCCGGCTCATCCACAGCGGTCGGATAGCTGTCGATCTCCTGCTCATAAGCATCAATGGGCAGCCCTCCCCGAACGACTCCTAACACCGGAATAGGGATCAGCGGTTCCTGCTGTGCGATCAGCTGTTGAAAAGAAACATGATAAAGAGCCGCTAACTGCTGCAATACACTTACCGGCGGAGTGGATGTCCCATCCTCCCATTTCTGGATGGTGGTAAATGATTTATAACCAAAGCGTCTGGCGAGTTCTTCTTGTGAGTACCCGGCCTGCTTGCGCAATTGCCTCAACCGGTCTTTCAATGCCATAGTATCACCCGAATCTATCATATCAGTCACTTGAATATTTTTCAAGTATTTATTGCTACTTGAATTATTTTCAAGTAAAATATAGGTAGGGAGTGATATGTATGGAACGAGTCATCTTGCATTGTGACTTGAACAGTTTTTACGCTTCGGTCGAATGTCTTTATAACCCTTCGCTGCGTCATGTGCCGATGGCGGTCGGCGGGGACATCGAGAAGCGGCACGGTATTATTTTAGCAAAAAATCAGCCGGCGAAAAAGTATGACATCAAGACCGGTGAAGCTATTTGGCAGGCGGTGGCCAAATGTCCGGGATTGGTCGTTGTCCCTCCCCGGTTTAGTCTTTATATGCGTTTTTCGCAGAAAGTCCGGGAAATATTCGCGCGTTATACCGATCGGATCGAGTCGTTTGGAATCGATGAAGCATGGTTGGATGTGACTGGCAGTGTGCACCTGTTTGGGGATGGACGACAGATTGCTGATGAAATCCGTCGGACGATCCGTGAAGAACTGGGCATCACGGCTTCGGTCGGTGTAAGTTTCAACAAGGTCTTTGCAAAGCTGGGCTCAGATTACAAAAAACCGGATGCAACGACGGTTATCACCAGAGAAAATATGAAGGATATCATTTTCCCCTTGCCGGTCAGCGATTTGCTTTATGTGGGCTATGCTACCACCAAAAAGCTCAGCCGGTACGGAATTTACACGATCGGAGATTTGGCAAATGCCGATCCGGCTTTTTTAAAGCGCCGGTTAGGAAAATGGGGCGAATATATCTGGATTTTTGCAAATGGCGAAGAGCACAGTCCGGTGCTCCCTCAATTTTATGAGCCTTATGTGAAATCCATCGGTAACAGCACGACGGCACCTCGGGATCTGACTTGCTGGCAGGACATCAGTATCATTACTCATGTGCTTTGTGAAAGTGTGGCTGCACGTCTTCGGGATCATCAGTTTAAATGTTCGACTGTCACGGTCTACGTCCGTGATAATGAACTTGAACATTTTACACGTCAGTGCAAACTGGAATATCCAAGTGATATTAGCAGCGAACTTGCCCAGACGGCGATGCGGCTGTTTCGTGAGAATATAGATTTCAGTAAGCCGTTGCGAAGCATCGGGGTCAAAGCCAGTGATCTGACTTTAGGGGAGCAGGCCATCCAGTTATCTTTTTTTACCGATCAGTCGTTCCGTGAGCGGGAAGCAGCCATTGACAAGGCCTTTGATCAGGTCCGTCAGCGCTTCGGCTTTTATCGGATACAGCGAGGCTGCATGAAGTCGGATACGCTTTTAAGCGGGTTTAATCCCAAGGGAGAGCATGTCATCTTTCCGGAGGGTTATTTTAAGGCGGGTGAATAGACATGACACAGAAAATGTATGTCGATGTGATTGCTCATCATCACACAGACGGCAAAATCAAACCGTTGGTCATCATTTGGAAAAATGGTGTAAAATATTCTATAGATAAGATCACCCAGGTCATGCCGGCCGCATCACTTAAAACCGGCGGTGCCGGTATCCGGTATACCTGCTTCATTCAGGGCGCAAGGCGTTACCTGTTTCTGGATGAGGACCGATGGTTTATCGAGAAAGGAGACTGACATGTGCGGTCGTTACTTATTTGTCGAGAAAGATAAAGAGATGCAGCAATGGATCGATATGGCACAGCCTGGCACAAAATATGCAACTCAGGAGATATTCCCTACTCAGGCTTCACTGGTTATTGTCAAAAAAGCTGAAATCAGTACACAAGCCATGCCCTGGGGATTTATAAAATGGGATGATAAAGGCAGAATCATCAATGCCCGTCAGGAAACGGTGGCAAGCAGTCCTTTTTTTAAGTCATCGTTTGAGCATCACCGATGCATTGTTTTGGCATCCGGGTTTTATGAGTGGGATAAAAACAAAGACCGCTATCTGATCCGTCTGAAAGATCAGCCGGTTCAGTATATGGCCGCAGTGTATCAAGTCAAAGAAGGTCAGCAGGCATTTGCTATCCTGACTCAGGCAGCTCAACCGGATTTTGAATCCATCCATAACCGGCAGCCGGTATTTCTGAAAAGAAATGAAATCGAGTCATACTTGAGTTTTACTCTGAATAGCCATTCGGTATTATCACCGCGTCAATGGAATTTTACCGTTGAAACTGTTCAGTTACAACAACGGTTGTTTGTATAATGACAGAATACCATTTTTTATCAATCTGTGAGAGTGTTATAATAAAGGTGTGAGGAGCAAGATGATTACCTCTTTGTAGAAGCAAAACAATGGAGGTAAAGATTATGAAATTTAAAGAACAGGCTTTCCGGATTGCCTCATTTTCCGGTGCACTTCTGCTGTTGGCACCCATCATCTTCATGTTTGTTTTACCCGTATTCTTGTGGGTAAACAGTCAAATCTTCATGATAGATTATCTGATTCCGCTTGAAGTGTTTCCGGTGGTTTTTCTAGGGGCTGCAATCCTGAGTTTGGTCGCTTGTAAAACCGGATTACTCAAGAAAAGAATTTGCCTGCTATCGGTTCTGCTCATTGTCATGTTTGTTTCAGGACAGTATATTGCAATGATCAGCGGACTTGCCGATGGTACTGCACCTGCCAGCGGTTTGCCTTTTATTGCGGTAATTTCGACAGTGATCATTTATGATGTCATTACTCTGGTATTGGGTATTTACGGTTTGTCCTTATACATGAAACTGAAAAACATGCTGACAACCTGAGAAGAAACTCATACTTAGCACCACATCTGAGCATTAAAATTTAAACTATACATTTAATTTAAAAATACCGGCAGAATTCTTTGTTCTGCCGGTTTTTACATATTCTTTTCTGTATTATTGATTCAAACCTGATTTCACAAATATAAACGCATGTGCTCATTCACCGATTAGAGACAATTGTACTTTGTTTCGTGAAAAGTCAATACCGATAACAGTTACGCTAACGATATCTCCGATCGAAATGACATCCAATGGATGCCTGATTCGATTCTTACTGAGTTTTGATATATGAACAAGACCGTCGTTCTTTAGTCCGATATCAACAAAAACACCGAAATCAACGATATTACGAACGACTCCTTCCAATTTCATCCCTTCTTTTAAGTCATTTAAAGTCAGAATGTCTTTTCTTAATAATGGACCGTCATACTGATCTCGATAATCACGTTGCGGTGACAGTAAGTTTGCGACTATGTCGGTCAGCGTATATTCATCCGTACTCAATGTTTTGGCCATCTGTGTAATGTTCAAACTCTTCAAAGCGCTGACCCGCTGTTGATCATCTTTGCTATTTAGCTGTAACTGAGCCAAAAGCCGCTCAACGATCGGATAGCTTTCCGGATGGATCGCAGTTTCATCCAACCAGTTCTTCCCTTCTTTGATTCGTAAAAAGCCGGCTGCCTGAACAAATGCCTTCTCCCCGATTGATTTTACCTTAAGAAGCTGTGATCGTTCTGTAAAGCGACCGTACTGATTTCTAAACTCAACTACATTTTTTGCCATCGCTTTGTTTAACCCTGATATGTGAGTCAGTAACTCCTGTGAGGCAGTATTCAGATCGACACCTACCCGGTTGACCGTCTTTGAAACGGTAAAATCTAAACGCTCTTTCAATCGGCTGACAGGCAAATCATGTTGATATTGTCCGACTCCGATGGACTGAGGATCGATCTTGATGAGTTCAGCCAACGGATCAAGAATTCTGCGGGCAATCGAAATAGCCGAGCGTTGCTCTACCATCAAATCCGGAAATTCCGCTTTAGCTAAAGGTGATGCAGAATAGACCGAAGCTCCAGCCTCGGAAACGATTGTGTATTGAACATTCAATGAATATTCTGCAATAAACTCAGATATTAACATTTCCGTTTCGCGCGATGCCGTTCCGTTCCCTATCGCAATGATATCAATAGGATATTTTTTACATAACTGAAATAACACTTCCTTTGACTCACTCCGCTTATTATGCGGTTGATGCGGATAGATGGCCCGTATATCCAATACCTTGCCCGTCTGATCGATCACGGCCAGTTTACAGCCCGTACGATAAGCGGGATCGACACCGAGAATCATTTTATCTTTAAGCGGCGGAACAACAAGCAAACGCTCAAGATTTCGTGAGAACACATCGATCGACTGCTCATGTGCTTTTTCCGTTAGCATATTACGGATTTCACGTTCAATAGATGCAAACGCCAGACGTCTGCATCCGTCTTTTATGGCATCCGTAACAACAGATGCTGTTACACTGTTACGTTTTTTTATTACTTTTGTTATGATTCTTTCAATCACGGCATCCTGATCAAACTGCAAGGAAACCGCAAGAACTTTCTCTTCTTCTCCACGATTGACAGCCATGATCCGATGAGGTGCAACCGAAGATATCCGTTCTGAGAACTCATAATACATGCGGTAGATCTGCTGTTCATCCTGCGCACCCTTTTTCAAACGGCTCACCAAAATCCCTTGCTTCATCATTGTATATCGAATCATTTTCCGATTGTCCGGATCATCTGAAACCATTTCAGCGATGATATGCTGAGCACCGGCGATCGCATCGATCTCAGTTTCAATTTTTTCATTCAGAAACTCTTTCGCCTTCTCTTTGACAACCCCCTGATCCGGAAAACTGAGCATCCAATCAGCAAAACCCTGTAAACCGTTGGCAATGGCCTCTGAAGCACGGGTCTTTCTTTTCTGCTGATACGGACGGTAAATATCATCGACTTCTGAAATCTGCGAGCACTCACTGACTGCCCGGATAATATCATCGGTTAACTTTCCTTGCACTTCAATAAGCCGCAGTACATCTTCTTTGCGCTTGGCTAATGATTTCTGATATTGATACTGCTCATAGATTGAACGAATCTGCTCTTCATCCAACCCTTTCGTCGCTTCTTTACGGTATCTGGCAATAAAGGGAACCGTATTGCCCTCTTCCAGCAATTCCAACGTGCTAGCAACTTGTGAGATGCTGATATTCATTTGCTCAGCAATCCATTGATAATGTCGTTCCATAACTTCCACCTTTCAGCTCTATCATCATACCCAATTATCCATGCTTCGTCAAAGAAAAATGCCGTTAAACGGCATTCTCGCTTCTTTTGATAAGCCGGCGTTTCAACGCTCGGATTTTTAATGAAAGCATGACTACCCATAAAATCAGCAACGAAAACAAAAATGCAATAGCTCCCATGACGATGACCGACGATGAATCAAACACAGACAACTTGACCGGAGTAAGTACATAACTGGAAGCATGGTCTAAATCCAACTGCACAAAACCGTCCGACACGATAGTTTCTGTTGACTGATCAATCAGTTTACCATTGCTCTCATCGTAATAATATAGGTAAAGCTTGGTTCCGTCACTGTACTGCGACGCAACATTGATTCCCAAAACGATACCATCCGCAATTACACCTGAGTGAATCAAGTCAATAATGACCGCCTCACGGTAATTAAGCAGTTTGCGTATTTCATCCCGCTTTGCGGAATTCAGACTCACCTCAAAATCGATCCAATCGCTGTCAGTAACGGTCGAACCGGTGAAATGCCACTGATATAAAGTATCATTCGAACCATTTTTAACACTGAAAACATACTGTTTCCCGGCTAAAATCAGAGAATTCCAGATTTCCTTAGTTAATCCTTTGGGATCAGCAGAAATCAGTTCAATCCGATTAGCGATTACTTTGGGCAACAGATCGATGATCCGCTCGACAGCGATGATCGGATTGTCTCCCTGACGATTGACAATAATCTTGTAAATCCGTTCGTCTTCACTCTCACTGTAAACTTTGATCAGCACTTCATTGGGTCCGATGATCAACTCGTCTTCCATGACAATCATATACGATGCTTTTTGGTCATTTAACTCAACCGCTATCTCAATCGTCTCAATCCAATTTTCTACATCGATCGTATAATCGGTCTCTTCAGGATCAAAATCAAACGGATAGTCTTTGACTGACAGTGATTTAAGCTTATTATCACGGGATAGATCACCGGCGATACCGGCCACATCTCTGCGGACAACATTTACAGAGTATGTCTTGGTGACCGTATTCTCTGCAGTTACCACGATATTGAACACATTACTGTAAATCTTAAGAGATTTCGAACCGGTTCCTGAAACCTTCGCCATTTCATCTTCGGCAACGGCACTGATGTTGACTGAGGTCACTGCATTATCGACAATGAGCGTATACGACAGTCTTTCTTTATCAAAAATCAGATTATATCCTTCTATACTCAATGATTCCAAATTATTATTCGCGCTTCGATAATCATTCTTCGATATCGACACCGAATATGTTTTCTTAGCTCCACTCTCCGCAGTTACAACTACATCGAACTTATTACTTCCATATTTAAGCGTTTTGCGGCCTGTACCGCTGAGTGTCGCTTTACTATCTGAAGGTGTGGCTGCAATCGTGATTGACTCAGCATCCGTCGATCCCAGATCATAAGATGTATCCGAAGAGCTGAAAGAAGGAACTGATTTCCCGTCGACAGACAGTGATGACAGATTATTATTAGTTGACTTCGGCACTACGACATCCACTGTAATCCGGCTGCCCAGACCCGCGGTCTCTTTTGTCATATCATAAGTAACAAAAACATTGGAAATAACGATGGACTGAGGAGTTGTACTGGCTAAGAACGCCGGTTTTGCTTTAAAAGTGAGCTTGGCATAATTGAAAGTTCCGCTCTTTGGAGAAGTCGTTGAAACGACTACTTTTGAACCTACATTCAAAGGATCTCCGCCTTGAAATTCATTGGTAGCACTGACTAAAGTAAAATATGTAGAACTGTAACTCAGATTTGCTTCAATGCCGTAAACATTGGAAGCATCACTCATGCTCAAGGTGATCGTAAAAGTGTTTTCAGCATAAATGTTCAATGAACCGTTGATTGAACTGTTGATTCTTGTCTGATAGGTAGCAGCAAGAACAGACGGCATATTGACCGCAATCATCATGATGAATATTGTGAGAATCAATGTATTTTTCAGTATTTTTTTCATAAAATCTCCTTGCCTAGTACTCAATACCGGCAATCAACAGATGCAACATGACCAAATCGGTAATCGATATTTTACCGTCACTGTTCATATCAGCGTTACGGTTGATGAACTCCTCAAATGTATTGACTCCGGAAATAGTCAGATGCAACATGACCAAATCGGTAATCGATATTTTGCTATCCCCATTGACATCTCCTTTGAGAATTACGACTTCGACATCCTCAACAACCAGATATAAGACTCCGATATCGTCCTTAATGACTTCATAGCTGCGACCCTGATGATTGATCAGTTCAGGCAGCGTCAGTTCACTGACCAAAGGCTGAGCAAAATATACGATATCCGATAAAATATTGAAATTCGCATTCAGAATCAGTTTATATTTCCCGGCCGGAAAATCATCCACATTCACGGCTCCGTTAAATGAAGCTCCTTTATAATCAAAACGGACATCATTGAAACGTATATTCAAATCAGCGTTGATATCAGAAGAAATCAATGGACGTGAAATAGAAACGTCTGCTTCATCAACAAAGGAAACTTGATACGATGCCACTGACGGGTAAGGCACAGACAATCCGGGTTTAACGCCGATCCCGCTAAAAGATAAGACAGCTTCGTTTAGTGTAATAGTATCAACTATGGCTACAGGCTCTTCATCAAATTTTTTTGCATCATAAACCATCGGAATTTTTGTTATACCATTGCCCGGATAAATCAGCTGCAAATCATTCGACGGGATATAACCTATACTCTTAAACCATTCATAAACGGTTATATCACTGGCTGTCTGATTAAACATGACCACTGAATCCGTTAAAGTAATCGGCTGAGTCGACATGACGGAAGCCCAGGTTCCGTTTGACGTTTCATGAAACCGATTCACCAGAACTGATCTCTGAACGGTTCGTGAAGGAATGACAAACATTGTCGATGAAGCGGAATCAGCTGACTTTTTTACGGAAACATTGCTGGCTTCCGGTAAGATGGCCAGAGTGTAATAGTTGTAATCTTTAAATCCGAAATATCTGTCAATCCGGTATGCCCATCCGGCTACTTTATTGCCCCAATAGGGATCCGAGGCATACTTTGTATTAAATCCGTTATTCTTATTCCCCAAAACCGAACCGAAGAAACGATAATTGTCGACACTGAGATACCCTCTGAGATTTCTTCCCATGTGCTCTGCCACACTGGCAGAAACACTTTCAAAAAGATAAGCATCCGATGGATTACTGTCAACCGCTCCCCATCCGAAAATATTGTTCTTTTCGATGGACAACCGGCTGGTCCCCCTGCCGCTTTCATGCAATCCCAAAGCATAAACCAATAAAGCATTCGCCCCGTGCTTGAGCTGACCGTCGATGAATGATTTTCCTTCATCAAACATTGCACTGGCATTGGGTTCCCCATAATACTCTGCTTTTTTCGTAAATCCTAAAGCAATCAGATAATCATCCAAATGTCTTGCTGTCAGATTAGAACTTGACCGAAGCGGCAGATACTGATAATAATTGTAATATTCGCCTGCTGCATCACCATTGTTGACCGGTTGGGTCATAGAGCGGTCAGTATAATAATGGATAGAGTCCCAACTGTAGTATGTTCCATCCGGCAGCCAATCCGGAGCCTGACCGTAAACATAGACGCCCAGGGAGCTACCGGAAGAAAATGAAAATGTTTCGTGAACGATTTCCCTGACGTTATACGTTGAGTTGGTAAATGTTCTGTATTCGTTCATTCGCGGCCGGATTTGATAAACGGACAAAGAACCGGTATAAGAATTACCGCCCAACGAAATCAACCAGTTGTTCTCCAGATAGATCATTGGAATAATATCAATCTGATCAAGATATGTATATCCGGTAAAACCGGAAATCTGCATCAACACTGCTCCTGTCGATGTTGTCGGATTGTAATTGATCGTATCGTAATATGCCATGTCCCGATAAGCATTCATGTAGGTCGAATCGCCGCTGAAATTCTGATTGCGGTATATATACATAATTGCCGCATTGGCAGTACCATCTCTTCGCCGCTGAGGGAAGGATGTAGCGATTGCCCGAGTCGCAGCGATGATTTTCTCAGGACTCTTTGATGTACTGTGTGTGATGATTAAGTCAGGATAGTCCGTCTTTAAAGTATTCATCGACTCTTTGGCCAAATCGAAAGTATCGGCACACGCCAACACCGTCTTGGTCTGATCTGAGTTGAGTGATGAAATCACATATTGCGCTTCTGTACAAATCAAATCATCTCCGGCTATAACCGGAGTCATATAAATATTTGAAGTGATAAGTGTGAAAAGCAAAATGGCTTTTACATGTTGAAATCCAATCTTCATGGTACCTCTTTACTCGATAATCGTGATTTCGATCCATTCCGTACTGCCATCAAATCGAACTTCGAAAATCGTATTTTGATCCAATAAAGAAAGTTCGGTCGAATAAACATCGAAAATCAAATATCCTTCAGTATAAACGGATACAGGCAAACTGACCAGATTGCTCAATCCTTCAATACTATACTCTTTTGTCATGCTTAACGACACCTGGCCGCCAGATATGATCCGGTAACGCCCCTGAGCAATAGTCAGCGTCTTCTCATTCAGCGGTGTCAGGGCAATTTTTACTGCATAGATTTTTGCTGTCGAAGGGAAAGAAACTTCCTCACTGCTTCCGTCATCATACTTTCTCATGACCGGAAATGAAGTCACATCTTCCAATCCGAGTATTTTCAGTTTGTATGTTTCATTATCCGTAATCACATTCGGATCTTCAACATAACCCAACATCTCTTTGACTCCCTGAGCAAAGGTTAAATCCATTTCCAATTCAATATCAGATTTGAACTTAGTAGACAGAGTGATACTGCTGATCCCCGGATTTTTGATAGGGATAAAGAGATTTACGGTAAACGTCTGCTTATTACGGGGAAGTTCAAAATCAACCATCTGATAACTTAAATACAATTTCTTCGATAACAGTTCTTCCTGATAAACCTCAGTCTGAGCCAAAGACAATTGTTCAGACGTAACGAGCTGGTCCAAACCGAAACTCATCGCCGAATCACTGCTAAAAGTGATTCGGGCAATGACAAACGGGAAACTCACTTCTTCAAGTCTGTACACTGTATATCCCTCAAAATTAGCAGTGATCACCGGATCTTTCGGATCGATGATGGGATCATCATCGGGATCCTTTTGCGAATCTAACAGCGTCATCACTCCATAAGTCAGTCCTACCAAAAGCAAGATGACCAAAGTACCTATTAAGACTTTCAAAAAAGCATTAGGCTTCATGGTCCATCACCACCGCGTTTATTTTAGCACACATTGGCTCGGCTTTCTCTGTTAATAAAGTGAAATCTTCGATCCAAGGTTCAAAAATCAATTTGACCTTCTTGAAAATACGCATTTTCTTCGCATAACAAATAAGAGCAATCACATCTTTCTTTGGATCTTCGATATATCCTTCAATTACCTTATGGTATGCCTGTGATCCGATCATATTGCGATGCCGGATGCAATCCAGGACTGTCCGCTCCCGATCGGTAATGTGGATATGTTGGCCGTTGAACACTGTCTGGTCATAACCGAGCATAAAATACTTATTATCCCGATACATCGTTTTAATATCGAGAAAATCACTGCGGTACTTGATCCGGCTTTCGTTTTTGTTTGCAGCAATGTAAATCTGTTTGGGCTGATGATAAATATACCCATATACGAAAGCAGCACTCATCAGACAGAAGAGAGCTTCCGGAAACAGAGAAAAAGCACATTCATGCTGATGATGTATGCGGTCCGCCGGAACATACAGCCCTCTTTTCACACGTACGATTTTCTGCTGATCGATCAAATCCTGAATCGTCCGAAACGTAAAACCTGCATCCAAAAGACGCTGAGTCGTGTACAAAGGATGATAAAACAATCGTTGGCTCATATTTTTTACCCACAATCTTTCATTTTTGTGTCTAGTTAATTATATTTTAGGACAAAAAAAAGGAGAATGCAATAAAAAACATGGATTTAGTCCATGTTTATTACAAAATCACCGCTTACGGTACTGATCTGACACCGGATACGCCCATCGTTAATCACCAATTCTTCAGTACTTTCAATCCGCTGACTTTTTTGACCCTGATGAATGACGCATTCTCCGGATAGGGTTGCAAATTTCACATTCAATGAATCCGTATCTTTCAGATGTATGTCTCCATCGCCATCGACAGTCGTGAGATTCAGCTTCTCACATCCCGTCAGGATCAGTTTTGGGTCTCCGCTGGCCGTTTTAATCGTTACAAACTGATAAGAACCGTCCGCTTTTACATCGCCGCTGGCTGTCACACAGGTCAGATTCACTCCCCTACCCTCCTGCACTGTGACATCTGAACTGGCACAATGCACGCTGACATCGGCATCAGACTTTTTAATAACCGCATCTCCATTCGCCGATGAAATGTCAAGAATTTCAGCCTTACAGCTGTCAATCATGATATCACCGCTGGCCGAAGAGATGGTGCAAGTCCCCTTGACTTCAATTCCGGTGAATGTCAGATCACCACTTGAAGAGGAAACTTTGACCGACAGCAAATCCGAAGGAAGTGATACCGAGATATGCATATCTGCCCGATGATTCGCAGAAATCAGGGGCAAAACCCGAACCTCAAAAACATCTCCTTTTTGCTCCCCTATTAACGTCTGAGTGAATTTGGACAACAGTGATCCCTTATTGACCATCGAAACTTCGACCTTCCCATTGAGCGATGGAACCAGAGTCACATCCGCAAACTTAGCATCGATGACAACATGATTCACTGTTTTGGACGGATGATCTGATCCGTCTTTTTTGCCGGATGGAACAGACTCGCTTGAAAGTGCTTCAACGATTTCATCAATGTTGCCCAAGTGGCCGATAATCTCATCTTCTGATAAACCCTCATTCTCACCGTCTTGAAAGTGCGCTTCAAAGTCCTCAAGCAGAGACTGAGCAAAGTTTCTGTCCATAGCTGACAGTTTTTCCTTTAAAAGACGTAAATATTCATTCTTTGTCATTATGATCCTCCTTCATTAACTGACTGACCTTCTCTACAAATCCGACCCAGTCTTTTTTCAACTGTCGGTAGTGCTGATGACCTTGACTAGTCAGACGGTAGTACTTTCGGGCCGGTCCCTGGTCTGACTCCACAAGATACGTTTCAAAATAATTTTCTTCATTCAGTCTTCGCAACACTAAATATAATGTACCGGCCGCAACCGACATTTGCTGTGATATCGTTTCTGTCAGCTGATATCCGTACTTGTCACCTTGTGACAACTGTGCCAGCACACAAAGTTCTAAAACACCTTTTTTAAATTGAGCGTTCATAGTCCCTCCTTCTTGCCAATAATATATCACAATGTATATTGTATTGCAATATAGTATTTATAAAAAAATACTGCACAGGCAGTATCAGAACTCAAATTCTTTTTTCAGTCGGATTGAGAATCCGGCAGTAAGCAATACGGTAAGCAGATCCGCTGCCGGTTGCGCAGCCAGGATCCCGTTATAGGCGAAAAAGACAGGCAAAATCCATATCATCGGCAGAAAAAATATTCCTTGACGAGCTACCGACAATATAAATGCCTCCTTAGCTTTTCCCAATGACTGAAACAGGACCATATGGATCTGATAAAAACCCATAAACGGTAATGCCAGACATATAGCATAAAACATCCTTGATCCATAGTAAATGACCTCAGTATCTGATGTAAATATACTCATGATCGGACGGGCAAACACGACCAGCACCCCAGTCATGATCACCAAAAATACCGTACTCCAGCGAATGGAGAGATCAATCGATTCCTTAAGGCGTGAAAAATTCTTAGCTCCATAGTTATATCCGGCAAAAGGCTGAAACCCTTGGGCATAGCCGATAAGCACATAGTTGATGATCATCATCGTTCGCATAGCCAAACCGATGGCCGCTACCAGATTGGTACCGTAATTTGCAGCGGCACTGTTAATAAACATCATCGAAAAACTGACCAATGCCTGACGGAAAAACAATGCGATTCCCAACGCGAAAATCTCATAGGCGATTTTCGCATCAAACAACCATCGGTTGATCTTCCAGCGGATGGCCGAATCTTTGTTGGTCAGACGAATCACCAATACCGAAGTCGAAATATATTGGGATACGATGGTGGCAATGGCTGCACCTTCCAAACCCAGATTCAGTCCCCAGTCAAACATGAAAATCGGATCGAGGATGATGTTCAATCCTGCTCCAAGCATGATCGCAAACATCGGAAACTTGACATCCCCTTCCGAACGAAGGATATTGTTCATTGTCATGTTTAAAATGATTCCGCTCATGCCGACGATCATCCACATCGCATATCGCACAGAAAAATCCAAGGCATCCGGCGTTGCCCCAAACCAAGGCAGTATCATCTCAAGATTACCGATCAGAAGAATCATACCCAAGGCAGAAAAAACGATGGCCATCAGCATTCCGGTATATACCGAACGTCCGACACTCTGATAATCTTTTCTGCCCAACTGCCGGGAGATAAGCGAACCGGCACCGATACCGATCCCCTGCCCGATAGCACTCATGATCATAACCATCGGAAAAGATACGGTAACTGCCGCAATCATTGCCGTGTTTCTTAACATGCTCACAAAAAGCGTATCAACAAAATTGTATATAGCCGTAGTCAGCATGGCAATGATCGACGGTATCGCCAAACTGACTAATGCTTTGCTCACTTTTTCCTCCGATAACAAGTATTTCCGATGACTGCTGATTTCCATAAACGATCACTCCATTGTTCAATCATAAAAAGAAGAAGAATAAATGTCAACAATATCCGTCAATTATGATAAACTTATAAATTGAAAGAAGGTATTTATGACAAAGAAACATTCCATCAAAAATATCATTCACCTATCCGTCGGTGAAGAAATCGGAAACTCCGTCACTCACGGAGTGATGTCTTTGCTGCTGCTCGGCTTTCTGCCGTGGACGGCTGTGGATACATACATCCGAGGCGGTTGGGTTTTATCTATAGGTACATCGATATTCATCATCAGTCTGTTTCTGATGTTTCTTGTTTCCGCTCTTTATCATGCGATGGCATATGAAACAAAGCATAAATATGTATTTCGGATTCTTGATCATATCTTTATCTATTTCGCCATCGCCGGCAGTTATACACCGATTGCATTATACATCATCCGTGGCTGGCAGGGCGTTCTTATACTGATCATACAATGGAGCATGGTGCTCATCGGCATTTTATATAAGTCTATATCTCAGAAATCGATCCCTAAACTTTCCGTCACGATCTATCTGGTCATGGGTTGGATCGCCTTGCTTTTTATTCCGGTGATCATTCAAAACGCAAAACTTCCTTTTTTGGGATTTATTGCTCTTGGCGGGTTACTGTATAGCATCGGTGCTTGGTTCTATACCCAAAAGTCACGACCGTACTTCCATTTTATCTGGCATCTTTTCATAAATTTCGCGGCCGTAAGCCACTTTATCGCCATCATTTTTCTAATCTGATATTACCTTTTTACCAGTGGGGCTTTCATTTTCCCCCACTCGTTTTCTTTTTGCATAGACATAAACCGCTGCCAACGATCCGTCGATAAAACACCCTCAGAAAGTTTTTTCTGTATCATGCATCCGGGCTCATGCTGATGCGTACAATCGCGAAACCGGCACAGGCTTAACCACTCTTCAATATCAGAGAAAAGTTCATGTAGACCGATATCAGCATCCCACAGGCCGAGTTCCCGCATCCCCGGTGTATCTATGATCATGACTCCACAATCCAACCGGATCAGCTGACGGTGTGACGTCGTATGTCGGCCGCGACTGTCCTTTTCCCGAATTTCACTTACCGTCATGATTTCATCGCTGACCAGCCGATTGACCAGACTGGATTTACCGACTCCGGAAGAACCCAGAAATATGATAACCTTATCTTTGACCAGATACTTCTGCAACGTATCGAATCCGTAGCCGGTTTTTGAGCTGATGGCAAAACAAGGAATACTGCCGAAATGAGCAGTAACAAGGTCGGTATAAATTTTAACATCATCAGAAAGATCAGCCTTTGTCAAAATGATAACTGCTTCTGCCTTGGCGGATAATGCAGCAGCAAGATATCGCTCGATCCTCTTCAGACTAAACTCCTTATTCATAGAAGTCAGAATAAAGACTGTATCAAAATTAGCAGCCAATACCTGCTTTTTCATAGTCTTGACATATCCGGCACTGTGACCGCTGAAATCCGTACGTGCAAAAAAACTCTTGCGCTTACCAATATCTGTAATCAGTGAGTCTCCATCTCGATTAAAGATGACCCAAACATTATCGCCTACCACGGGCAAGTGATCATTTGCATCATTCTTATGATAATAACTACCCTTAAGTTTTGCGGTGATTTCACCATATTCACATAATACTCTGAATATTCCTTTATGAACTTCCGTGACGACCGCCTTGATTTCATTTTTCGGTCTGTCATTGAAAGATTCTCTGTTCAACTTCATATCCTGTTTCCTCTTCTTTCAGATTTGCATAAAAAAACTTGCCCGAATGCAAGTCACAGAATCCATGCATGATGGGTTACGTTTAGCACGAAGAAAACCTCCGTGCATTTTTTGATTTATCGGATAATCACCATATCGTGTCTTTCATTTGCCATAAATCATCCGCCCCTTTCGATAAGTAGTGTATTTCTATTGTTAATCATACCCTTGTTTGACATCTAAATCAACAAAAAAGAAACCCTAATGGGTTTCATGTTTGATACGGAAATCTAAATCTGTCTTAATGATATCTTTCAATGTCCGCTTCGGACTCCATTTTAACAGCTCTTTTGCTTTTGAACTCGAAGCTATCAGCTTGGCGGGATCGCCCGGACGGCGCGGCCCGATAGTGTAGTTAACGGGCAAGTGGCACGATACTTCATCAATCACCTCTTTGACCGAATATCCGGCAGATGATCCGAGATTGATGGTGACCGATTCATTTTTTTCGATGATATATTTCATTCCCAAAACATGGGCATAAGCCAGATCGGCCACATGTATGTAATCCCGGATACAGGTACCATCCGGAGTCGGATAGTCATCCCCGAAAATAACCATGGAATCACGGAGTTTCAGTGCGGTCTGAACCGTGATCGGAATGATGTGGGTCAGATTATTTCGTTTCAGACCGATTTTCAGCGATTCATGTGCACCGGCGACATTGAAATAGCGAAAAATACAAAAATTTAATCCATGAGCCTGTGCGACCCAACGGATCATCCGTTCAGATGCCAACTTGGTTTCGCCATACGGATTGATGGGTATACATTCATCTTCTTCCGTGCAAATATCATTTTTAACATCTCCGTATACAGCGGCAGTCGATGAGAAAATTATATTTTTGACACCGTGTTTCACCATGGTTTTCAGCATGATCCGCACACCTTCCACGTTGTTGTGATAATAAACCAGCGGTTCGCTGACACTTTCAGGAACGACGATTTTTGCTGCAAAATGCATGACGGCATCAAAGTTCCGATCTTGAGATTCGACCGTAAAAATCTCATCCATCCGTTGTTCATCGGTAATATCACCGAGATAAAACCGGGCATTGGGATCGACAGCATCCCTGGTACCGGTTGACAGATTATCGATGACAGTCACTTCATGCCCGTCCTCAATCAACTCCAAAACTGCATGAGACCCGATATATCCGGCTCCGCCTATGACACATACTTTCATATTACTTTCCCCCGTTCAGTTGATTGAACCATAAAATAAATAATGCAAATCCTACAAATAACACCCATGCCAGTACATCTGCAGAAAATCCCGGAAATAAAGGCAGCAATGATCCCACCAGCAAACCGATGATGGCCGCATAGGTTGGCGCATAATATTTCTCCATCAGTATTTTGACCGCTTTGGCTCCAAATACCAACCCGGTCAGCATTCCGATAACGACGATCAGCAAGTGAGGAAAAACAAACTGACCGATGGTATATCCGAAAATGCCTTGATACATCCCGATTGCCAGTAAAACCATCGAACCGCTGATACCAGGCAGGATCATAGTAAACGTCGAAACAGCCGACGCAGCAAACATCAACAGTGCAACTGCTAGCGTAAGTTTGCTTACATCCATCTGATTGGCACCTTCCGGTTGAGAAAATGTCAAAACCAGCATAATCGAGAAAGTGAAGAGAAATGCAACGACTTCAATCAGCCGAATTTTCTTAATATTCGCTTTTTTGAAAATCAGCGGGAAACTGCCGAGAATAATTCCCAAGAAACTGTAAAACGTCAGTGTTTCGTGATTGGTCAGCAAATAATTCATTATATTACTGAAACCAAGGATTCCTGATATGATCCCGATGGCCAGCAATACGATAAACCCGAAGTTCTGACGGATCGCCTTGAAATCAAGCGATACAACGGCGATCAGTTTATCATAAATCCCAAAAACCACAGCCATCGTTCCACCGGAAACCCCGGGAATGACATTGCTAATGCCGATAATCAAACCGTAAAATACTGTTTTCAATTGTTCCATACTACCCCAGCAGTCGCAAGATATCTTGCCATGTAACAAACAATACCAAAGCCATCACCAATATGATACTGACGGTCATCAGTGCCTGCTCCAGCTGACGGTTAATCGGTTTTCCGATCAACATTTCAGCCACGGTAATGACGACACGTCCGCCATCCATCAGCGGGATCGGTAAAAGATTAAATATTCCGACATTGACCGACAATATCGCAGTCAGTACAATCAAAGAAAGCAAACCTTGCTGTGCCTGCTGTCCGGTCACATCATAAATACCGATCGGACCGCTGATCGCATTAAGACCGATTCCGCGAATCAGTCGGGATAATGTGCTTATGATCTCTCTGACGGTAGTAAAAACATACTCGGTACCGGCACCGATCGCCTGAAAAAAGTTCAACTTCTCGATAATGGGTTCAGGCAGCATCAGACCGATCATATAACGCCCCTCTTTTTCATTGAATACGGGAGTTACTTTGATTTTAAAAGTCTGGCCGTTTCGATCAACGGTGAACTCCATTTGGTCAGTATAAAGCTGAGTATAGGTAATAACATCATAGAAATCCTTTGGTTTTATCGAGGTTCCATCTGAGAAAGCTACTTGCACAATTTTATCACCGGCCAAAAATCCTGCTGTTTCAGCGACTGAACCGCTTACAGTTTCGGCAATGATCGGTTGCGGAGGTAAAGTTCTAGCGCCCTGATAGATAAAAACACCGACAAAGATAACCCAGGCAAGCAGTATATTCATAAATACACCGGCAAGCATGATTACGATGCGTTTCAGCGGTGCGATCCCTTTAATCGTACGGTTTGCCGGTATGTCTTCAACATCGACACCTTCTTCACCGGCCATCGCAACGAAACCGCCGACCGGCAAAGCTCTTAGAGAATACACGGTCTCCCCTTTTTGCCAACTTTTGATCTTCGGTCCCATGCCGATAGCAAACTCACGGCAATACACATTAAAAAATTTCGCACTGATCAGATGCCCCAGTTCGTGAACAAAAACGATGATGCCCAATATCAGAATAAAATAAATCAATGTCATACATATCCTCCTGAAATTCTGTTTCTGATCCATGTTCTGCCCTTTTGATCGCCGTTGATGGCATCATTGAGAGTATAGAGAGGATCATATGTCAACGATTCAAACGCTTCGCAAACTAATGTATCGATATCAATAAATCGGATTTCACCGGCAAGAAAAGCACGTACAGCTTCTTCATTAGCTCCGTTGAGTGCAGCTGCTGAGTTGTCATCTCTGCCTCCGGCGATGTAGGCACACCGCAAAAGCGGGAAACGGTCGAAATCGAGTGTTTCAAAGGTAAGGGAACGTGCACCTACCAAATCCAGTGACGGCAAGTCTAATGGTAATCGATCCGGATAACTCAACGCATATTGAATCGGAATGCGCATATCCGGTGTACCGAGCTGTGCGATGATGGCACGGTCTTCATATTCCACCATCGAATGAACGATGCTCTGACGATGCAATACCACATCGATTTTTTCAACATCGATTCCAAAGAGCCAATGAGCTTCCAACACTTCCAATCCCTTATTCATCATCGTAGCACTGTCAATCGTTATTTTAGCACCCATGGACCAGTTAGGGTGTTTCAATGCATCTGATAAAGTAACGTTCATTAACTCTGATCGGCTCTTATCTCGGAAACTGCCTCCCGAAGCTGTCAAAATCAGACGCCGGATATTTTTGTCATGCGTCGCCAGACACTGAGCAATCGCTGAATGTTCACTGTCAATCGGCATCAGCGAAACACCGTTTTTCTTCACTGCCGACATAATGATTTTTCCGGCAGCCACCAATGTTTCTTTATTGGCCAAAGCTATATTTTTCTTAGCCTCGATTGCAGCCAGGGTTGGCTTGCAGCCGACAAAACCCACCAATGCATTGACGACCGTATCGGCATCCGTAAAGGTTGCCAGTTCGATCAATCCTTCTTCACCCCAGACAAATCGATGCTGAGGATACATCAATACGGACTTATCAGCCAACTCTTGACTTTCAACACAAATCAGACATTTTTCATTTTTCCTTAAAAATCCGTCAATGAGTTCGATTTGGGATTTTACTGAAAGACCCACACATCGAAACTTATCAGAGTGCCGTTCGATGACATCCAGAGTCTGAAGTCCGATGGATCCCGATGCACCCAGAATAACTATATTTTTCATAACAGCCAGATCAGTAAGGCATGGAAAGCCATAAAATTGAACAGAAGACTGTCGATCCGATCCAATACACCACCATGCGACGGGAATATCGTACCGAAATCCTTAACATTGAAATAGCGTTTGATGGCGCTGAATGCTAAATCTCCGATTTGACCGATTGGCGGCAATATCAGCGATGCACCAATGATCAGCGACCAGTCAAATTTAGAACTCAGGTAGAAATAAGCAAAAATCAGAGATAAACCTGTACCGAATATCCAACCGGCAATTGATCCTTCGACCGTCTTTTTGGGAGAAATTCTCGGATTCAGTTTATTTTTACCAAATAAAACACCGATAAAGTAAGCCCCGGTATCTGAAGCATATGTGGCTATTGCAATATATACTATGACCGATGAACCGAAAAGCTGGATAGCCCGCACTGCCTGAATCGAAATTCCAACCAGCAGAACCATGGTGAAAACATAGGTCAGATCGAAAATATCAAACCATTCAAACTGTATCGTCAGTAAAAAGACGATCAGCAATAGCAGAATCACATTGGCAGCAAAATATGGTCTGGGAGAGTATGCCAGAGCATAGATGAAAACAACCATCAAACCCTTCATCCACATCGGCCAGTTTTTCCCTTTGACCTGGGCAAATTCAAGTGCACCGATAAATAAAAACAAAAAGATGACAATTTCAAAAAGCCAGCCGCCAAAATATAACGCAGGAAACAAAGCAGCCATTAATATTACACCGGTAATAATTTTCTGTTTCATTTAAAGTCCTCCAAACCGACGGTTGCGATGTTCAAACTGCGAGATTGCATCAACAAGATCCGCTTCCTTGAAATCCGGCCATGAGACATCCGTAAAAATCAGTTCTGAATATGCCAGCTGCCATAACAGAAAGTTTGATATCCGCATTTCGCCGCTGGTACGTATCATCAGATCGACCGGAGGCAAACCGGCAGTCATAAGATAACTTTCAAAACTCAGCTCATCGATTTCCGTAATTTTATCCTCAATGATTTTCCGGACTGCCCGAATGATTTCATCCCTGCCGCCATAATTCATCGCGAAGTTCAGCACAAGACCCTGATTGTTTTTCGTTTTTTCGATTGCGTTGACCAATACTCGCTGAGTGTTGGCCGGAAAGCGGGACAAATCACCGATGGCCATGATTTTGATCCCTTCTCGCATAAGTTCATCCATAAAACGGTTAAAAAACACTTCCGGCAGTTTCATCAGATAATCGACTTCTTCCAACGGACGTTTCCAGTTTTCCGTAGAAAATGCATAGAGTGTAAGTACTTTGATGTTCAGCCTGTTTGCAGCCAAAGCGATATTGCGGACATTCTCACTGCCTGATAAATGTCCAAATGTCCTCATCTGATTCTGCTTTTTTGCCCACCGGCCGTTACCGTCCATGATAATTGCCACGTGTCTGCATGTTGTTTCCATATTTGCCCCTTCGAAAAGAGGCTCACCGAAGTGAGCCATTAAACGGTCATGATTTCCTTGGTTTTTGCTTCAGCAATAACATCAACTTTCTTTATGTATTCGTCTGTCATTTTTTGAACTTTCTCCAAAGCGCTCTTCTCCAAATCCTCGGTCAGAGTCTCGTCTTTTCTGATATGTTCGTTAACATCCCGACGTACGTTGCGAATAGCCACTTTAGCATCTTCAGAATACTTACTAACAACCTTGGTCAAATCCTTACGGGTTTCCTGAGTCAGAGCAGGCACATTGCATCGAATGACGATCCCGTCATTTTGCGGTGTAAGCCCCAAATTTGCATTAAAAATCGCTTTTTCGATCAGTTTCAGTGTCGATGGATCAAACGGCTTGATTACTAACTGCTTCCCTTCGACCACAGAAATCTGACCGACCTGATTCAATGGCGTCGGAGCTCCGTAATAGTCGATTTCTACACCGTTGAGCATCGTCGGATTGGCACGGCCGGTACGAACAGTAGTCAAATGTTGTTCAAAAGCCGCAATTGCACCATCCATTTTAGTTTTTGATGTGTCTAAATGTACTTTCATTTTTTACTCTCCTTTGTTATCCGCGTACCGATGATTTCCTCGGCGACCGCTCTTTTAATGTTTCCGCTTTCATTCATGTTGAACACGATCAGGTCAATGTCATTATCCATGCACATCGAAGTGGCAGTCGTATCCATGACTCCCAAACCTTGCTGAATCATTTCCATATACGTCAGCAAATCATATTTCTCGGCTTCCGGGAACAGTTTCGGATCAGCGGTATACACTCCGTCCACCCCGTTTTTAGCCATCAATATCACATCGGCCTTGATTTCCGAAGCTCTCAAGGCGGCGGTAGTATCCGTTGAGAAATAAGGGCTGCCGGTTCCTGCACCAAATATTACGACGCGCCCCTTTTCAAGATGACGGATCGCCCTGCGGACGATCAGCGGTTCGGCAATTTTGCTCATCTCGATCGCCGTCTGTACGCGGGTCGGAACGTTGATTTTCTCTAGCGCTCCCTGAATTGCCATGGCATTGATGACCGTCGCAAGCATACCCATATAGTCTGCCTGAACCCGGTCGATGCCCATTTTTTCTGCGACCTTTCCGCGGATAAAGTTACCTCCGCCGACAACGATGGCAACTTCGACACCCATCGAATGGATTTCTTTAATTTCCCGCGCTAAAGACGCCAGAATGGAAGGATCCAATTGGTTTTCTTTGGTGGAGAGAGCTTCTCCGCTTAATTTTAACAAAATTCGTTTGTACATGTTAACCCCCTCTTTCAAAAAAAGGCACAGATGTGCCCTTTTATTTACCAAAAGCCTGATTCATAACCTCTTCAACAAAGTTATCGGCTTTCTTTTCAATCCCTTCACCGACAGCGTAACGGACAAAAGTCACAGTCTCGCTTGAGGCACTCTTAAGATATTGACCGACTTTGATATCTTGGTTTTTGAAGAAAATCTGGTCAACCAGACACATATCCTGCAAAGATTTGCTTAAGCGCCCTTCCAAGATTCCGGCAAGCACTTTCTCCGGTTTTGTGTTGATCGACTCATCATTTTTGATGATTTCCCATTGGATCGAACGTTCTTTTTCAACGACTTCCGCCGGCATATGATTGCGTGAAATATAGGTCGGTGACATCGAAGCCACTTGCATCGCAATATCCTTAGCAACTTCCGGATGATCACCTTTGACAACAGCAACCGCACTGATGCGTCCGCCATTGTGCATATATGCACCGAAGGTTTCATCGGAATTTTTATTAATGATTTCAAAGCGTCTCAAAGTGATTTTCTCACCGATGGTCGCGGTAGCTTCGACGATCAGATCGTTAAGCGTGACACCGGCGACCGGAAGTGACAATGCATCTTCCAACGTAGCAGGTGCAGCGGTCAAGATCGTCTGAGCTACACTGTCCAACAAGGACAGAAACTGCTCATTTTTGGCGACGAAGTCAGTCTCTGAGTTAACTTCGACCACAACGGCGCGATTGCCTTCAACCAAAAGCTTAGTTAAGCCATCAGCAGCGATACGATCAGCTTTTTTTGCAGCTTTGGCAATGCCTTTTTCACGAAGCCAATCGATGGCTGCAGCAATATTGCCTTCAGTCGCTTCAAGTGCCTTCTTGCAATCCATCATACCGGCACCGGTTTTTTCACGTAATTCTTTGACTAGGGATGCACTAATCATGGTTTTCCTCCTTGAGCGGTGCAGCTGCTTTTTCTTCCGTCTTTACTTCCGCAGGCTTTGCGGCTTCGCGCGGTTGGTGCGGACGGTTTTCACGCGGCTGATAGGGACGGTCGCTGCGTTCGCGGTTGTATCCGCCACCTTCACGATTGTATCCGCCACCCTGACGACGACGGTCATCACGCTGACGGCGTTCTTCCATCCGCTGACGACGGCGTCTCTCGTTTTCTTCATTTTGCTGATCGACATTAATGATGACATCACTCATCGTGATATCGTCCTGATCCTGACCCTGATAAGCAAAGGATAATACACCGCCCTTAGCTTCGATCAAGGCATCCGCCATAAGACCGACAACCAATTTGACCGAACGAATCGCATCATCATTGGCCGGAATACCGAAATCGACCATATCCGGGTCAGCATTGGTATCAATAAATCCAAACACCGGGATTCCCAGTTTGCGTGCTTCGGCGACAGCGTTATGCTCTTCCGTCGGATCGACGACAAATACGGCATCCGGTAACTTTTTCATTTCTTTGATTCCGCCTAAGAAGTTCTCCAGACGCGTAGCTTCCTTGCGTAATCCGGCAACTTCTTTTTTCGGGTAAACATTGATCGAACCGTTAGCTTCCATTTCTTCAATTTCGATCAGACGACGGATCGATTTTTGAATGGTACGGAAATTCGTTAATGTACCACCCAACCAGCGTTGATTGATAAAGAACGATCCCGAACGCAGAGCTTCATCCAAAACGATGGTCTGAGCCTGCTTTTTGGTTCCGACGAACAAGACCTTTCCGCCTTTTTCGCCAATGGATTTCATGGCATTGTAAGCTTCATCGATTTTATCGATGGTCTTTGCCAAGTCGATGATATAAACTCCGTTTTTCGCCGTATAAATATACGGTTTCATTTTTGGATTCCAGCGGCGCGTCTGATGGCCGAAATGGGATCCGCTTTCTAATAACTTCCTCATGGTAACAACCGACATAAATATTTCCTCACTTTCCGTTGTTCCTCCATCACTTCCGACACAGACAACTCAAATGAGCACGGGTCTGTGAATCCATGATGTGTGTTGTGCATCCTTGGATGCCATTGGTTAGTATAACACAAAACTCTTTGTCTTTCAATCAGATAAGCATTGAAATCTGTATAAGAAAATCATGGTTATAACCGATATCATTCTATCATAAATGCTGAGAGAATGCTCTTTAAACCGCTAATCATTAGTCAGGTCACCGCCGCTTCCCAAAGGTATCGGATCACCCAAATAAGTAGGTAAAGGCAATATGATCGAACTCAGAACATCTTTCGCTCTGGCCAATATCTCTCTGATTTCCCGTCGGCTTTGCCCGCTGTATGTTATCTCTTTGGCCGCGACACCGACCGCATCCAAACCCATGGCTCTTGCAATATAGATAGCCCGGTACAGATGATAGCGCTGTGTGACGATGACAATCTTCTTTGCCCCAAAGATATGCCTGATCCGATACATGCTCTCATAGGTCGAAAATCCGGCATGATCCATGTAAATCAGGTTTGAATCAATGCCGTGATCCAAAGCGAAATTCTTCATCACCGATACTTCATCATAATCTTTGCGTCCATGATCACCGCTCATGACCAGATACGGTGCAACTTTCCTGTCAAAGAGCTCAATTGATTTTTCCAGCCGGTCTCTCAGCATGGGAGATGGCTGATTATCTGCCCAAACCCCGGCTCCCAAAACCAAGATACAGTCAGCTTCATCCACTTCATCCATCGTCAAAATCAGGTCTTCGGTAGACGATTTGACATACGCATTCACAAGAAACAACAGGATCACTCCGATGATTCCAAGAGTAAAGACGGCTTTGAGCCAAGGTTTATACTTTATGATCATAGATTGCTCACTTTCTCTTCAAACGCTTTCTGATAAGCCTCTTTCAGCCGGTCGATACTGATATGCGTATAAATCTGGGTCGTTGAAAGATTCTGATGACCCAGCAGTTCCTGAACAGTTCGCAAATCCGCTCCGTTATCCAGTAAATGAGTCGCAAATGAATGGCGGAGCATATGCGGATGCAACGGCTGTTTTAAGCCGGCCGTCTGAGCCCTGCGCATCAAAATGTCCTGAATGCCACGCTGAGTGATCGGATCTCCCCTAAAATTCACAAAAACCCGGTCATGCTTCTTCTGTCGGAGCAGAGAAGCTCTTGAAAATTCGATATACTCGGACAAACGTTTCCCGATAGATGGATAAAAAGGAACCAACCGCTCCTTTTTGCCTTTACCGGTAATGCGAAGCACCCGATGATAAAAATCGATATTTGAAATTCTTAATTCTGCCGTTTCACTGACGCGCAAACCGCATGCATACATCAGCTCCATCAGCACGCGATCACGATTTCCCACCGGTGAATCCTTTTCAACGCTTAAGAGCAACTGCTGTATTTCATCGATCATTAGAAACGAAGGAAGATGGTTCGCTTTTCGAGGTGTTTTTAATGCTGCAAACGGATTAATACTGACATGATCATGAAACAGCAGGTACTTATAAAATGTGCGCAGCGCCGCATATTTGCGGGCAAGAGACCGATTGGAAATGGCCTTCTTGCCTGTTTTTAAAGATGCGGTAAACCCACGGATTACAAAAGCATCGACCGATTGGAAATCTACAACTCCTTCCTTTATACAATATTCGATGAACTGAGTGATATCGTGGCGATATGCCTGCTGAGTAGCCAGCGAACCGCTTCGCGTCAGACTCAGCTGATTTAAAAATTCCTCAAGTTTATCCGTCATGTTCATACCTCCATTGAGATATGATACTCAACGACTGATGAGCAATCTGCTCTTTCCTTTCAATTTTTGATCCCGAAACATCCGACTGAATGATCCCGAAATTTGCATTCATCGGCTGAAAATACTTGGATGAAGCATGGGTAATGTAATGAGCCATGGCACCGATCATCGTCGAAGCCGGAAACTCGACACAGGCTTTATCTGAAAGCATTCTGGCCATGTTGATTCCAGCCACTAGACCGCTGGCTGCAGATTCGACATACCCTTCGACTCCGGTCATCTGACCGGCAAAAAACAGACTGTCACGGTTCTTTGACTGATACGTAGGTTTTAAAACCAATGGAGAGTTGATATAGGAATTTCGATGCATGACTCCGTAACGGACGATTTCGGCATGCTGCAATCCCGGAATCATCCTCAATAACCGTTTTTGTTCGCTCCAGGTCAGATGTGTCTGAAAACCGACGACATTATATAAAGTATCCGCAGCATCATCGCGACGCAACTGTACGACCGCATACGGTTTGGCTTTACCCTCTTGAGCCAATCCAACCGGTTTCATCGGACCAAAAGTCAGCGTCTTGGGACCGCGTTTGGCCATTTCTTCAAAAGGCATGCATCCCTCAAAATATATTTCCTTTTCAAACTCCTTCAATGGAACGACCTGTGCTCGGATCAGTTCTTGATAAAAATCCTCAAACTGCTGCTTATCCATCGGACAGTTAATATAATCCGCATCACCTTTGTCATATCTGGATTTGAAGTAAGCAATCGAAAAATCGATGCTGTCTTTTTCGATGATCGGTGCTGCCGCATCATAAAAATAAAACGCAGATTCACCGGTGAATTCTTTGATTTTATCAGATAATGCCTTCGAAGTAAGCGGACCGGTTGCGATGATAACATTGCCCTCGTAAATATCCTTGACTTCTTCGCACACAAAATCAATCAGCGGATGTTCTTTCAGCATTTTCGTAATGGTTTGCGAGAATCCGTTGCGATCGACCGCCAAAGCACTTCCGGCCGGAAGTCGCGTATGATCCGCAACCTGCATGATCAGACTGTCCAGCAGACGCATTTCTTCCTTCAACAATCCCACGGCATTGGTCAGCTGATTGCTTCGAAGCGAGTTTGAACATACCAACTCCGCAAACTGATCGGTCTGATGAGCTTCGGTGGATACGATCGGTCGCATCTCAACCAGTCGTACCCGGATTCCCCGTTTCACCAGCTGCCATGCGGCTTCACAGCCAGCCAGACCGGCACCGACAATCGTTACGATATCATCCTTCATGGCTCTCTTTTGCCTTCTTATCATTTTTAATATACCGGCACTTTGGAAATGCCGAACAGCCTGTGAACATTTTTCCGTAACGGCTTTTGCGCTGGACCAAAGGTGACCCGCATTGCGGACACATTTCACCGGTAAATACTTTGGGTTCTTTTTTAATATACTTACAGTCAGGATAAGCAGAACAGCCGACAAATGTCTTTCCCATCCGATTCTTACGTTCAATCAGCGGCTTGCCGCACTCCGGACAATTCTCACCGGTGTATTTCGGCTCAGCAGCAACGATATAGTCACATTCCGGATACCCCATGCAACCCACGAACTCTTCTCCGTTTCGGCTTTTACGGATGACCAAAGGCTGACCGCATTTCGGACAGTATTCACCGGTCAATACCGGTGCAATTTTTTCCATCGTTTTTCTTGCCTTCTCATATACTTCACTGAATCGGTCATAAAACTCGGTGAGCGCAGTGATATTATCCAGCGTACCTTCCGCGATCTCATCCAATTCCTTCTCCATATATGCGGTATATTTGACATTGATGATGTCATTGAAATGCTCTGCGAGCTTTTCATCTGTCAGACGTCCCTGCTCAGTCGGGAAGAAATACTTCGTTTTCCCGGACTGAGATCCTTTTTCTAGAGTGACATACTCTCTTGCCTGTATCGTTTCAATGATTGCTGAGTATGTTGAAGGACGGCCGATACCGTTGCTCTCCATTTCCTTGATCAACGATGCTTCCGTATAGCGCGAAGGGCCTTGTGTCTGATGTTCTTTGCTTTCAACCGCAAGCGGTGTATACCACTGTCCGACGGTCAGCGGCGGAAGTTCTTTTTCTTTTGACTGATCATAAGCACCGTATACTTTCAGGTAGCCATCAAACACCATCACCGACCCGGAAGCGGTAAACTGCAAGTCTTCCTTTGTAAATACGGCTGTTACGACCTCATGTCTGGAGGGCGACATCAGTGATGCCATGGTACGGTCATAAATAAAGGCGTACACCTTCCATTCATCTGCCGTCAGGTATTTTTTCATTTTCTCAGGCGTATAGTCACAGCGTGTCGGACGAATTGCCTCATGTGCATCCTGCGTCATCTCTTCGTTGTTTTTCACTTTGTAGAAGCCGACATAATCTTTACCGTAGGTGTCTTCGATCAGATGTTTTGCGTTATTGACAAACTGCTGGCTCAGACGCGTGGAATCCGTCCTCATATACGTGATCAACCCTTCCAGCTGACCGTTGACCTCAATCCCTTCATAGAGCTTTTGAGCAATGCGCATGGTCTTTTTTGATGGAAATCCAAACTTGGTAGACATCTCCTGTTGTAACGTCGATGTGATAAACGGATACTTGGGCTGCTTCTTGGTCTTTTTCTCCGATAACTGATCCAGATAAAACGGCCCGTCACATTTTTTAAGCAGTTCATCAGCACGCTCTGATGATAGTATCTCGGCTGTCTCACCATTGATTTTACTCAGCGATGCTTCAAACTCCTTTTTCTTCTCATTGAACAATGCATTGATCGACCAGTATTTGGTAGATACGAAAGCTTCAATTTCCTTTTCCCTGTCAACGATCAGTTTTAAGGCCACCGATTGAACTCGGCCGGCACTTTTACTGCGGATTTTAGACTGTAAGAGTTTCGAAAGTTTAAACCCGATGATGCGATCGAGCATACGCCGGGTTTCCTGCGATTTAACCAAATCAAGGTCGATATTACGCGGATGATCAAACGCTGATTTGACCGCTTCTTTGGTGATTTCATTGAAAACGACACGGCTAACCTGCTTAGGATCAAGTCCGAGTTCCATAGCCAAGTGCCAGGAAATGGCCTCTCCCTCCCGATCCGGGTCAGTAGCCAGAAAAACTTGAGTAGATTTCTTTGCTTTCGCCTGCAAATCCTTCACGGTCTTCACTTTTTCCTTATCCACGACATAGGTCGGGATAAACCCATTTTTCACATCGATGCCAAGCCCGTCTTTGCCCTTGATCGCTAAATCACGTATATGACCCTTTGAAGAGACAACTTCAAAGTCACTTCCCAAGTATTTTTCAATTGTTTTTGATTTGGATGGCGATTCCACAATCACTAGTTTTTTCATAACAAACCCCTCATTCTTTTATATCATGGCGAAATCTGTGACATTTGTCAATATCGTGGCTCCTTGGCTGATCAGTAAATTACATCCTTCACCACTAGAAACACCAATCGGATAAGGCAGACACAAAACTTCTTTGCCTAAACTTATGGCTTCATTGACCGTAATCATCGTGCCGCTCTTTAACGTTGCCGAAGTGACAACGCACTTGCTGCCTAAGGCAGCGATCAGCCGGTTTCTAAACGGAAAATGATGTCTGCGCGGTGGTGTATTTACGGGATACTCACTGATAATCAGTCCCTGTGCAGCCACATCACCATAGAGTTTTTCGTTTTCCTTGGGATAAATGCAATCAATACCGCAGCCGATCACCGCAACTGTCGGACGCTGAATGTCAAGGGCTGCCTGATGGGCAGTTGCATCGATTCCCTTCGCCAAACCGCTGACAATGACATATGACCGATGACACTCATTTACGATCCTTTTAGTCATTTTAACTCCGTAGTCATCCGGATATCTCGAACCCACTACACTGATTCCCTGCTGACTCAGCAGCTTCAAATTTCCTTTATAGAATAACACAAACGGCGGATAACGCAATTGTTTCAAAGATTTCGGATACTCCTCATCTACGATCGTGATGGCATCCACATTTGTACGTGTTGATGGCAATCGAATGTCATATTTGATTGCATATGCGATTTTTTCATAATCTCCTTGATAAAGCACAGCAGCCTGAATGATTTTATCTCGCATGATTCACCTCATTACATATTATGAGCGGACCGGCCGACATCCTAAAAAAACAAAGGTTACCCTTTGTCAGAAAACAATGACTGTTGATGAAACATGACCGGACCGTAGGATTTGCGATGACAATCGGTAATGCCGAAGGCAGCAATGGCCTGAAGGTGAGCGGCGGTCGGATAGCCTTTATGCTTGGCAAATCCAAACTGCGGATACTGCTTATCCAGATGCATCATTTTGTTATCGCGTACGACCTTGGCAATGATGCTGGCGGCCGCGATACTGATACTCAGACGATCTCCCTTGATAATCGAAACCACCGGTTTCTCAGAATCAATCGGCATGGCATCCGTCAGAACTGCATCCGCCATACTGACTCGCGCAATATCTGTCATCGCATGTTTGGCTGCCTGATATATGTTGAGCTGGTCGATCGTAGCCTCATCAACGACCATGATGATGATTTCAACGGCATCTCTAAGGATGACATCAAAAAGTTCACGGCGTCTTTTCTCACTCAGTTTCTTTGAGTCATCAATCAGCGGATGCTGATATCCTGGTTCAAATACGACACCGGCAACGACCATCGGCCCGGCCAATGGTCCCCTTCCGGCTTCATCGATACCGATGACCGACTGATGTTTCGACCAAAACGGCATTTCATAGGTATTCATCCGGTCGCTCCCAGCTGATCGATTTTAGATGATCCTGTCGCAAGTCAGCCATAAACGCTGCCATAGTCCGCTTCTTGTCCGGCTCATTATCGGCCAAAAGATAACCAAATTTCCGAGCAGTCTTTTCGATAAAATCCTCGACATCTTCGACCGCACCGATTCCGTATCGATCCGCCAATGCCAAAGGATAATGCTTTTTCAGATACTGAAAACCATAACTGACGACCTGTTCGATCGGCAAAATCTGCTCTTTGACTGCCGAAGTCAGTGCGAGCTTCATCCCGGTTTCGACATCATCGAATTTTGGCCACAAAATCCCCGGTGTATCCATGACATCGAGTTTCGCGTCGATATTGAGCCAGGTCACAGACTGGGTAACGCCCGGACGATTGGCTACCTTGACGACTTTACGCTTGGCCAGACGGTTGATCAGTGTCGATTTCCCGACATTTGGAATACCTACGATCATGGCACGGATCGCCCGAGGACGTATTCCGCGACGCAAATCACGCTGTATCTTGTCATCCATCACCTTCAGACAGCCGTCCAACAGGATGCGTTTGACATTATCTTTTTGTGAATCAATGAAAATGACGGATTGACCGCCTTTTTCAAAATATTCGATCCATTGTTTCGTAACCGTTTCATCCGCCATATCACGCTTGGTAAAAACGATCAGCCGCGGTTTATTGGCTATCAGATCTTGAAGCATGGGGTTGGCAGAGGACATCGGAATACGGCCGTCACGAAGTTCGATGACCATATCCACGGTTTTCAAGTGTTCAATGATCGTCCGTTTTGCTTTGGTCATATGACCTGGAAACCATTGGATGGTCATACGTTCCTCCTATTGGATAATGAAATGTATCTGGTCAAACGGGAATATGATATATGCATCTTTGGAGATGATATTACTCAGTTTAAAAGGACCGAAGCGACGGGAGTCAGATGAAAACGGACGATTGTCACCCATGAGAAAATATTCATCATCGGCAAGGACAAACTCAGAAAAATCCGTGGTAAAATTTCCATTGATTTTTGATTTGACGTCATCGACATACTGTTGATCAAAGAAACTTTCTTCCATCGGAAAGCCATTGATAAACAGCTGGTCTTTGCGATAACTGATCGTTTCTCCGGGCAGACCGATAACACGTTTGACTAAATATTCATCTTGTTGAGGGACATACACGATGACGACATCAAACCGTTGGACTCCGCCGATTTTCAGTGACAGAATATTTGAGAAGCCGATTTGTTTATCCTTCAATGTCGGATACATGCTTGATCCGTCAACGCGTATGGGTTTGACAACAAAAGTCGTTAAAAGAAACACGATAATGACACTGATGACAACGGATTTTATGAAATCCAAAATCTCAGCGATGATCGACGGTTCGTCATTTTTTCGCTGATTGCGATTTCGATAACTTTCCAGTATTTCGTTTTCTCTTCGATTTTCTTCTGACATGACAGTCTCCTTAAAGGGAAACGCCGGGGGTACCCGGCGTTTTTCTAACGAATCTCTTTGATACGAGAAGCTTTACCTGAACGACCGCGCAGGTAGAACAATTTGCTTCTTCTTACCTTACCGCGACGAATGACGGTGATCCCGGCAATGATCGGCGAATGAACCGGAAAGGTTCTTTCGACGCCGACGGAATTCGACACTTTACGTACGGTGAATGTTTCCGCAATGCCACTGCCGCTGCGGGCAATAACCACGCCTTCAAAGGCTTGGATACGGGTCTTGTCGCCTTCTTTGATGATGACATCGACGCGAACCGTATAACCGCTGCGAAAATCCGGAAGATCGTTACGCAACTGTGACTGAGTCACTTCATTAACAATGCTCATTTTCATATTTCTCACACTCCTTGTTCCTAACCGGCTCATTCATCAAAGGATCAGCGGAACCGGGGTGCCATAGGCTTATATAATTTATCACAATTATAACGATAAATCAATCTTTTTCAGCTTTTTCCGATTCGATTTCCTTTAGGTACTGGCTCTCCTCTTTACTGAAAGTGCGCTTGCTCAGTAAATCCGGACGGTAGGTCAATGTTTTGCGAATCGACTGCTTCAACCGCCATCGGCGGATAGCTTCATGATTACCTGAAAGAAGCACTTCCGGAACTTTTTTACCTAAATATTCCGCCGGTCGGGTATATTGAGGATACTCAAGCAAATCCTGTTCAAAAGATTCCTGCTGATGGGATGCTTCCGTGATGACCCCATCCACCAACCGCACGATCGCATCCGTCACGGCCATGGCAGCCACTTCACCACCGGTCAGTACGAAGTCACCGATGGAAAGACACATGTCCACATGATCCATGATCCGCTCATCTATACCCTCATAATGACCGCAGAGCAATATCAGATGTTTGGACTTCACAAACTCTTTCGCCATGGCCTGATTAAACACATGTCCGACCGGTGTCAGATAAATCACTTTACTGTCAGCTTTTTTAACACTGTTTAACGCATCGATGACCGGTTGGGCCATCATAACCAATCCCTGACCGCCACCGAAAGGATAATCATCGACCCGGCGATGCTTGTCTTTGGTAAAACTGCGGATATCGACTGTATCGATGGTCACCAGTTCTTTCAATACCGCCTTTTTGATGATTGAAGTATGAATGAAACCTTCAAACATTTCCGTAAAGATAGTTGCTATCGTAATTCTCATAACATCCCCTCGATCAGCCGGACAGTGATGATTTTATTTTCTACGTCATCATCCAGAATAAATGCATCCACATAAGGAATCAGAAGGTCTTTCCCTTCCCTTTTCACCCTCAAAATGGCATGTGCCGGTGTATCGATTACCTCAGTCACCGTACCGAGCTGCTCCTTTTTCTCATTAACGACAACACAGTCAATCAGATCGAAAAAGTATACATCATCTTCCTGATGAACGATTCTGTTTTCATCGATCGAAAGGATAAGATTGCGATAGCCCTCGACATCCTCAATCTTTGGTTTTCCTTCAAAAGATACCAAAGCAAACCCCTGATGCATACGGAAAGAAGCGACGACAACTTCGACATCTCCTTTATCTGCCGTAAGGTACAGAGGCATGCCAACCGTAAAGCGCTCTTGAGGAAAGTCCGTAAAGAGTTTGACTTTGACCTCTCCCTTCAGTCCGAAAGGACGGACGATCTGTCCAATGTTGATTTTTCTCATAAAACCTCCAAAAAAAGGATGCCAGGCATCCTAATACGACTCAAACTTGATCGCGATTTTCTTATCTTCGATACGCGAAGGAATCGACATCATATGACGGATTGCGGTAGCCATCGAACCTTGTCGACCGATCAGCCGGGCAATATCCTCCGATTTTGCATACACCATCAATACGATTTCCGACTCGTCAAGACTTGACAGTGTCTTAACAGATAAACTAGCGGTATCTTCGACCATCGGACTGACAAGATCATATAAGACTTGTTCCAATGTGTTCATGATTACTTACCGTTCTTTTCTTCGTGAAAACGCTTCATGACGCCGGCGCCGGACAACAGAGCACGAACCGTATCTGAAGGCTGAGCACCGTTATTGAGCCATTTTAACGCCAATTCGGCATCGATTTTTACATCGGCCGGAACACTTGTCGGGTTATAGTAACCGATTGCTTCGATGAAACGTCCGTCACGCGGTGAACGTGCATCCGCAGCAACGATACGGTAAAACGGACTTTTCTTCGCACCCATTCTTTTCAAACGTAATTTTACAGCCATAATAGTTCCTCCTTTAATTCCTATAACATCATACCATAAAAAGATAGTGTGTCAAGTAAATTTACTTACCAGCTGTTACCTCTTTTTCTTTTTCTTATTGGGATTGGGGCGGGTGTTTGAACCCGGCTTTGCCGCCATCTGATTCAAGGGATTGTTGGCACCACTCATCCGCATCATCAGTTTCATCTGCTCTTTCGTTTTCTCAAACTGAGACAGCAGCTTATTGACTTCTGCGACGCTGGTTCCGGAACCTTTGGCGATCCGCACTTTCCGTGATGCTCGCAGCAAATCCGGTTGCTGACGCTCATCCTTGGTCATACTCTGAATGATGGCTTTGGAACGCTTCATCTGACGGGTCGCATCATCATCGTTGATTTGTGAAGCCAATTGACCGGCCCCCGGCATCATTTTCAGCAATCCGGACAATGAACCCAGCTTGGTCACCTGATTGATCTGATCCATCATATCTTCCAGCGTGAAAGTCCCCTGCATCAGACGCTGTGCACCTTTCATGCTCGCCTCTAAATCCATCTTTTCTTCTGCTTTTTCAACCAAAGACAAAACATCGCCCATACCTAAAATTCTCGATGCCATCCGCTCAGGATAAAACAGTTCAAACTCATCGGTTTTCTCACCGGTACCGACAAACTTGACCGGTACCGAAGTTACTTTTCGCACGGATAATACACCGCCGCCACGGGCATCCCCATCAAACTTCGTTACAACCAAACCGGTTAATTTCAGTGTTTGTTGAAAAGAATCCGCAACTGTCACGATATCCTGGCCGGTCATTGCATCTACCGTCAAAAGCACTTCCTGCGGTTTTAATACCGTATAGGCCTGCTGAAGTTCATCCATCAGTCGGTCATCGATATGAAGCCGTCCGGCTGTATCGACGATCACCGCATCAAACTGTTCGTTGATCGCATGAGCCAATGCGTCTTTGACGGTACGGATGACCCCGGCATCAACACCCAAAGAAAATACGGGCACACCCACGGAAGCACCCAATATTTTCAGCTGCTCGATCGCTGCCGGACGGGCTAAGTCCGCCGCCACCAGCAATACTTTTTTATTCTCTTTTTTGCTTAGCCATAACGCCAGTTTCGCAGCTGAGGTCGTTTTACCGGTTCCCTGAAGACCGACCATCATGATTACGGACGGTTTGTGAACCAGATTGAGTCCGGTTTCTTTGTCACCCAACAAACGAACGATTTCATCATGAACGACTTTAACGACCATTTGCGACGGGTTGACACGGGTATAGACATCCATGCCGATCGCCTTCTCTTTGACATCAGCCAAAAACTGCTGGATGACTGACAGATTGACATCCGCTTCCAAAAGAGCCAAACGAACTTCCCGAAGCATTTCATCCATGTTTTTCTCAGTCAGTTTCGCCTGACCGGATATTTTCTTGACCGCCTGGGCTAAGCGGTCGCTTAATTGATCAAATGCCATAATTACCTCACAACTTTCTTAAGTTCTACTTTCCACTGCGGACCGGTCCCGATATTGTATGCCCGCGCAAAATTCCCCTGATTGATGGCTAATGCCATGTGATACATCGAGTTGGTATATAAAAGGACTTCACCGACATTGACCTGGGCAAAGGTCGGTCCGTAACAGACATGATTCTGATACACCCGGATATGCCCGTTGGTGATCGATACCTCAACCATCTCCCCAAACTCAACGCCAAGTTTTGAGAACATTTCCCTTGAAATATTGGTCCAGCAGCTGCCGAATCGGACATCGAGAATATCTACACAGCCGACGATACGGTTTTCAAATTGCTGAGCTACGGCTAAATCGACTTCAACGACCCGCTCGACCGAAAGCAGTTGCCCGACTTCTTCAAAAGTAATCAGATCGGCGGCCAGTTTAGCTCCGGTAAAGGCATAAACATCACGACCGTGAAACGTATAGGAGTGTTCGGTGTTCTTGCGGCGGTGAACCGCTTCTTCGATCTCCCGTACCTCCTCGATTCCGATGAGCCGTTTGATATGGGTCAGAGTTCCGTTATCCGGAGTTACCACATAATGACCGCTGCTTGTTTTCGCAACCACGCTTTTACGGTTGGAACCGACACCCGGATCGACCACCGAAACGAATACCGTCCCCGCAGGCCAATACTGAAGCGTTTGAATCAGCCGGTAAGATGCCGCAAATATATCGTACGGTGGAATTTCATGAGTCAGATCATAAACTTTGAGGGTAGCCGATACATCCAAGGCAACACCATACATGGCAGCTACAGCACCATCCACTAAACCGAAATCACTTTGCAATACCAGGTGTTTATTCATGTGCCCTCCTAAAACAGAGTATCCTCTGTTCTCTTCTCATCATATTTTACAAAAACCGTTTGTGACTTTTCAACACATTCAACCACATAAGGAATAAAGTCAAATAATTTCTCATAATTCTCTGACTTATACAAGGCCGGCCGCGTGACAGGACTCACCGGAGTAAATACGGTACAGCAATCCTCATACGGACGAATCGAAATATCGTAAGTACCGATTTTCTCTGCCAGCTCAATGATTTCATTTTTATCATACATGATCAGCGGACGCAAAATCGGCAGCGTAGCCACTGCAGAAATCACTTGAATGCTCTCCAGTGTCTGAGAAGCAACCTGACCGACACACTCACCGGTGATCAATGCTTTACACTTCCGCTTCAACGCAATCTGCTGGGCGATGCGCATCATCATCCGACGCATGACCGTGATGCGATAATTCTCGGGAATAAAGTGATTGATCTGTAATTGCAAATCTGTGAAGTTAACGATGTGCATCCGGATTTCCTTTTGCCCTGCGGTCAGTTTTCTGGCAAGATCCAAGACTTTATCGAGCGCTGCCTGCGAAGTATACGGAGGTGACTGAAAATGAACACACTCCAATTCGATTCCGCGCTTGTTGCTTAAATATGCGGCGACCGGCGAGTCGATTCCCCCCGATAACAACAACATCGCTTTGCCTTGAGTCCCAACCGGAAATCCTTGACTGCCTTCCACAGTCTTGACAGTGATATATACTTCCTGAGGACGGACCTCAACCAACACTCTGATTTCGGGATCACGGACATTTACGGTATGATCGGTATGTTTCAGTATCGCAGTGCCTAAAGCCCGGTTGATTTGATCAGTTACAAACGGAAATGATTTATCTGCCCGCCTCGTAATCACTTTAAAAGTGCCTGCAGGTTCTTTCTTCATCAGTGCAGCCGCAACTTCTGCCATTTTATCCAGATCCTGCTCGACCTTCACGGCAAGTGATATCGTACTTATCCCAAAAATCTGCTTTAGCCGGGCAATAATCACATCTTCATCACAACCGTTAAGATATACATAAATGCGATCGAAAGAACCGATGACTTTGACACCTTCGAACTCACGCATAGCTTCATTGATGTTTTTTCTCAGAATGCGGACAAAATCCTTTTTATTTTTTCCTTTAGTCGACAGTTCCGCAAAACGGACGACACAAATATCTGCTTTAATATCCATGCCTGATGATCTCCTTTAAACACTCCACAAAACGCTGTGCCTGATCCATGGTCGATCGCTCACCGAAACTCAAGCGGATGACACCGTTGGCTGTGTGTTCTTTCAGACCGATGGCTGTGTGAACATGAGAATATG
Source organism: Erysipelotrichaceae bacterium (assembly GCA_036677505.1). Taxonomy (GTDB): domain Bacteria; phylum Bacillota_I; class Bacilli_A; order Erysipelotrichales; family Erysipelotrichaceae; genus UBA2227. The sequence goes on from JAVBWK010000036.1 coordinate 60,507, forward strand.
CAGACTGCGAGGTACAGGTGCTGTGTGCCGAGACATAAATCTTTCTTTGGCTCAGTGCATTCATCATGATTTCAGAGGGAATCGAAGGATAGGTAAAAGCAAGGATGAATACGGAACCGTCAGAAGGTGTCAGAATATCCAGGTTGTCGATTTTTTCAAGCTCACAGCGGATAAACTCATTGACGGTTTTGACACGCTTATATAACTGCTCTCTTGAATCAAGGGCCAGACGCAGTATTTTAGCGAAAGTGACATTTGCCAGCGTATTGCTTGTCCCGGCGCGAAGATAGTATTCCTGCTGTCCGCCGCTGATCAGCGGGATCATGTCGATTTGCGGATTGCGGATCAGCAGTCCTGATCCTTTCAGACCGCCGATTTTGTGAGCCGAAAAACTGGCGAAATCAATGCGTGACAAATCGATCGGATATTTGCCGAGCATCTGAACGAAATCGACATGCAATGCGGCTGAACTGGTGGATTTGACGGTTTTTTTGACAGACTCGATATCCTGAATCGTACCGATTTCATTGTTAATAGCCATGATCGAAACCAAGACCGTGTCTTTCCTTAGAGCATTGCGCAACTGATCGATCGAAATCCTGCCAAATTCATCCACATCCAAATATTCGACTTCGAAACCAAAATACTGTTCCAGCTGCTTAAACGCATTTAAAACACTGCTGTGCTCGATTTTGGTCGTAATGCAATGGCGGCCTTTGTGCTGATTGGCTAAAGCAACTCCTTTGACAGCCATATTGTTGGCCTCGGATGCTGATGCGGTAAACAAAACCGTTTCAACCGAAACATTGAGCAATGCAGCGATTTTTTCGCGGCTGATACGCATCAAGTCAGCCACCTGATATCCCAAATGGTGCAGTGAATCCGGGTTTGCATAAAACTGAGGCAACAATGTTTGCGTTGCCTCAATTACCTCATGATGAACGGGTGCTGTGGAAGCGTAATCAAAATAAATTTCAGGTATGCTTTGCACTTCGGGCATTCTCCTTAATCAGATCCTCAAATTTCTGAGGATGCAGTTTCTCAATGGCTGATAAAGCAATGGTCAGCGCCTGGGTATACTCACCGTTTCTAAACGAAAGCTCAGCACGGGTAAGTTCGGAATCCAGCATCGGGAAACTGGAGCGGTATTTATTACCAAACACGATGGCATGTTCGACCATATCGACCATACCGACGATGTTATTGACATTGTTATATAATTTGTAAATGTAGTCGATGGCTTCATTTACAGTCAGATTCAAGGCTTTGATATCTAAAGGATTGACAGACAGTAACTCCTCCATGGAGTCGATATACTGATGACAGCGGGCGACATCTCCCTGATAACTGTCGGATATCTGAGGCAAACGGTGCCGATGGATCTTTACTTCGATTTCATTCATGATCAGATGAAGCTTGAGCAACTGCTTCTTCGCTCTTTCCTCATCCGATGATGCGCGTGCAACCTGGTCTTTGATAGCCAAAATATCTTTTGTCTGATTCGACATATCCTGCTGACATTCCTTAAATGATATCAACAGCGTTGAAGCCGGAATCGATTTTTCACGGCTCATCCGCTCAAGCTTACGGTAAGTCTCCATGCTAGCCATCATATCTTTTTCGATTCTCGGCAGCGTTGCACTCAGCTGATTGAAACCAAATCGCAGTGCGACCAGTTCGACACTCTTTCTGACTTCGGTAAACAGCTGTGCATTTTCGTCAGAAGAAGCCGAGAGAGCGCTGCTGATCACGCTAATCTCATCAAATGCCTTATCTTCACGTTCCATCGCCGATAAAAGCTGCCCAAGCCGTTTCTGATTGTCATCACAATGTTCCTTTGCCCTATCTGTAAGACCCTGCCGTAACGCCGAGAGATCCTCTTTGAGGGTCGCAGATATCAGATCGAGATTCTTGCTGACTTCCAGATGATTGAGAAATACCCCTTTTTGCTTGATTCTGCTGTAATTAAATGCGACATCATCCAATAAACGCGGTAAAAGTCCTTTTGCAGCGCTGATCAGATCCGGCAATGTTTCGATCTGATGTTTGATCACGGCCAAAGCTTCATTGATTTCTGCAGACTTGCTTTCAGCTTTTTCAAACTCAGAAGCAAACATCCATTCTTCAAATGCTGTAAACATCTTCTCGATTTCCGATACTTCATGTTCGATGGTTTCCATACTGAAATTCAAACCGGCAGCCTTCGCTGAAATTTGACTCTTAACTTCCCTGAACTCATCTTTTAGCCGGGTGATTTCGTAGCGCTGCTGATTTTCCCGTTCCAGGATCATATTCAGACGGGCATCAAGTTCTTCTACCCGTTTCTGTTCCTGATCAATCAGGTTACTCAAATCAGCCAGGTTTTCCTTCGCTGTTTTAAGTTTGCCGATCAACAGCTCATCTTCCGTATCCGCCAGCAACCCGGATAAGGATTTGAAACTATCAAAAATCTTGCCGAAATCTTCTTTGCAAGCCGAGGTCAGATCACTGATTTCATGATTGACACGTGCCAAAGCCATGGCTTTGTTTAACTTAAACTGTAAGGGAACACTCTTTATCGAATTATAACGGATTTCAAGTTCTTTCAGTTTCCGTAAGTATCCGCTCAGGCGCAGACGGCGAAAAACTAAAATGCCGATAAGCAGCAACAGCGCTCCGGAAAGTGAGATCAATACTTCTTTTTGCGACAGAAAGTTCAGAATATCGTCAAGATTCATAAATGCGTCACCCCATTGTTCATATTGTATCATAAAATATCTTTCATTGAGGTAAAAATTGACAGAACTGAACGTTTTTGGTATAGTATTAAAGCGTCAAATGATGGCAGCTCGCAAAGTCTTGAATCTGGCGTTTGTCACATCCGTAGGATGGAGTAAAGTAACTTGCTGCAAAAGCGAAATACCCGAGACAAACACCCCTCAATGATGATTTGCGCCTGTTGTTGTTTTATGTAAGCCATAAAACAATAAGGAGGTATTTACATGGCAAGAGTCAACGGACCGGTTTGGAAAAAAGCCCGTCGCCTTGGTTTCTCAATTCTTGAAACCGGCGAGGAACTTAAGAAACGTCAAAGCGTGCCTGGTCAGCACGGCGGCAAACGTCCCGCAAAACTATCCAACTATGGATTACAGTTACGTGAAAAACAACGCATCCGCTTTATGTACGGTGTTACCGAACGTCAGTTCTACAACACTTACCTGAAAGCCGTAAAAATGGCAGGCGTTACCGGTCATAACTTCCTGAACTTACTGGAAGCACGTCTTGATAACGTGGTCTACCGCATGGGTTTCGGCCGCACTCGCAATGCAGCCCGTCAGTTAGTCAATCACGGCCACATTCTGGTCAACGGTCAGAAAGTTGACATCCCTTCGTTCTCGGTCAAGCCGGGCAGCGTGATTGAAGTCAAAGAAACATCTAAGAATCTTGACTTACTCCGTGATTCCTTGGAAGCAACCCTGAATACGGTCGGTTTCGTCACCGTAGACAAAGAAGCGAAAAAAGGCACATTCGTCCGCTATCCGGAACGAAATGAACTGAACGCAGAGCTAAACGAAGCTCTCGTCGTCGAATTCTATAACCGTTAAAAAGATAAACCCCGATATCTCATCGGGGTTTTCTTATACGTTTTTAAGTTTTTCAACTTCATGCTCACTCAGAAACCGCCAACTTCCCAAGGGTAAATCTTCATCCAACCGTAATGATCCCATCGCGACTCTTTTGAGATAAGTCACCTGATTTCCGCAGGATGAAAGCATGCGTTTGACCTGATGATAACGCCCTTCCCTGATGGTAAGTAATAAGGCCCTATCTGAGACAAGCTCTGCCTTGGCAGCAAGAGTCAGTGTTTCATCCCCGATATCGACCCCAAAACGAAGTTGCGCCAATGTCTGTTCATCGACCGGATCACGACATTCCACATAATATGTTTTATCCACTTTCCGTTTCGGTGATAACAAACGATGAGAAAGGTCTCCGTCATTGGTAATCAGCAGCAGACCTTCGGTATCAATATCCAATCGTCCGACCGGAAAACATCCGAAGGGCAACTCAACATCAATGCATTCCAGTACCGTTTTGTGCATCTCATCTGAAGTTGCACTTACGACACCTTGAGGTTTATGAAGCATGATATACACATCCAAAATTACTTTAAGTTTTTCGTCATCCAGTCGGATATCATCGGTATACGGATCAATATGTACATCATCGTTTTCAGTGATGATTCCGTTGACCGCAACCCTTTTCTGACGGATGATTTTTTTTACTTCTTTTCTTGATCCGACATTCGCCAGGCTGAGGTACTTATCCAGCCTCATCGTTTGAACCTCTTAATCAGACTGTCAGCAAAGTTTTCACCGAAAATTGCCTGAGGAACCTGCAACCAATAAGTAGTCAAGAAGTAAGCACCCATCGTAACTAAGGTACCGATACCCAAAATGATCAGCATGATCAATCGGGGATACTGGGTGGGATCAGGGATGATAAGTCCGAACAAATGACTCATCAGCGTAAAAGCACCAAGGCCGATCATCATCAGTAAAATCAATCGCCATGTTTTTTTATAACGTATTCTTAAGGTTTTACGAATTTGAAACAGCGAAACGAATATGACAAACGCAGAGGAAAGCGCAGCCGAAAAGATCGAACCGTAAAAATCAAACAGAATGATCAGCGGCATGATGGTTGCCATGTTAATGACAAAGCCGATGACCCAATTGATCAGAATCTTTCGTTTCATGCGTAAAGACATCATCATCGTTGTCACAACCGGATAAATCGTTCCGGTCAGTGCCAGCAAGGTCGATGTCCTCAAAACGATGGCTCCGATTGTTACATTATCGGAACCATACATCACATAATAAACCGGCTCTGCCAAAAAAAACAAAACAAAACTTAAAGGAATTGCCAGATATAAAACTGTATTCAAGGCGTCGGTAATATATTTGCGGACTTGCTTCATATTATTCTCTTCGTAAGAAGAAGTAATATACGGGATGATGGCAATTGAAAATCCCGGAGCCAGCACTTGCGGGATCGATGTAAGTTTATTGGTTGTAAACATGATCATGGAATACAACAGTTTGATCTGACTTTCGTTATCAGAAATCATGTACATCGATCGATTAAATAAAAACAGATTGGAGATGCTGAATCCTGAGCTGAAAAAGGACATCAGAAAAAACGGAATTGAAAAATTGAATAACTCAATGATCAACTCCTTTCTGTCAACGGGCTGAGAAGTCTGCTGATCTGCCTTCAGTTTCAAATCTTTGTATACCCGACGGTCGAGAAATAAAAACTGAAAAATTGATATCATGGCCGACACCGAGGTTGACAGTACAGCAAAGTATACCGCCCACATCGAATCCTGTCTGAAAACAACTACGGCCAAAAAGCCCATCCCTAACAAAAACAGGATGCGTGCCAACTGCTCAAGCACCTGTGAAAAAGCATACTCTTTCAGATACTTTAATCCCTGATAAAATCCCCTGAAACTGCTAAGCAAAGGAACGACAAACAACGCAAGAGCAATGATCATCAGGACATACTGTGTCCTTTGCAGAGTTTCTGCCGTGACGTTCTCTGTAACGATCAAAGTGGCAATCGGTTCTGAAAACAGCAGCACGATCATCATTGAGACAAAACCAAAAACCGCCATAAATGACATGGACAGTTTTCGGATGAGTATGACTGTTTTTACATCCTCTTTAACGACATATTTAGCGACTAAAGCGGCAACGGCAAAAGGAAGCCCGGCGAGTGAGACTTTCAGCAGTAAATCATAAATTGAATAAGCATAGGCATAATAGGCGGTATTGGCTTCTGTAGCCAATGCGGTAAAAGGTGATACATACAAGATACCTAAAGCCTTAGACAAAAATATACCGGCAGTACTGGTGAGACCGCCGGCAATCAATGATTGTTTACGACGATTGGTCATGGATTGCTACCTTCTTCGCCATTATCTTCACCGTCGGTCGGTTCTTCGACCGGTGTTCCGTCATCATATGTTTTATTGACATCAAAAAACTCACGGGTTACCTGCAGTTTCGCATAATCGCGCCATAGAACCATGATCTTAAGATTGATCATCGGATCATTTGAAATCCCGCTGACGATCAAACCTTTGACATACCCTTTTTCGATATTGACTTGATAGGGAATCAGATTGTATTCCAAATCTTCAAAGATTCCGATCGTAGGCATCATTTTAGCTGCCAGTTCCGGAGTTATATTGTTTTCAACGACCATGATCTCAATAGCATACATCGCAATTTTCGGTGAATCGATGATCACATCATACCGATACTCATTATCATTGATTTTATTCATTACGACTTCAAGATCATAATATTCAGAGGCCAAAACAAACCGGTCATTATCAAAAACAGATGTATAATACGCTGAATAGCGCTGGAATTTTGCCTGATCGATTTCATCGTTATCAAACCACTGACACCCGGATAATATCGAGGCCAATAGGATGATCATTGTCAGTTTACGCATACAAACACCTCTGATGTATTATACCACAGTGAACATTTGGTGTATAATGGTTTTTGAGGTGAACCTATGACATCAAGACAGAAAGCAGGCATCCTGTTTGTTATTCTCGGCATTTATTTACTTATTCTGAATGTCTTTCCATCGATCGGCCAATATGTACGTGATGTTCTCAGCTGGCCGGTGATCCTGATCATCCTGGGTGCATACCTGGTATTCTCAAGAAAATAACCGCCGATATCCGGCGGTTATTTTAATCATGACGAATGACGCTGTACGTTTTCTTTCCTTTTCGCAACACCGTCAAAGAATGGTGGAGCGCATTCTGCTTTTTAACGATAAACTCCAAATCCGTTATTTTCGATCCGTTGACAGATACCGACCCGCCAACGATCAAATCGCGGGCATCTCTTTTGCTTTTTGCCAATCCGACCAAAACCAAACAATCGATCAGCAAAGCGTCTTCTGTCAAACCTGCCGAAGGTGCATCCGATAAGGCAACATTCAACTCAGAAAAACTCAGTCGGTCGAACTGACCCGAAAATAATACCTCGGTGATTTTCATAGCACTGCTTAAACCTTCATCACCAAAAACCAGGATGGTAAGCTCTTCCGCAAGGGCTTTTTGAGCCAGTCGCAAATGCGGCTGTTGTTGAGTCATTTCCGCAAACTCCAGAATCTGTTGAGGCGACTTAAATGACAGCCTTTTCATAAAATCAATGATATCCTGATCGGAAACATTGATCCAGTACTGATAGAATGTGTAGGAATCTGTTTTGGTCGGATCCAGCCAAATATTCTTACCTTCACTTTTACCAAACTTACTGCCGTCCGAGTTGGTAATCAGCGGTGAGGTCACTCCGAACACCTTCGCATGACTGCCCACGACCTTTCGGATGAGTTCACTGCCGCTGGTCAGATTTCCCCACTGGTCACTGCCGCCGATCTGCATATCACACTGATGGTTCTGATACAGATGCAACCAGTCCGCTGCCTGTAAGATCGTATACGTAAACTCCGTAAACGATATCCCGGTAGCCAGACGCGAAGAAACGATGTCTTTTGCGATCATATAGTTGACATTGAAATGTTTGCCGTACTCACGCAAAAAAGTCAGAATGTCGATTTTACTGAGCCAGTCATAATTGTTGACGATGGTCACGGGCAAATCCGAACTGCACAAAATTGCGCGAATCTGTGCAGATATACCCACGATATTCGCATTGATCTCATCAAGAGACTGCAAGGACCGTTCGGTCGTCGGCCGCGGATCACCGATCATGCCGGTAGCTCCCCCGATCAGCGCGATGGGATGGTGCCCCTGCTGCTGGTAACGCTTCAGTAAAAGCAATTGCTGTAAATGGCCGATATGCAGTGAGTCTGCCGTCGGATCAAAACCGCAATATACCGTCATCGGTAATTTGATGCGCTCTTTCAAACCTTCCAAATCTGTAACATCCTTAATCAGCCCCCGCCAAGTCAGTTCTTCTAAAAAATCCATGATTTTTCTCCCTTCAAATAAAAAACGCCCTTGAGTCCAAGGGCGCATATGCGCGGTACCACCTTAGTTCACTTTCGTGCACTTGAACCGTTAACGCCGGCAACGTCTTTACTTTTCATAAAGATGCTCAGGGGTGTATTTCCTTGTGCCAAACAACAGTTTTCACCGGCCACTGTCTCTCTGAAGGATCTTACAAGTACTTATTCCCGTCTTTGCGATACTGCAATTATATATAATCTATGCTTGAGCGTCAATTATTTTGTCGACTGACGTGGGGTAAACAAGTAACTTAACTCGATTTCCCGATCTTCGAAAGACTCCTGATGCAGCAGTTTTGTCATCATCCGCATCGCAACGGCTCCAAGATCGTACGAAGGAATCGAAAAGCTGGATAAGCGCGGCCGGACCATGGCGTTGTACTTGGTATCGATGACACAGACAATTTCCATTTCCTTGGGTACAGCGATGCCATTTTCATTGGCTGCATTGATAGCAGCCAATGCCTGTGAATCACGATAAGCAATGATCAGATCATGTCTTTTGTCTTTAAAATAATTCGACAAAAATTCGTATGAGCTGCGATACATTGCCGGGATTTCGATATACTGATTGAACGTCAGCTGCTTTTCTTCAAATGCACGTGTTACGCCTTTAATCAACTGATTGATTGCATAAGAGTTCTTGCGGTCTTCAATGATAGCGATGTCTTTCTGACCGCGGCTGATATACTGCAACGCAAGTTCATACGCTGCCTTTTCAATATCGACATAGACACAGGCAACATTATTCTCCGACATGCGGTTGCCGATCAGTACGATCGGAAACTGATATTTGGTTAGTTCCCTCAACTCGTTGTACAGCAATTTATCATTGTATATAACGACTCCGTCCACACGGGACTTGATAATATTTTCAATGATTTCATTGATCTCAAGAATCCCTTCGGTTGTCGTATGCAACATGATATTATACTTGTAAATCTTTGCGACATCGAGCAATCCGTTAATGATCTGACCGGTGTAATTGAAACTGGCTTCCGGGACAACCAAAGCAATCGTCGTGGTTTTCTGCAACGCCAAACCCTGCGCGATGGCATTGGGTTTGTATCCGAGTTTTTCAATGGCCGATTCAACCCGGGCCCGTGTATCTTCACGGACGATTTCCAATCCATTAATGACACGGGAGACCGTGGCAAGGGATACTTTCGCCTCATTGGCAACATCATATATGGTAACACGTTTCATTTCAGCACCTACTTATCTTCTTCTTTCGTTTTCGGTTTCAGCCATTCTTTCAGTTTACCGACAGCTTTCTCTGCCAAGTCAACCGTTTTCTCTTTGGCATCTTCGATTTTCTCTTGAACATCCGGACGGTTGATGAATTCATCAATTTTTTCTTTGGTGTGCTCAACCGTTTCAACCGTGACTTTCACCGCTTTATCTTTAAGCTCAGTAACTTTCTCTACAAACTCCTCATTTTCAGAAACTTTATCGACGACTTTATCCTTGATTTCAGCTGCCTTGCTTTTCACGCTGGCAAACCGCTCTTTCCAGGCTTCATCTTCTTTGATTTCAATGAGTTTTTCTTTCGCGTCATTAAGCACGGCTACCGTTTTTTCCTTCGCCTGATTCAGACGGGCTTTAAGTTCCTCATCTTCCTTTAAATCATGAATCATTTTTTTGGTAGCTTCGACGATATTTTCTACACCGCGAACTACATCTTCTTTGATCTTCCGTACTTTGTCTTTTTCATCATCTTTCAACTCTTCAATCACCTGATCGACATCTTCCTTGAAACTTTCGACATCTTTGCTGATTTCTTCTAAGGTTTTATCCACCTGCTCTTTACCTTCACTCATCATCAAAATCTCCTTTCTGTTTATCACCTTTATTTTTTACTTTACTGAATGCGGACAATGCCGTATCTTTGATCCATTCATAATTTTCGGATACGACCCGGACCGCACCTTTGACAGCCGATTCAGTCGCAGTATGCACCAAGTCGATCGAATGAGACAACCGACTCAATGTTGACAGCGGAGCTTTTACCTCATCGAGACTGACATTCACTTTATCCATGGCTGTATTTACTTTGGAAACTGTCACTCCGACATCGGCCAAAAGCAAATAAACCCTGCGTAAAATCAAAATAAGAAAAATCAGTACCACTACGCCTAAAAAAGGCAGTAACTGTACTGATACCTCTTGTAATGCGCTTAACAATGCATCCATCTTGATCACCTCAAAATCATTGTACACAATTTTGAAAAAGTTTTCAAGATTATTGGTAGCGCTTTACTGAATCACTTAAATTATAAATGTCCTTGGAACTCATAAACAAATATACGGCAGGTTTATAGGCAGCCAGCCGTTGGGCATCGGCTTCGTTTTCATCTACGATGAAACTTCCCTCGATCATATTTTGCAGATATGTGATATCGATATCGATACCTTCTTCTTTGTCATCAATGCTGGTAAAGGGACACAAGGCGACAACATCGGCTTTGGATAAAGCCTGTGCAAACTCCTTGGCAAAACGGAATACCCGTGAAACCCGATGCGGTTTAAAAATCGCGATCAGTGTCTTATCCGGATAACGTTTACGGGCTGCATCCACCGTGACCGATACTTCGGTCGGATGATGGGCATAATCATCGATGAATATGCTGTCTTTGACTTGTGTGATCACAAAGCGCCGTTTTGCACCCCTAAACATGGCAAGCCCCTGATTGCACTGTTGAGCCGTTAAGCCTTCGAGATAACCGATCGTGATTGCCGCAAGGCTGTTGTAAAGCATATGTGTGCCGACAAACGGTAAATCAAACCGCCCGTAATGCTTCCCGCTGATCTTCACATCAAAAGAGGTGGAGGTCACGGTTTCAACAATATCGTATGCTATGACATCGTTGTCCGGGTTGATTCCGTAATATAAAGCGCGGGATGAAAGTCTCAGATTACGCGATCGTAAATCATCACCGAACACGATGCAAACCTCACTTACATTTTGAGAGAACTGCTCATAAGCCGAAGCATAATCGGCTTCATCTTTGAAATAATCGACATGATCGATATCAACATTGGTGATCACCGCAATCTGCGGTTTGTAAGCAAGAAAGTGACGGCGGTACTCACATGCTTCAATTACAAGATAACGGTCTTGTTCATGTAGCATTCCATCACCATCACCAATCAGATGGCCGGTATTGAAAAACTGACTTAACATCGTTGATACCATGTTGGTCGTTGTCGTTTTCCCATGACTTCCGGCAATGGCGATCGCACGGTAGCTTTCCATCAGTTTTCCCAAAAATTCATGATATCTGAAAATCTTGAGTGTCGGATTCGACCGGGCACGGATAACCTCACTAAAATCATCCGAAAAGGCATTACCGATAACGACGGTCGAGTGATCTTCAATTTCGTGATGGCTAAAAGGATATACCGGAATATTGCGCCGATGCAATTCATCTTCGGTAAAGATATGTTTTTCGATATCACTGCCTGAAACAGTCTCGCCGATATCATGCAGCATGCATGCCAGCGCAGCCATTCCGGCTCCTTTGATTCCTATAAGATAAATCATTGGCTCTCCTCTTCTTCCTCAAACAGGCTGATCAGTGTCTTCGGTTTTTCTTTGACCAACGGCTGATCCTGATCCGCGATCAGATCGAAACTGTCCTGCAAAAAGCTCTCACTCTTCTCGACTCCGAGCATTTGTTCAAGTGTCAGATGCTCGATTTCAGCAGCCTGCTTCACTTCGGCTATACGGTTCTTACCTTTGGTGACTCCATAAATCGGACTGATGATTGTGCCGAGAATGCTCTTGCTTTCCTCAACCGGCATTGACTGAACGACAGTTTTGATCGGTTGTTCTTTTTCCGAACGGCCAAACATCGGGCTGATGACCTCAGAAAACTCATAAGGTTTGGGTTCCGGTTTGACCGGGCGGCGAATCGGTTTGACGTCGATATCACTGACCTTGTCGACATCGATTTTCTTTATCGTCGGTTTATATTCGGCAACTTCAACAGCATCAGCCTTGATGTCGACAAATTCCTTCTCTTTTTTCATCGGCAATTCCGCTACGACTGCCGATTTTTCGACACCTTTAACAGATTCGGAAATTTTCGGTTCCGCTTTGATGACTGCCGGTTTTTTAACAGGTTCAACAGCAGTTTCTTCTGCTTCCTCTTCAATGATCTCTTCTTCTTCAAAAAACAGTGACAAGAATTTTTTCAGCATAACGTTTCTCCCAGAGCAGCGATATCCGGCACGGATCCGCATATGGTATCCTTTGGTAAATCAATCAAACCTTTGACCGGCTTTTTTGAGCCGGTAATTTCTAACAGAGAACACATTATCCCCTGCGAAGGCAACCCGGCAATCAGACTCTCTTCAATCATCGTACCATCTGCTAATACAGCCTTGGGCAAAGCCATGACCGTCAGCATGTCTTCCCTGATATTCTTCATCTTACAGAAAATATTGATTTCCTTATGACCGATATCGACAGAACACAGATGCAGACCATCGACAGACGGATGACTGAATGCACGTACGATCAAAGGTTTATTCAATTCCCTCGACATTTTCATCGCCTTCTTCCTGCGGCTCTTCCACCGGCAATTCATAAATATCGTCATCGTAATAATCATCCGGAATCGTTTCGTCAAAATCAAAATCACCATTGATCAGTTTAAGCATATCCACGATCGTTCCTGATTCCGGAGCGATAAACTCCAGTAACTCACGCGATATCCGATTGTAATCCACGACAACTTTATTGGAAAACAGATTCACGATATCATTTGATTCTGCCTTTGCACTGCGTAAAATGATCAGCATATCGGTAAGAACCGGCTGGATGTTTGCTTTAGGTACGATCGAGCTTACCAGAAACTGATTATTCTGCGCATAAATCATGACCCATGACTCAGTATATGGCAGTACCGTAATTCTATAATCGCTGATTACGCCCAAAGCATCTGTAAACGACCCGTTCTTCACGGCCAATGCGTTTTGAGTGCCGTAGAGTTTTCGTAACTGACCGCCGAGCTGCACCCGGTAAAACCGGTTCATGATGATCGATGCAGCATCCAGACTTAAAGTAATGGTTTGCCCGTGACTGATCAGTGTTACCGAAAATCGATTTGCATCCCGCTTTCCGATATTTCTGGGAAGATAATAACTGAACAGAGGCGAATTCTGATTGTGCAGCTCGACCATGGGCAAAGCATTGACAAAGGCGGCACCGTTATCGATCTGCTGATTCACTGAAACACCGGATACCGAGCATCCGCTTAAAAATACGATAAGAACGATCCAATATTTCCGCATCTGCTCACCTCCGATAACTACTGATTAAAGCAAATCATAGCAGAAATCCGTTCATCATTCAACCCGCTGACCAAGGACAGTGCCGCAAGATATGCGGTATTGAGATCATCAATATCTATGATCGAACTGTTGGTATGAATGTTTCTGGCACATATGCACATCGTCAGCGTGGGTACACCGACGGTATTTTTGTGAATGGCACCTGCATCAGTTCCGCCCATCGAAACATAATACTGATACGGAAGTGAAAGTTGTGTACACTGTTGGATCAGTGCATCAAGCAGATGACGGTTCGGCAGATAGTTGGCATCGACAAAACGTATGAGCAAACCTTTTCCCAGCTGACCGAAAGCTGATTCATCCCCGGAAGCATCATTGGCCGGAGAGCAGTCAAACACAATGGCCATATCCGGATCGATCATGGATGCTGCTGTCTGCGCACCGCGAAGCCCTACTTCTTCTTGGACGGTTGCTCCGATGTAAAGATCCACTTCAAGTTCGGTATCTTTCAAAGCATCCAACAGGGCTAATCCCATGGCACAGCCATACCGGTTGTCAAATGCTTTCGCTAACAGCCGTTTACCGTTGGCCAACACCTGATAGTCCCCTACAAGCACCACCATATCACCCGGCCGGATATTGAGCTCTTCAACTTCTTCTTTGTTTCTCGCGCCGATGTCGACCAGCATATTTTTGATTTCCATCGGTTTTGCCCGGTCCGCATCTGTCAGTAAATGCGGTGGAATCGAGCCGATGGCACCATGAAACACTTTTCCCTGACCATTGATGACGGCGACTCGTTGTCCAAGCAGTGTCTGTGACCACCATCCGCCAATCGGGTGCAAGGTCAGACAGCCGGTTTTAGTGATGGTCTTAACCATAAATCCGACCTCATCCATATGCCCGGCTATCATAACTTTTTTCGCATTTGCTTTTTTACTGCGCTTAACGGCGAAAATGCTTCCTAAATTATCATAAATGATCTCATCCGTGTATTTCAGATATTCATTTTTTAAATATCTTGAAACGTATTGTTCCTGACCGCTGACTCCGTACAATTGGGACAGTTGTGCCAGGTTCTTCATCAAAACATCATAACTCATCGGTTTTTCCTCCAAACAGCCCGGTAAATCGGCTGATTCAATTCCATAAAACGCTGCTCATATTCGGTGATGGCATCTTCCGGATGATCGCTGGCACGAAAATTCACAGACATATCAGCGAGAATAAATCCAAAATGACTCAACTGGACACACGAATACTCGAAAAGGCCGGCGTTATCGGTTTTCATCACGATCTCACCTTCATCCGTTAGCAACCGCCAATATTCCTTCAGAAACTCACTGTGACTCAAACGGCGCTTACTATGGCCTTTTTTAGGCCAGGGATCGGAGAAATTCAAGTGTAAAACATCGATTTCACCCTGAGCGAACCATTCTTTTATATCTTTTGCATCTTGAACAATCAGAGCCATGGTCGGCAACAGATTATCGAAATGCTTTTTCAGGCTGGTTGCGGCGACGTTGCGATCTTTTTCAACAGCCACCCATCCGTGTTCGGGATGCATGTGAGCCATCGAACTCCAGTAATCTCCTTTTCCGCTGCCGATCTCGACATGCAGAAGTGAACATCCCAGCTTTTTCTTCCATTGTGATGCCCAACTTTTCGGATCCTCAACGAGCGTATGCGGCATTGACCGAAGAAACGACATGGCCCAAGGTTTATTACGCATTCTCATAAGCTAATCGGTAAAGAGCTTTGGCATAAATGGCCGTTGCCATGATCAGTGATTCAATTTCGATGGCTTCATCCTTTTGATGGGCATCCCCCGCAAACTCTGGTAATTTTCTTGTCGGAAAGGCCATTCCATACGCCACGAAATTAGGTAAGGTTCGGGCATACGTCCCGCCGCCCATCGTTTTTAACGGCGTGAAATCATCCCCGCTGACTTCACGGTAGACTTCGTGCAACGTTTTGACTAATTCAGAATTGGGATCCACAAACAGCGGTTCTTTATGCGCAGTAACTTCTGCCGATATCCATGGCGCATCACCACTCAGAGTTTCCTTGATGTGATTCATACAGAAATCAAGATCGACATCATTGGGGTATCGGATATCTAACGTCAAATCAAACTGATTTTTTTCGACATGGATGATTCCGAGATTCATTGTCAGATTGTGCATATGAGCACCGTCAAACTCAATATTCAATCCGGTCCCGTGGTAACTGTACAGACACCTGCTTAAATCTGCCGCAGCTTCGTCCTGATAGGCAGCCGCCACAAAATTCAGAGCATACACCGCAGCATTCTGCCCTTTTTGCGGAGTGGAAGCATGTGAGTATTTCCCTTCAAAAGTATACACGGTCGTATCCGTTAAGTGCTTAAACGATGCTTTGATCCTATGACTGCGACAGAATAAACGCAACTCATCTTCTTTGGGTTTACCAAACACTTCAACGGCACACTTGCCCAAGACGATATTGGGTCTTTCTCCCCCGTGGATACGCTTGATCACGGTATTTTTTTTACCGGTGAGTTTTACCACTAAAATTCCCTTTTCACCGTAAATGACCGGAAACTCGGCATCCGGGACAAATCCCATATCCGGAAGCGGTGCAGTTTCGATATAGTGTTTCATACAGCGCATGCCGGTTTCTTCATCACATCCCACAATAAGCATGAGCTTCTTCTTCAGTTCTATATTCAAATCTTTGATTATTTTCATCGCATAATACGCGGCAACCGTCGGACCTTTGTCATCACCGCTGCCTCGTCCGAATATATATCCGTCTTTCACCAGTCCGCCAAATGGATCGACGCTCCACCCTTCACCGACCGGCACGATATCAAGATGTCCGAGCATGCCGACGCTTCTATCCTGATGACCGTAACTGATCAATCCGGCATAGCCATCCACATCCAACGTATCAAAGCCGTCTGCTTTACCTTTATCCAGCATCCAATCCAATGCCTTGCGGATATTCAAACCAAAAGGTGCATGTTCACCGGCATGATCCAGATCGCTCAATGACGGGATGGCGATAAGCTCTTGTAAGTCCTTGATCATCTGTTCCTGATAATTTCTTGCTAGTGTTAAAAAATCCATATTCTGACCTCTCTTTACATTTAGTATTTTATCACATGAAATCGTCGGATTCTATGTTTATGTCCAAACCGACGGACACTGTTTTTGATAAACATACGTTCATTAATCTTGGCCGATAAAAAAGGACTGATTTCTCAGTCCCTGTCATCTATTCTCTTGGTTTTCTTTTATTTTTATCGAAGTTGCCGCGCGGACGATCCGGTTTTTCTACAAAACCCTCCGGCTTGGGAAGCAGCGCCTTTCTCGAAACATTGACTCTGCCCTTTTCATCGATCTCAGTGACCATAACTTTGACAATGTCGCCAAGTTTCAATACATCCGAAGTGTTTTCAACGCGTTCATGAGCAATTTTTGACACATGCAGTAATCCGTCGGTACCCGGGAACAGTTCCACAAATGCACCGAAGCTTTCGACCCGCACCACTTTGCCTTCATAGATTTCACCGACTTTGGCTACACGGACGATAGCTTCGATCATGTCGGCAGCCTTACGGATGGCAGCAAGATCCTGATGATAAATCACGACACGGCCGTCATCCTCAATATCGATTTTGACATTGTCGCAGTCCGCGATGATCTGATTAATAATTTTACCGCCGGCACCGATGACATCACGAATCTTATCCGTCGGGATCTTCAGCTGATGAATCTTTGGAGCATATTTACCGACTTCTGACCGCGGTTCACTGATAACGGCCATCATGTTCTCCATGATTTGCATGCGGCCGATTTTCGCCTGAGCCAATGCTTCACGCAAGATTTCCGTGGTCAGACCTTCAATCTTGATGTCCATCTGTAAAGCCGTGATACCATCATGGGTCCCGGCTACTTTGAAGTCCATATCGCCGAAATGATCTTCCATTCCCTGAATGTCCGTCAAAACGGTATAGTAATCACCGTAAGTAACCAAACCCATGGCAATCCCGGCAACCGGTGCCTTGATCGGTACCCCGGCAGCCATCAAAGCCATCGTACCGGCACAAATGGATGCCTGTGAGGAGGAACCGTTGGATTCCAGGGTTTCAGCGACCAAACGGATCGCATACGGGAATTCTTCTTCACTTGGCAAAACCTGAGCCAGTGCCCGTTCACCGAGTGCACCGTGACCGATTTCACGTCGGCCAGGAGATCCCATCCGACCGGTTTCACCGACCGAATAAGGCGGGAAATTATAATGATGCATAAATCGCTTCGATTCGATGTCTGTCATATCATCGATGATTTGCGTATCGCCCATCGCACCCAAGGTACAAACGGAGAGAACCTGCGTTTCACCGCGGGTAAACAAGGCACTGCCATGCACCCGGGCAAGCAAATCAATTTGTGAATCCAAAGGACGTAACTGATCGATCCCGCGTCCG
Organism: Erysipelotrichaceae bacterium; assembly: GCA_036677505.1. GTDB lineage: Bacteria > Bacillota_I > Bacilli_A > Erysipelotrichales > Erysipelotrichaceae > UBA2227. Next base: position 78,319 of record JAVBWK010000036.1, read on the forward strand.
TCCGGACGGATTTTCTCAACAGAGATTAAACGGCGGACTTCATCGGCAACAATATCATGACAAACCTGTCTGACTTGCTTGATCGTCTTTTCTTTGACTTTATCGCTGGGATATTCCAATCCCTCATAATATGTGACCATTTCGGCTTCGATATCATCGATCGCTCCGTAACGGACCAGTTTTTCTTTGATACGCACGGCATCTTCCAAACGGCTTTGACATAAACCGCGCAATTGCGTGTTCAGTTCGGAATCGACCCCATAGAGTACGATTTCCCGTTTCGGTTTACCGACCTTAGCGACGATTTCTTCTTGAAACTCGCACAGTCTTTTGATAAACTCATGCCCAAACAGCATGGCTTCCAACATATCTTCTTCACTGACTTCCTTCGCACCGGCTTCAACCATGTTGATGGCTTTTTTGGTGCCGGCCACGGTCAGATTGATATCTGATACTTCAAGCTCAGCCACCGTCGGATTGATGATCAGTTCACCGTTGACTCGACCGACGATGACACCGGCGACCGGACCGTTAAACGGAATATCCGACACACAGATGGCCAAGGATGCTCCAAACAAAGCAGCCATGTCCGCCGAACAGTCATTGTCTGCCGACAACACGGTGTTGACGACTTGAACTTCATTACGGAATCCTTCCGCAAACAACGGACGGATCGGACGGTCGATCAGACGGGCTGTCAGCGTTGCATGTTCACTGGGCCGCCCTTCACGACGCAAAAAGCCGCCCGGAATCTTCCCTACCGAATACAGCTTTTCTTCAAATGTGACCGTCAGCGGAAAGAAATCCAAATCCTTGGCATTCTTGCTTGCGGTCGCTGTCGACAATACTGCAGTTTCTTCATAACGAATCAACACTGATCCGCCGGCTTGCTTGGCTAACTCACCGGTTTCCACCACCAGACTTCTTCCTGCGAAGTCTAAACTAAATACTTCTTTTGCCATATTTTCACCTCTTTTAACTAATTGATTGTACCATAAAAAAAGATGTGATGACACATCAATTTTCATTTACGGTTGTTAAGGAACCGCTTTTCAACAAATGGCGAGAAAAACAGGCGCAACAGACTGCCATATCTCAGTTTAAAGGTCAGTACATCACCGACCCGATAATGGCCTTCTTCCGAAAGTTCACACAGCAAATGGTCGCTGCTTGCCCCGATGATCGTCACACCAGGATCCGTACATTCCATATTGAGATCGGTATCCAGCAGACCGATGGCACTGATCGCGACTCTGCGCATCCCTTTGTCTTCAAAATGAGTCTTTTTCCCAAATGCATCGAATCCGGTTTCACCGACAGGCATCGATGGTTTCATTTTGATTTCAATGATTTGGGTATGCAACAGCACGACATCATCAAAGGTATTCTCCAAGCGGGTCTGATAGGCCGTTTCCACTCCTAGGAAAAAAGATTCCCCCAGACGCAGCTGATTGATCGGCAGTTTTAACCCTCTTTGCAACAAATAGAGAGACGAAGAGTTTCCGCCGGAAACGATCGTACAGTCTTCAATGATCTGATGGACACGTTGCTGCATGTCATGAAGTTTCTGTAAAATCGATAATGTCGGTATCAGCCCGCCGAAACAGCTGAAATTCGCCCCGATTCCAATCAGGCGGATATGTTTGAAATGCTTGATCATCTCCGCCAGCAGATACAGCTGTTCGATATTATGAATCCCTTCACGTAAATCGCCCATATCGACCATCAGGATGATATCATGCACTTTACCATGTGCTTTGGCTGCGATTTCCAATGCAATGATCGTATCCCATTCACTGTTCAGTGACACATCGCTTCCCAAAACGATGGCATCCGCTTCCGATTTCATCGGCAGACGAAGCATCATCTTGCGCATAGGTAAAGGATTACGTGCAAGGTTTTCTATGCGCGAGTCACCGATGGTTATTATCCCCTCTTCATAAAAGATCCGATTAAGAATCGGATGACCGCCCGAAACTTTGTTTACTCCGACCACTTCGATCCCCTGATGTTGGCACATCCCGGAAATGATTCGGATATTATGCCTGAATTTTTCACAATCAATCGTCAATGCCGGGTATTTCATAATAAATCCCTCACAATCAGATCACTGATCATACGATCGGTTTGGTCCGGATATTCTTCAGACAAAACTCCGATGACCGCAAGCAAGTACTGTTTATCCAAACGGATCATGACCTCTTCCCTCGGTAAAAGCAACATCGGATCCATGGTCTTGAGTACTCTTCTCATCATTTCAATGGGATCATGATGATAGATCAGTGCACCGCCGGTCAACAGGATCGTTTTGACTTGGGAGCAGTCTTTGCCGCTGGCAATCGTTTTACGTCCGCTGTGAAGATATAAATACTGAACCCTTCCCGCATGTCGTGATAGTGCCGCCTGTGCAGCGGTCTGAGTCAGACAGTCGATCAGTTCCTTATGACGCTGATCACGATCGATTGGTAAAATATCGTTCAACAGCTCTTTCCAGTGACCGAAGGGCGGTTCTTTCATCAGATTGGCTACGACCGTTCGGTTTTTATACACGCCCAGATCTCCTTCGACCGTCCGTTTAGCGAAAGGTTCCGGAGATATAAGGACATCGCGGTATCGGTCACTGTCTTCACTGACTGAGTGAACATCACTGGTTGCACCGCCGATATCGATGACCATGCAAGGTCCCATCTTCTGATAATATCGTTGAGCTGCCCGATTGACCGCGGCCGGTACCGGAAGAATCGTACCATCGATGAGCTCGCGAATCCGACGCATTCCCGGTGCATCGGTAATATGTTTTTCAAATACCTGCTGAATCAGATTTCGCAGCGGTTCGACGACCAACTGGTCGATGTTTGGGTAAACATTGTCACAAATCAAACACTCGAAACCGGCTGTCATCAAAATTTTACTGACCGATTTCTGGATCTCCTTATTCCCGGCGTAGATCACGGGAACCCGGATCGATAATTCACACAATTTTTCGGCATTGGCTAAAACCGTGTTTTTCTCGCCGTAATCGACTCCGCCGGCCAACAAGATGATATTCGGGCAGATTTGCTCGATCTCACGCAAGTCATCTTCACCGAGCATTCCCGCCGTTATGTAGCGGATATTCGCACCGGCTCCCAGTGCTGCCTCTTTTGCTGCTTTAACCGTCATATCCCACACCAGTCCGTGTACAGTCATTTTGAGTCCTCCAGCCGCACTGGAACAAGCCAAAAACCGCTGATATGTAAGTTCATCCGTATTCAGATTGCGTTTCAGATTTTCTAAAGCAGAAAGCAGTCCGACCGATACATCGCCCTGATCTGCTGTCGTTTCGCTGATACCCCGACCGACATAAACCAGGGTATCAAGTGAATGCTCAAAAGCGACGACTTGCGTCGTCGTTGATCCGATTTCTCCAACCAGCACGGCTTCTTTCATCGCATTTCCTCATTTCGCTTTTGTACTAAGAATGTAGCAACCTGCTGTCCTTTGGTTTTTCTTCCGAACCCTTCATCCATACCATTCTTACGGGCCAGTTCCGGTGTGACCTGAGTCCCTCCGGCAACCAAAATCAGGCGGTCGCGCACCCCTTTTTCAACACATATCTCATGAAGTTTCTTCATGTTTTTGTAGTGAATATCATCATGACTGATGATCGTCGATATCAGTATGGCATCGGCCGATGTTTCGATCGCCGCATCCACCAATTTCGACAATGCCACGGAAGTTCCCAGATATATGCACTCAAATCCGAACTTCTCAATGCCGCCGTGTTTGATATCGATGATTTCCCTTAAACCGACAGAATGTTCATCCTCACCCACGGTTGCGGCAACGATTTTAAAGGGTCGTTGGCGAATGGCCTGTTTCAAAGCTTCTTCTTCAAGCATCGGTGCTTTTTGCTCTATTTTTAATGAATCCAAAGCGATGTCAAAACTGACCTTTCCTTTGACTTCAACCCGGGTACCCTCAGCCGGATGCATGATTTCCGTGTGAATGACCTCGGTTTCTGACAAATTCATTTGCCTTGCTGCTTCTAAAGCTGCAGCTCTCGCCAAGTCGGAAGATAAAGGAAAGAACATAGTCAGCAATACGACACCATCCCCCTGCCATTCCATTTCCGGCCTGACGATTTTCTGATCTCTGTACTTTTGCGTTTCCTTCAGGCGAAGATAAACATTGTCCGTCTCATCTAACTCATCAATGAAGATGATTTTATCATGATCTTCAAAGGTACATCCCGATATGATAGAAGAAGGATCCTGAGTCCCATAATCTTCGGGATGATTATTGCCGAAATGAGCCGTGACCGGGGCTAAATAATCATGATTGCGAGGATAAACCGAGTCGGCAGAGATACCGCCGTTGACTTTACGGGCGATACCGTCACCGTTGCGCTGAGGATAAAAACCAGAATCGACAAAGTATCCTTGTGCTACGGCTTCAAAATAACCGCCGGCCTCAATCATTTCTTCCATCATCAAAACCGCACGTTCCTTAAGCTCGCGAACCTGTTCTTTCAGTCGCGGACTGTCACGGTCGATTTTTACAAACTCATTGATTCCATCCAAACCCGCAAACACCTGCTTTGCGGTATCGACGGCTTCTATGTTATAGATATGCCAAGGGACATTGCGGCCTTCATCCGGAGTAATGGTGGATTGAATGTCGGCAGAGGTCAGCTGCGAAATCAACAGATTCAGCGTATGGGTGACCGTAGCTTCACGCACGGAAGATTCCATATATTTGGTATTCATCTGAGCCCGCATACGGACATTGGGAAATAACTCTCTTAATGCAATGGCGTACGGTAAATCCATCCGGACACATGGTGCCGGAGGTGCTGTCGGCGGAACTGTGGACAAACAGATGTTTTCTTCCTTGATACCACACCCAAGTGAAAATGAGGTATTGATGGCATGTTGGACCAAAAGCTCTGGAGTTACTTTCCAAGCTTCAACGGCCGTAGCATTGGCATTGTGTGCCCCATCAATCTGCGCGAGGTTGCCGTAGGCCATGATCGTCTTTGATTCAGCCGCATCGACAAAAGATCGCACCATATTGATGTTTCGGTAAAGTACATTGTACTGCGGATCCTGATGGGCACCGTTGACCCCTTCTTCGACAAACATGACCGCGATTTCCGGACCGGCAACGCCGGAAACATACGAATGATAGTTGATCGGCCGGCCGACTTCGTCTTCAATCATGTCGAGTGCTTTACGCTGGGCACGTACTTGCTTACGGGTAATCGGTATTCCGCCGACCCCTTGCGGAGTCCCTTCGATCAGACCGTCAAAATGACTTTGACCGGCCGTACGGATGACCATCATATGATCAGCACCGTGAATGGCTGCCATCCGCATCCGACGGATATCATCTTCAAATCGTCCTGAAGCGATTTCTGTGGTAATCACCGCTTTGGGTTGAGGATCAATCGAGTCAAAGGCATGACTGGCAGGAAGTCCGATGGAAGTTTTAAGATTTTCGGACATATCCGAATACTCAAATTTACCGATGGTTTGCTTTGCGATAGGATTTCGCCAATGCCAGCCTCTTCGCCGTGGGACATAATGTTCTAAATTGCCCAGGATCGCTTCGATGTTCAGTTTCTCGTCAAATGATTTCATTGAGCAGACCTCCCGGCGAAAAATGCTTTGTAAAAAATGATTCATCTGTGCATCGTTCAATCGCTTCGCGCAATGGACAGTGATAATATTTCATGACTTTGATAACGCAATGGCCAGCTCCGCTGGAAATGACACCGCACGATATCGCATGTCCGACGATCGCAGATGCTTCAATGCTGCTGGCTCCCATGCGCAAAAGTACCGATCGTTCAATCGACGGTGTCGTGTGGGTTTTGGCTAAATCAAGCATCGGATCGACCAACTGCTGGCTCAGCTGCCAGAATTTTTGGTGAAGTTCTTGGTCAGATAAGTTTCTCAATGACTCTCTGCGAACTTCAAAATCATCATTCCGTTTCATGACCGTCTCCTTTCAACAGATTAACTGCTGATCGTATCCATTCTCTCGATACGTTGCATTCGGCAGATAAATAATCAACATCATCCTCTGTCAGTATGACTTTAGGATGCAAATTCAGCTGATTCCTCAGATAAGACATCCGTAGCTTGTCGAGATCGACCGGCTGTGCCGAAATTTTTCGCAGGTGATCCGGTAAAATGATATTCTCACCGGCGATTTCCTGTTGAGGATCACCGATACGGATATCGATTCCCCGCTCTTTCGCAAAACTCAACTGGGCATTCATATGTTTCCCTGCACCGGTGTACTCAGTTTCCTGAACCACGATGATCTGATCCTCACGCATGGTCTGAGCTAATGAGAATGCAACCGCAAGTGAAGTGTTTCCCGCCGGACCCCGCTCCAGACCTTCCAGTTTAGCCAAGGCTTCCGTCATATAAAAAACCTCACCCTGTTTGACGGTATAGTATTTATCCATATAGCGCAACGGACGGGCAGCCGAATAGGTCACATCGGACCGGTCGGGATGCATGGCAAAAGGAAAACCAAATCCGGTGTGACCGGTCGTAAAGGACTTGCGGTTAAAATCTGAGTCACTGGCCATATGCAATCCATGTAAATCGACACTGGCACCGACGATCGGACAGTGACATCCGGCTTTCTTCGCTCCCCTTGCCGTAGCGGTCAGATTACCGCCTCCGGCATGCGTGACAATGATCATATCCGGGTCTTTCCCGGTGATTTTACGGATATCTTCGACACATTCGATTCCCAAGGTTTCCAAAGAGGCAATACCATAAGGACTGTACAGTGAAGCATTGAAATATCCGGTCTGCTCGAGCAGATCCAAAAATACCACAAACAGCTCCGGCCCGACCGAACACTGAATGACTTCCGCTCCATACGCTTCAATTGCCCGAGCCTTTTCGAGAATCTCAGGTTGATAGACCCCGGCAGAGTCAAAACTTTCCTGAACAATGATGCATTTCAGATTCAGTTTGGCACACATCGCCGCAACCGCAGCTCCATAATTTCCGGATGTTGCTGCCATTACCCCGGGATATCCAAGTTTTTTGGCATGGAAAACGCTGATGGCCGCCCGGCGGGCCTTGAAACTGCCTGATAAATTGCAAGCTTCGTCTTTAAGGTATATTTTTGCGCCGTATCCCGGATTAGATATTGCCTTGATCAGACGGTTGATATGAGTCAGCTGAAGCATCGGTGTCGAACCTACTCCAAAAGACTGTTGAATCGATCGTGCTTCTTCGATCGGATATCCGGTCTCTGACATCATCAGTTCATAATCAAAAGCAATATCCGATATTTTGTATCTGAGAAAATCGATGTCTATTGCCTTTTTCATAATTTCATTTTTCCGATTGAGGATCGATTGCGCTTTATTCATCACAATCACCTGTCGTTATATTCTTCAGCTGTGATTCAATATATTCCGTTTCTTTCAGATAATTTCCAAATGAGTGACGGTATGAAGGAAAAACCTCCAGTAATCTGCCCTCAATGTATCTTCCGGTTTTAGTTACAACTGAACAGCTATTCCCGATCTCAACGGTTTCATCCGACAGAAAACCTTTGATCCTTAATGTAAAATCTTTTGCTTGTGTATCTGCCGGAAGATGGTTCTGCCGCTGTTTTGCCATCAGATACACTTGTTCGATTAAAACCCAATCTCCCTTATGGGCTACCATAACTCTTCCTCAAGATACAGTCGCATATCACCTAAGATTGCTCTGGGCAGCGGAAGATCGAGCATCGTTTTGATTCCGGGTTTCGAATTGATCACTGCGGGAATACTGTTGACGGCCATCGCAATCGTCCCGATACCGCCATCGACTTCCGGTGTGATGACCATCGATACCGGCGGCGTTCCTACGATCGTTATGTAGTCCCCGGTGGTGATCCCTTCACTTTGCGGTTCGACTTGTTGGGGATGTTTCAGCGTGATGAAAGGATACTCGTTGACATATGCTGTCGCAACCATATCGCACCCGGCAACATCTCCGGCATCCACGGTCGCATGGGGGGCAACCCGATTGATGGATGAGACAATCGGCCGGTTCTTGATTTCAATCTTATCGAAATCCGTATGAAACGCTTCAGACATCATGGCCATGCTCTGATCAAATCCGATATGACCGGCCAGTGTACCCTCTTTCTGACGCTGATAAAACTGCGCGACCGATATCCCGACACCTTGTTCATGCATCACGGATTTACCAAAGGGTGACAGTGAGTTGACCCGGCTGACTTCAATCTGCTCGACACTGGTACATACCGAGGTCAGGGCGATCACCAAGGCATCCATCATAAATCCCGGATTGATCCCGGTCCCTAATACGGTCACATTATTTTCTTTTGCTTTTCGGTGAATCAGTTCGGATATCTCCCGATCCGCAGCAAAAGGATATGACATCTCTTCAGCAATCGAGATGACATTCATTCTTTTTTCGATGCAAGCCAGAATTTTATCTTTCGATGTTTTGACAAATGAATCCGTACATAAAATTGCGACATCGGCATTGGCCGATTTCAATCCATCAGCCTCATCCTGGATGATCAGAGGCATCGGATTTAACAGTTCCACAAGCTCATCGACCCGTTTACCTACTTTATCCCCACGGGCAATGACCGTAGTGATTTCGACTCCTTTTTTGACTGATAATGCTTTAATGACACCGGCACCCATAGCACCGATGCCCCATACACAAACACGAATCGATCTGCTCATATGATTTCTCCTTCTTGATGTAAACGCTTTCCTCTTTTATTTTAGCCTAAAAAAAGGGATTTTTTAACCCCTGTTTTCTTTAATGATTAAATGATACAGAACTGGCACGATGACCATCGTCAGGATCGTAGACATCAGCAAGCCGAAAAAGAGTACCAAGGCCATCGGCGCCGTCATCGGATCTTCTGAAATAATCAGCGGTACCAAGCCGATGCATGTCGTCAGTGTCGTCAGCATGATCGGACGATATCGTTCATCGATGGCATCTTTACAGCTGCTTATGACAGATTTACCCATCCGGACACCCTCATCCATGACTTCCATCAGCAGAATGCCGTTATTTACGACGATCCCGATAAGGCTGACAGCGCCCAATAAAGCCATCGCCTGAATATCGATCTGGAATAAAAACAGTCCCAGAAAAACACCGGTCAGCGACAACGGTATACTGGTCATGATGATCAGCGGTTTTGTCAGTTTATCAAACTGGATGAGAAGGATCATATAGATCAAAGCGATAACGATCAGTGCCGAAACTCCGAGGTTGGAAACAAGATCGGTAATATTCTTCAGCTCACCTTTATACTCGATAGCTGTATCGCCGATCAGCGTATCAGAAGTCAGTTTTTCCTTAAATGCCAGTTCGATGGTCGCTGCCGAATAGCCGGGCAATACATCCGCCAAAACGGTCACTGTACGTTTGCGGTTTTGTCTGTAAATCGAAGGCTGGGTTGCCTGAATATCGATCCGGGCCAACTGGCTCAGCTGCATGTATGCATCAGTTGCTGAGGATTTTATCGGCAGTCGGTACAGCTGATCCAGTGTACTGATATCCGCTTTGACAAGGATATCCATTTCTCTTCCCCCCGATTTATAGACCGAAGGTTTCGCACCCATCAAAGATGTATTGATCTGCTTGACGATGTCATATTTTAAGATACCGCTGGTGGCAAGGTAATCCTCATCGATATTTACCAGATACTCGTATTCCTTAGAAACAAATGTGTCCCGTATGGAAGTCGTCCCTTCAATACTTGACAGCAACTCGCGGATGTTGGCGGATGTTGCCAGCAAATCATCGAGATCATCGCCGCTTAGGGCTAATACAAGCTTCGCTTCGACCGGCATGGCATACTCAAGATAACGGACTTCAACTTTCGCTCCGATGACTGACTCGTTGATTCTTTGCTGAATGGCGAATCCGATCTCTTCATTGCTTTGATATTGACTGTTATCGAGATCGATCGTCAGTAGCAGCTGTGCAACATCCGCAGCTGGCGCACTGTTGACTACGGTGATAAAAAACTTCGGCAAACCCGTGCCGACGGAAGAAGTGACGCTTTTTACTTCATCAAACTCATCAAGCAATGCATAGATCTGATCATGAACCTGAGCGGTTTTCTCAAGAGACGCCGACTCAGATTCGATATTGATATACAGCACCGGCTTATCCGAATAAGGGAAAAAACTGATGTTCAGTTGCGAGAATAGAAGTCCGGCTATCAGCAATGTGGCAAATGCTATGGAAATTGCCGATTTAGGATAGCGTAATCCGGCTATCAGCAACTCATCGAAGAAACGCCGGGTAAACGACTTTCTGGTTTTTTCAATTCGCTGCTGACTTTCCGGTTTAAAGAACATATACGCAAATATTGGCAGGATCAGCATTGCCGTAAAATAAGAAGCAATCAGCGTCGAGATGATTACGATTGGGATCGTCGCAACGGTTTTACCGATCACACCGGGCACAAAGAGCAGAATACCAAAAGTCACGATCGTCGTCAGCGTCGAAGTAAAAATCGGACGGGAAGTTTCTTTGACCGCATGCTCGATGGCCGAAAGTTTCTCTTCTCCCTGATTGAGACGGCTTTGAATTGCCTCGCAGATGACAATGCCATTGTCAACCAGGATCCCTAGCGAGATGATCAGTGCCGCAATCGATATGAAGTGAAATTCGATTTTCATCAGGTACATGACGATAAAAGTGATCAAAATTGAAACCGGCAAAATGATCGACATGATCACGGCGTTACGCAAATGAACGCCGATCATAACGATGATAACGATCAGTACGACACTTTCCAGAAGGTTGAAAATAAAAGAACTGATCGATCGGTTAATATCTTCAGGTGAATACGTCACTTCGGTAAAATCGATATCCTGAGGGACCTGGGATTTCATTTCGTTGATGACTTTTCGTACTTGTGAACCGATGATGACCGCATTGGTGTTGCTTTCAAAATATCCCGTAAGCAATACGGCATTTTGACCGTTGTGCTGATAATAATACTGATTGACTGCTTCGATGCTCACGGTTGCTACATCCTTCAAACGTACAAAACCCACCTGTTCCATCGATCCGCTGATGACGATATTTTCAATATCCTTTAGCGTTTCAAAAGTAGCCGGGGTCTGTACATTGATCTTCGAGTCTTCATAATTGATCGATCCGGAAGGAATGGTCAGATTTTGAGCCTGAAGCAATCCGACGATCGTTTCCATCGAAACACGATATAAATATAAATCATCAATATTCACTTCAATAACGACTTGCTTCTCAAGATTACCGTCAATGTCGACTCGGGTCACACCACTGACACTTTCAATCGCAGTCTGAATGTTCTCGGCATATGCCACTAAGTCATCGATATCATACTTATCGTTGGACAGTGAGATAATGAACTGAGGAACTTCAGTCAGATCGGTTTTGATGACACTTTCCAATGCCAGCGGCGGCAATTCTTTCTGTACATCCTCCATCAGCTGGCGCACATGAGCCATCGCAGACTCCGGATCGACATCGATTTTAAACATGATGACTACGACCGAAGCACTGTTGACCGAATATGAGTTAAGTACATCGACTCCCTGCAATCGACTGAGTTTATTCTCGATTTTTTTTGTGACCATCTCTTCGACTTCTGAAGAGGTTGCCCCCGGATAAACGGTCGTAATCATCGCTGCGGGAAGATTGGTGTTGGGATTTTCTTGTTTTGGTATCAGATAATAACTGTACAGGCCGAAAAATACCACAAATGCCAATGATAAAAGCACGATTTGGCGCTTATTTATAAAAAGTCTTACCAGTTTATTCATGGTCGATGACCTCAGCGATTTTCACTTTGACACCCGGGCGGACCAGACGGCTGCCTTCAATCACGACCAAATCTCCGGGATTTAATCCCTCGGTCAAAACCTGCTGATTGTTGACCGTCGATAAAATGACTTTCCTTTTAACGATACGTTCGTCCTTGACGATATATACGAAATCTTCCCCGTCATTTTGAATCGTATTAAGCATCAGCCAAATACCCAAACGTTTTCCTAACTCGATGGAAACGCCGGCGGTTTCACCGATATTCACTTGAGAGTAATCATCAATTGAAACATATGCTTGATAAGTGCGACTTGATGTATCCGGAATCTTGGCGATTTCAATGACTTTCCCGGTATATTGAATCTGGTTTACGGTGATTTCAGCTCTCTGATCGGGCTGAATCGTATTGATCATCGATTGTGAAATCCCGATAACTGCAGACATCTGATATGATGAAACGACCACGACCGGTGCCAACGGTGTTGCCAGTTCTCCCGCCTTTGCTACGACCTTGACGATAAAACCATCCATGTTTGCATAAATCCGAGTGGCCTGCAAATTATTATTCGCAAAAGTCAGATTGTTTTGAGCAATTGAATATTGAGAGTCGGCAGCATCGTAACTTGCTTTGGCTGCCTGATACCGTGAATAAGCAATCTCGACTTCTACCGGTGTCCCATTGGCCAAAGAAGCATCATACTCGGCTTTGGCAGCGGCGGCTTGCGCATCTTTCTGGGTATAATCGAGAAACGAGGCATTGGCTTGAACGGAACCTTCGCCAAACTCAGCGAGATCAGACTGATACTGAGCATACGCCTGATCGGCCAAGTCCTGTTTGGTCAGATAGTCTTGTTTCAGTGCTTCAAGCTCTGCATCGGCAGTTGCCTTTTTATCCAGATAATCCTGCTCTTCCGCTTTCATGTTCGCTGCAGCCTGACGGCGCTGAGAATCCGCAACCCGCAGGCTTTCCTGGGCATTGCGTACCTGGATCGTCGCCTGCTGCGAATCGACGGTTGCCAAAAGATCGCCCTTTTTAACATCCTGCCCTTCAGTCACGTACACCCGTTCGATCGTGGCAATGGTACCGAAAGTTGCCTGTTGCAGAGTTTTCGGCTGGATGATACCGATGAATTTAACCAATTCATCATTTACCGTTTCACTGATTTTCATCACTTTGACCTGAGTGACCTTTTCTTCAAAAATGATATCAACATTCTTTTTGGTCAACAGGAGTGTGACAATAACGGCTGAAAAAATCAAAAACAATACGAAAGCGATTTTCCATTTACTTTTTATCATAGTGATAATCTCCTGCGGAAATCATGAGGGTAAACAAATTGAGATAAGTAATGATCATCCATTCAACTTCTTCTTGCAAACTATCCTGTGAATCTTCAAACAGGCGGACCAATCCGCAAAATACTGCACTGGCCAACATGGATGTGATCATATCGATCCGCCGGTCAAACAAGTCTACTTGAGAGAACCAGCGTTCGACCATCCGAACCATGATTTTCTTGATAGAACTGACAACCTGATCAGCCATCCGCTGATGTCGTATCAGAGTCATAAACTCCTTGCGTTCAGTTTCAAATACATGAGCAAATCCCATGGCCAATCTTCGGATACGCGCATCAAACTCCGCTGAGCGACCGTTTTGCTCAACATTTACATGCGATATACTGTTGATTTCGCCGGTGATGATTTTATCCAGTTTATCTATGGTCGATGATAATAAGGCATCAGCCAGATCTTCTTTGTCTTTGAAATACCTGTACAGATTGCCTACGGTCATATGAGCTGACTTTGCAATGTTTCGCATCGATGCGCCTTCGAAACCGTGTGTATAGAATTCATTTCTTGCTGAATCAATGATTGCTGATTTCAACTCCGGCTTAAGTATTTGTGCCATAAAGGTACCTCCTGTCCGTCATCATAAGTATACACCTGTTCACTTTAATAAACAAATAAAAAAGCCGTTTCCGGCTTTCTTACTCATTACTTTCTCAAATTGAGTCGGCCGACCAATTCACGATAACGATTGACATCGGTATTACGTAAATAAGTCAGGAAGTTACGGCGCTTACCGACCATTTTCAGCAGTCCGCGCAACGAGTGATAATCTTTTTTGTGAACTTTCAAGTGTTCTGTAAGAACGTTGATTTTCTCTGTCAGTACAGCAACTTGAACTTCGACCGATCCGGTATCACCTTCACTGCGGGCAAACTGATTGATGATGGTTTGCTTCTTCTCTTGTGAAATCATGCTTTCCTCCATTTATTTCTAGACCTTCATATCCGAGTATAGGGACGAGGCATCCGCAAAACCCAGAAATAAAGCATGTATACTTTAACATATTCTATCAATTCGCGCAAGGTTTGAAATTCACATGTTATAATAATCAGGTAAGGAGTGAAACGAATGAAAAAAATTGCTTGGATCGGGACCGGTGTGATGGGACATGCCATGGTATCTCACTTGATCGATGCCGGATATCCGGTCAGTATTTTTACACGCAGTAAAGAAAAGGCTGCGGATCTTACAGAAAAAGCTATCCTCTGTGATACGATTGAACAGGCCGTCAAGGATGCCGATATTGTCATCACGATGGTCGGTTATCCCAAGGATGTCGAATCAGTGTATGCAGATGAAAACGGAGTCTTTAACCATGCAAATAAAGGCACCTTATGCATCGATATGACGACCTCATCTCCGACGCTGGCACAGAAACTGTATGAACTGGCTGTATCAAAAGGATTGCGGATGTTGGATGCACCGGTTTCCGGCGGGGATATCGGAGCGAAGAATGCAACGCTGTCCATCATGGTCGGCGGTGACAGTGAGGATTATCTGGAAGCTTATCCGTTGTTTGAGCGGATGGGCAAAAGCATCACTCATATCGGAGAGGCCGGTTTCGGTCAGCACTGTAAAATGGCCAATCAAATCGTCGTTGCCGGCAATATCGCGGCTATCAGTGAAAGTTTGTACTATGCAAAGAATGCCGGATTGGATCCGTATATCGTTTTACAGGCAATCTCCGGCGGAGCTGCCGGTTCGTGGCAAGTCACCAATAACGGTCCTAAGATTTTGAAAGAAAATTATGACCCCGGTTTTTATATCCACCATTTCATTAAGGATCTGACCTTAGTTCAGCAAGAAGCCGCCAAAACAGAAATTTCATTGCCGGTCGTTGCTCAGGTTCTGGCTTTGTACCGCCAACTGCTTGATGAAGGTTATGGTCAGCTGGGTACGCAGGCATTGATCATGGCGTACAGGAAAAACAATGAATCTAACCGTTAAATCCGTATGGGAGATCGAGCCCGAAGTTCTGACACACTTTTTCGAACATATTGACTACGGTCATGCTCCGCATTGGGCGGGCTGCTACTGCCGGTTCTATCATACGGATGTGGACTTTAAGCAATGGCAGAAACGGGATCCCTCGGTAAACAGAGATGAAGCCATCCAATCCATCCGACAAAAGGAAATTCACGGATTCTTGGCTTTTGACCAGAAAAAATGCATCGGTTGGCTCAATGCTAACGATGCAAAGTCATTTGTACGACTCAAGAGTGTCATGTATCCCTGGGTTTTTGAAAAGAGAATAGCCATGACTATTTGTTTTGTCATTGACCCTCAATACCGCAATCAGAAAGTAGCTACCCGACTGCTTGAGACCGCAATTCGGCATTACCGCGATTTGGGGTATGATGGCATGATATCGGCACCCATGGAATCAAAAGGTACTTTCGATTTGAATTATCGGGGAACCCTTCCCATGTATCTGAAATCCGGATATACAGTCATCGAGCAGATCGACTCGTTAAGCATCTGCTATCTCGACTTCCATAAAGTCGATCAGCAGGTCATGCAGAAATAAACGACCGGCTTCATTGGCAGATAAATGGGTGTTGCTGAGATTCAGCCACCCTTTTTTCAGGTTTTTTTCAATGGCCGGCTGAAATACCGACAGAATATCAGCATCAAATACATCCCGAAAACGGCGCAATTCGATCCCGGCTTTCAACCGCAGACCCATCATAACGAATTCAAACATTTCATCTGCCTTGGTCAGATCGATGTCTTCGTCAAAAACGATACCTTCGGTCAGATAACGGTGTATATTTCTGGTAATGGTATATCTGTGATTCTTTTCTTTGCCGCTGGCACCAGGACCGATGGCTGCGAAATCATCATAGTGCCAATACGTCAGATTATGGCGGCTTTCTTTATTCTCAAGACAGAAATTGCTGATTTCATAATGATGATATCCGGCAGAAGTGAGCATATCGACAGCCAACTGATAGAACTCACCTTCCAGGGAGTTGTCGATGGCTGAAAAATGTTTACGGCCAAAGGCAGAATTCGGTTCAATGGTCAGGGCATACAGGGAAATGTGAGGTAAGTGCTGATCGATCATCCATTGGACGGTTGATTGAAAGTCTGATAACGTTTGCGTAGGTAATCCGTATATACCATCGGCGGAAATGTTATCGATTCCATGATGTCGCAGTTGGGATATGACCCGCTCGACATCCGTCAATGTGTGTCGGCGACCGATCAGATGTAACAGCTTAGGCTGAATGGATTGCACCCCGAGCGATATGCGGCTGACTCCGTAACGGTGGCAACATTGAATCTTCTCTTCACTCAGGTTTTCCGGATTGGCTTCCATCGTAAATTCAGCATGATTTGACAGATATGGATGGATCGCAGCCAGAACGGTTTCGAGCTGATCCGTTGACAACGCACTGGGAGTCCCTCCACCGATGTAAACAGTGTCGAAGGTTTCGCCCTGATGATATGCCAAATCTTGTTTAAAACGCTCAATAAAGCGTTCTGCGAGGTTATGATGATATTTGACCCGGACAAAATCACAGTAAGCGCAGATATGCTCACAAAACGGTATATGGATATACAAAGAGCGGACTTTACCGTTTTCCATACTTCTGATGAACTTTCTCGATCTTCCGCTCGATCACTTCCTTATAATCTTCTTTGGCATCCGTACACAAAGAAATGGCATACATCAAAACATCTGCCACTTCATCCAGTATTTCCTGTTTGTCCGTCGGATGTTTCGCTGCCGCCTGCAACAGTTCACCGGCTTCCACAAACACCGATTTCGCCAAAATCAGCGGCGTATCGCTTTTCTGCCAGCCATAGACCGCACGCATGTTCTCAATCTTTTTCGCAATATCTTCCATCTTGATCACCAGTGCCATTATAACAAAAAAAATCCCCAAACGGGGATTTTGCTTACAGCGGCTTAAATCGTGCGTTGAAGAACCGCAGCATCGGCGGTTCATACACAAACTGCAGTCCGGGTATCTGATCACGGTGATTATACAGATGGATGACCGCATCGGCGACCAGATCCATGTGGGCATACGTATACACCCGTCTTGGGATTGTCAGACGGACCAGTTCCAGTTTCGGACGGTGATGATCCCCGGTATCCTTGTTTCTGCCGGCAGAAACGATGCCCCGTTCCATGCTGCGTACACCGGATTCAATGTATAAATGCGCTGCCAGCGTCTGAGCCGGCAGTTGATCCTGAGTCAGATGAGGCAAGAATTTTCGTGCATCCAGGAATACCGCATGACCGCCGATGGGTTGTACGACAGGGACACCCGCATCAATCAGCTGTTGTCCCAAATACGCTACCTGCTCGACGCGATGCGAGATATAGGCATAATCCACGGACTCTTTGATACCGATGGCCATCGCTTCCATATCACGGCCGGCCATTCCGCCATAGGAAGGCATGCCTTCAAAGACTACGACCAGTTCTTTGCTTCTTGCGAAAAGCTCATCGCTGTTCATCGCCAAAAATCCCCCGATATTGACCATGCAGTCTTTCTTACCGGACATCGTGGCTCCGTCGCCATAACTCATCATCTCAAGCAGGATATCTTTGATGGATACATGCTTGTACCCTTCTTCACGTTTCTTGATAAAATAAGCATTCTCCACGCAGCGGGTCGCATCAAAGAAGACTTCGATACCGTGTTTGTGACACAGTTGGCTGACTTCCCGAATGTTTTGCATCGAGACCGGCTGACCTCCGGCGAGATTGACCGTCACGGCCAGACAGACATACGGAATGCGCTGTGCCCCGTACTCATCAATCAGTTTCTGCAGTTTGTTGAGATCGATATTGCCTTTAAACGGATGATAAGCCTGCGAATCATGGGCTTCATCAATGATAACGTCTTTAAAAATACCGCCGTTGGCTTCCTGATGGTAACGGGTCGTCGTGAAATACATGTTTCCCGGGATGATATCGCCCGGTTTGATTTTCAATCTGGATAACAGATTCTCGGCACCGCGTCCCTGATGGGTGGGTACCATATGCCTGAAACCGTAATATTCTTTGACGGTGGCATCCAGATGCAAGAAATTTCGGCTGCCCGCATAGGCTTCATCGCCTACCATCATTCCTGCCCACTGACGGTCGCTCATCGCGGTCGTGCCTGAGTCGGTAAGAAGGTCGATATACACGTCCTCACTCTTCAATAGAAACGTATTATATCCTGCCTCTTCCATAGCGGACTGACGCTCTTCTTTGCTCATGGTCTTCATCATTTCGACGACTTTGATACGAAACGGTTCTGCCGGATAATTTTTCATGATAATCTCCTTTTTCATTCACTCTACCTATTACTTTACTCAGCGGTGTAAGCGCTGTCAATAAAGCAGTGCCATGTAAATCATGAGAATAAAAAGAAAACTTATTCATTAAAAATGTAACAAAAAGGCGGATGGTTATCCGCCTACTCTTCATCCATGGAAAGCACGGCCATAAACGCTTCTTGCGGAACCTCGACGCTTCCCACCTGTTTCATGCGTTTCTTACCTTCTTTTTGCTTCTCTAACAGCTTCTTCTTCCGGGTGATATCACCACCATAACACTTTGCCAAAACATTCTTACGCAATGCCTTGATGTCCGAACGGGCAATGATCTTATTATTGATCGCCGCCTGAATCGGGATTTCAAACTGCTGCCTTGGAATCAGTTTTCGCATTTTCTCAGTGATTGCCTTGCCGCGGGCATATGCGAAATCACGATGAACGATTGTCGATAAGGCATCGACGACTTCCGAATTGAGCATGATCTCCATTTTGACCAGTTTGGACTCATAGTAACCGTCAAGTTCATAATCATACGAGGCATATCCTTTGGTTGCCGATTTCAGACGGTCAAAAAAATCATACACGATCTCTCCTAAGGGCAACAGATAGTGCAGATGCATACGGCCCGCATCGATAGCAACCATTTCTTTATAAATCCCGCGTTTTTTCTGACAAAGCTCCATGACCGGACCGACAAACTCGGTCGGCACCATGATGGTCGCATTGACAAAGGGTTCTTCCATGTGATGAATCTTCTGGACATCAGGCAATAATGACGGATTATCCACCGAAATCATCGATCCGTCGGTCATATAGGCATGATATACGACCGATGGTGCCGTAGCGATCAGTGAGAGATTATACTCCCTTTCCAATCGTTCCTGTACGACATCCATGTGTAACAATCCCAGAAATCCGCATCGGAAACCAAATCCCAACGCCTGCGATGTCTCAGCTTCATATTTCAGCGAGGCATCATTGAGCTGAAGCTTTTCCAGTGCATCGCGCAAATCGTTGTATCGGTTTGATTCAGTCGGATATAAACCGCAGAAAACCATGGAGTTAAGGGTCCGGTAGCCCGGCAACGGTTCAGATGCACCCTGCTGTGCAAAGGTGATGGTATCACCGACATGCACATCTTTGACAGATTTGATGCTTGCGGCGATCCATCCGACCTCACCGCAGCTGAGTGAGTTACGTTTGATTTCTTTGGGAGTACGGATTCCGCATTCGATGACTTCATACGCGGCATTGGTGGCCATAAAGCGTATTTTATCACCTACTTTTACAGTTCCTTCTTTGATTCTTACATAGGCAATGACACCGCGGTATGAATCATAGATCGAATCAAACACCAGTGCTTTCAGCGGAGCATTGGGATCGCCTTTGGGCGGCGGCACTTTAGCGACGATGGCTTCTAAAACCTGATCGACATTCAAACCGGTTTTTGCGCTGATTTGAGGAGCGTCCACGGCTTCCAACCCAATGACATTTTCGATTTCTTCAATGACCCGGATCGGATCGGCTGCCGGAAGGTCGACTTTGTTGATGACCGGAATGATCTCCAGGTTATTATCCAGAGCCAGATAGACATTGGCCAGAGTTTGGGCTTCAATGCCTTGGGAAGCATCAACGACCAACACCGCCCCTTCACAGGCTGCCAGAGAACGTGATACTTCATAGGTAAAGTCGACATGTCCCGGAGTATCGATTAAATGAAAAACATATTCATTTCCGTCATTGGCTTTATATTTCAGCTGGACAGCATTCAGTTTGATGGTTATTCCCCGTTCACGTTCCAAGTCCAGTGTGTCCAGGATCTGATCCATCATCTCACGGTTATCGATGGTTTTTGTCATTTCCAAAATACGGTCAGCCAAGGTTGACTTTCCGTGATCGATATGAGCGATAATGGAGAAATTACGGATAAATTTTTGGTTCATAAAAATCCTTTCAAAAGCATAACACATTATAACAAAACAAGGGCACAAAAAAAAGACTTACAGGAAAATAACTTACGAACAAAAAAAGGCGTTGCATAAAGCAGCGCCAATGAATCAGGTTAATCGATCAACAACCGATAGGTAATGTTGTACGTTTCATCTTGAATGAAATAAAAGCCATTGTTTTCAAACAGATGCAATGTATGGGATTTGCCTTCAGTATCCGTTCCGGTAAATATAGCGATCGACCGGATGCGCAAAGCATACTCAACGACTAAGGCAGGCGATTGAGTAATCAGTTCTTCAACCAATTGCTCACTGCCCTTTTCAATATAAATCATCTGATCCACAGACAGAGTCAGCACCATTTGGCTTACTTCAGCATGGGCTCTCATATCATATGCACCTTCATTGTCGGTTTCAGGCGGATTTTCTTTGTTTTTAGCCGCAAACTTGTCAATGTTGTCTTGCAGAACCGTAAAGGCACCTTCATTGACATTTTTGGCTAAGTCATCGAACTGAGGAGTGTTAGTCAGCAATAAAGCCACGGCCAGTGCCGACAAGGCGGCTCCCTGAAACCAAAACATCGGCGTTTTCAGTAAATCATATCTGCGCTTGGTTTTGTTTGACAAACGTTTTTGCCATAGATAACTGCGTGTGATTTGGATGAGCATCCACAGCACACCCACGATCAGAATCACCCAAGATAATTCTTTCATGTTATCCCTCCTTGTCCGATAAATATTCTTTAAATGCTTTGGTATAACTGCGGTTAACTTCCAGTCTCTTCTTATTGTCCATCAGTAAAGTCAGTTTGCCGTTAAATCCCGAAGCGATCGCCTCGATACGCGCCACATTGACAATGACCGATTTGGAAATCCTAAAGAATCCTGACTGAAGCAATTCTTCTTCCAGCTGATAAAGTTTGGATGACAGACTGATCTCAGCTTTATCGGTATAGGCAAACACATCATTGCCGTATGACTCAATGGTAAAAACCTGATCAAACCGGACTCTGACTTCACCACGGGACGTTTTTCCCGACAGTACCCCGCCGGTCGATTTTTTATATCGGTCAAACCACTGATGCACGACTTCGAGCTGATTCAAATCAAAAATCAGATTGATCTTGCCAGGTTCACTGTCAGAGTGACTTTGGCATATAACAATCTCGTAGTCCGGCGATTCGTCGATTTTCAAGGTCTGTTTGATCTTTTCCTTCCCTGCGGGATCAAATTTGATCTTAAACACCTTATATCCTCCCGGGCTTACACCCATATTGTAAATGAAACGGATATTCTAACAAGCAAAGAAACGTAAGTTGCATTATTTATTCAATAACTTGCTCATGATGTTGTGAAAGTCGGGGGCCAAGGCAATGGCAATCAATGCACAACCCATTCCTTGAATAATGTTATATCCGGCTGAAGGTATGAAATATGACCAGCTTTGGGTCAGGAAAACATCGGTAAGTCCGTAAGCAGCGGTAATCCACAAACCTCCGGAGATAAAAGGGACAAAGCGCTGCCAATGACCGCTCAACCTACGATACAAATAGGAAACCAGTATGCCTTCGGTGCCTTTGATGAAAAAAGTAAACAGGATATATTGCGGATAACCCAGAGCAAAATCGGCCAGGCCGCTGCCGATTCCGCCGATCACAAACATCATCGGTGCCGGCAAAACCGTTGCCAACAGCATGATCAGCGCATCTCCGATGTTGAGATATCCGATGAAAATCGGTATGGCCACAAAAATCGTCAGTGCGGCGACCATACCGGTAAACAGGGCTGTGACCGTGATCTTCTTTGTCAGGCTCATGCTTCGATTTCCTTTCCAATCCAAGATTTTCCTATGCCGTGATAAAAATCGGCTGCTGTTACCTTCTTTTTTCCTTCTATCTGTAATTGCATAATATGGATCCAACCGTCATTGACTGCCAGTACCATGGCTTCATCCTGAAATCCGACAAAAACCGGATGTCGGTAATCATGTTTCCCTTCAAAAAATCTGGCCTGATGGATTTTACACTTTTTCCCTTCGATGATGAAATGTCCTACCGGCCAACTGATCAGTCCGCGGATCTGATTATAAATCGCCCGCCCGCTCTGCCTAAAATCGATTCTCTCATCTTCTGCTGATATATTATATGCGAAAGAGACTTGGCTCTCATCCTGAACGACATAGACCGCTTCGTTGGTGACTGCCTTTTTCAAATCTTCTCTGATACAAAGAGCCGCGCACTCCATCAGTCTGTCATGAATGATTTCGGTCGTATCATCACTGCCGATAGATATCTCTCTTTGAGCAAACACCGGACCGGCATCCATTTTCACTGCCATTTTCATCAGGGATATCCCGGTTTTGCTTTCACCTTCGATAACAGCCTTATGAATCGGTGCACCGCCCCGATACTTTGGTAACAGGGATGCATGAACATTGATACAGCCAAACTGAGGGGCATCAAGCAATGCTTTCGGAAGCATTTGTCCGTAGGCGCAAGTTACGATCAACTCCGGAGAATACATCAGGATTTCATCGACATGTTCTTTGATTTTTTGGGGTTGTAACACCGGAATGCCTAAGCTTTGAGCTAGTATCTTGATGGGCGGTGAAGTCAGATTCTGCCCTCTTCCGGTCGGTTTGTCCGGTTGGGTCACTACTGCGACCACCTGATAATTCTCTTCGATCAATGATTTTAAGACTGCGGTAGCAAATTGAGGAGTTCCCATAAATACGACTCTGATGTTCATAAATCCACCTCACTGCCCTATTATAGCATTTTTTTATTCCAAATCGAATTTCACATCTGTCTTTTTACGCTTTTTGCTCACGATTGTTTTATTGCATTTTCTATTAGGCTCTGCTATAATTTTAAAGCGAAACTTCAAGGAGGTGCAAGGATGCCAAACATTAAGAGTCAAAAGAAACGTTCATTAACAAACTTAAAGCGGTCTGCGGCGGTCACTTCGGAAAAATCTGCTCTGAAAACACAAATGAAGCATGTGTTAAAAGCGATTGCCGATCAAAATAAATCAGCTGCTGTTGAAGCTAATGATGTATTGAACTCTCGTCTGGACAAAGCGGTCACCAGCGGAATCTGTCACAAGAATTACGCCAGCCGTCAAAAAGCCCGTTTTTCAAAAGCTATCAACGCAATGGAGTAAGATAACCAGCTAAGCTGGTTTTTTTATTGAAGAAAAGAGCCCGCTGAAGTGAACCCCAAATAGTAGACATATGACTTAAGCATAACTATAACTGGACTGAAGCCGGAATTGAACTGGACTCAGTCCTTTTAGTTTGAGTTTGATTCGTTTGTGATTGT
>JAVBWK010000037.1:0-21346 GCA_036677505.1 Erysipelotrichaceae bacterium
TCGGCCGGTTTCTTCCATTTCAGAGATTAGTTTAAGCTTAAATTCTACATCATACGTTGTCATATAAAAATGCACCCCTTTCTGTTAGTTGTCTAACTTTTGGGGTGCACTTCAATCTCGGACTTTTTATTTTGGGTATTCATACAATCCGTGTAAACAATTTTAAAAAATGAAGTAATAAGCAAGATTTGTGTCTTTTTGCTTGGATTTCCCGGGGTAATTAATTGACTCAGAATGGTGTAAGTACTATAATTTAAGTATAGTAATCCATGGGAAGCGATCAGTAAGAGAATTCTATTTGGACGCTTGTTCTCTTATCAGCTAGTAGCGTAACCGGCCTTTTGGTCGGTTTTTATATTGTATGAGAAACTTCGATGGCAATCGATGGATAATTGTATAAGAAACAGGTTAAGACATTGAATCGGATGTCCTTTTTCTGTCTTTGTTTACTTGGAATCATCAAGTAAATGACTTGGAAAATTTGAAAGGGGGTGGGCTTTGACGGAAGACACGCTGTATGTGATGGAGGGGCATGTATTAGATTTAAACGTTTAAATCAAATCTGATTGTAATATATGGGTTGGACCATACTCCCGAATATCTGTTTTTTGGGATCATCAAATCGTAAGATTCAAATGTAGTCGATGATATTACAGTTCAATACGATCAATGAAAGAAGGGATAAATGATGAACTGGAAATGGCCACGACTAACCTCGTGTCTGCGGATAACGTTAGCGATTTTGCTTACGTTTATGTCCGTGAATCCCGTCAGTGTAAATGCAGCTACGGGATTCTATGACCTGACACGGGATCCGGATGATATTACAGCAAGAAAGACCGCTGTCGTTGAAGATGCCGTTTGGATCCGAATCGACAATGGTGATCCGGATGATGATGCCACAGGTACTGGATATTTCAATTCGTTCTTAAGACTTCAAAAGAGCGATGGGGAAAGAGGATATAACAGTAACCTGGACAAAGTATTATATGATGAATTGAAGAGTTTTACAGATGCTGAGTTGTTAAGTGTAGTTCCGTTTGTCGAATATGAAGGCAGATGGTATCGGGAATTTCAGTTGGACATCAATGAAAATGATGACTATTTGGTATTAAATAGGCTTCAGATCTGGGTGACCGAACATGAAAACCTGATTGGTACAGACTTTGATAGTGATGGTGTCCATTATTTCACGGAAGATCAGACTGTTAAAGTGTATGATACCGGCGATAATGTGCTTATGTTATCTTATCGCGGTGGTAGCGGAAATCGTGAGTATAAGGTACTGATACCTGCTGAGGATTTCCCGGACATGACTTATGTCGTTATCTATACGGAAATGGGATTCCCTGATGACGCAATTCCGGAAGAGTTTGGCGAAGACTTTTCGTCTAATGACGGTTTTGAAGAATGGGGTGTCAAGGTAATGACAGAAACGCCGCCAACCATCGATGTCTTAAAGACAGCACTTGTAACCAGTGTTCCTGAACCGGGAGCATGGGTTACTTACAGAGTTGACATCGCAAACAGCAGCGGCATGACAGACCCTGTTACCATCAATTCGCTCACTGATGCGATTGAAGGTGGCATGGCTTACAGTATTTCAGGTGTGATTTTTGATGATATGGCATTAACCGTGCCGACGACATTCCCATTTACGATTCAGCCGGGAATGACGAAGACAGTATATTTCAAATCTTATGTTTCAGGTGAACCTCGAACTGTTAACGATATCGTTACAGCTTCCGGGGTGGATGACGAAGGAACATCCGTTTCTGATTTTGATGATGCGGATGTCATTATTACTGACGTGCTGCCGGTGATCGAACTGATCAAGACGGCCGACCCGCTGAGCCGGGACGAACCGGGCGGCCTGTTCACCTACACCTTCACGGTCAAAAACCTCTCGGTAGAACCGGTGATGCTGACCAAGATCGTGGATGACAAGATCGGCGTCCTGTACGAATGGAAAGCCGGAGATCCGGAAATCTGGATCGCCGTGGGCGGAAGTTACCTGTTGCCGGGCACCTTTACCAAGACCTACACGGACTTCGGTACTTATGTCAACGTTGCGACGGCGCATGCCAAGGACAACGAAGGCAACACAGCCAGCGATACGGACACCCAGACCGTCAAGGTCAATGACGTACTGCCGGTGATCGAACTGATCAAGACGGCCGATCCGTTGGAAAGAAACGAACCGGGCGGCCTGTTCACTTACACCTTCACGGTCAAAAACCTCTCGGTAGAACCGGTGATGCTGACCAAGATCGTGGATGACAAGCTCGGCACCCTGTATGAATGGGAAGCCGGAGATCCGGAAATCTGGATCGCCGTGGGCGGCAGTTACCTGTTGCCGGGCACCTTTACTAAGACTTACACGGATTTCGGTACCTATGTCAACATCGCCACGGCCGAAGCCAAGGACAACGAAGGCAATACGGCCAGCGATACCGACACCCAGACCGTCAAGATCAATGACGTGCTGCCGGTCATTCAAGTAGTCAAAACTGCCGAACCGTTAGAAAGATATGAACCGGGTGGAATATTTACGTATACATTCACGGTTTACAATCTGTCCGTCGAACCGGTTTGGTTAACAGAAGTTTATGATGATAAATTGGGAACCATTTATGAATGGGTACCAGAAACAGATAAGATTTGGATCCCGGTCGGAGGCAGTTACACATTGCCTGGAACCTTTACCAAGACCTATACGGAAGCAGGTATTTATCCAAACGTTGTTATGGCTTATGCTGAGGATAACGAAGGAAACCCGGCATCCGATGATGACAGCCGAAGTGTTAAAGTCATCGATGTCTTGCCGCAAATCTCAATTACCAAGACAGCGAATAAAACCGTCATTCCGTTCTCTGGTGAAGATGTCATATTTACATTTGTGATTACCAATCACAGTGTGGAAGATGTTGAGATTTATTCGATTGATGACACAGTATTTGGTGATTTGCTACCTGAAGCGCTGATAGCCTTTGGAGATGATCCGATTATCATCGGAGCCGGTCAACAATTCACATTCACCATCACTCGGTTTATCTCCGGTATTGCAGGCGGTGAACATTATAACGTAGTTACAGCTTGTGGTATGGATAATGAAAAGAATCAGGATTGTGATGATGATGACGAACGAATTAAACTCTACTGGTATGGATTCACTCCGGGTTATTGGAAGAACCATGCTGAAGAATGGTACAGAACCGATTATATGACGAAAGATCTTGTCAGAGTGATTTTCGGAATTACTAATGGGGATGTTCTGAAATCAGGAAAACTTGATTTGAATAAAGATAATATGGAAGATACGCTGATGGATGCACTCAACTACAAGGGCGGAAACGATCTGCGCGGCAAGGTTCAAATCTTGCTGAGAGCTGCCGTTGCCGGATTGCTGAATGAAAGTGCATTGGGTGATTACTATCCGCCGTATGAGGACACTGACAGTCTGATTGCAGCTGTACGTGATGCCATCAACAACGGAAACAAAGGAGTTATAAATACGTTGGCCGGTCAGTTCGATTACTGGAACAACGGCATTCACGAATTCCCTGATTGATTATGAAGTGAGGAGTCTCAATTACGGGACTCCTTTTTTTGTGAAATCATTTTTGGTGACAATGCATGCAATTCACTGTATTTAGAGGTATAATATAAGTAATGAAGGAGGAACATTATGATAAGCAAACGATTAACTGATGCTATTAATGATCAAATCAATTTTGAATTGTTGTCTTCGTATCTTTATTTGTCAATGTCCGCATACATGGAGGCTAATGACTATCCGGGAGCTGCTCATTTTATGAGAAAGCAAGCTGAGGAAGAAGTGGCTCATGCCATGAAATTCTTTAAATTCTTGGTTGAAGTGGGTGAAAGAGTCGAACTCAAAGAGATTCCGGGTCCTGAAGTCGAATTCCCGGGTTATCTTGAAGTGTTCAAACAATCACTGGCTCACGAAAAAATCGTAACCAATCGCATTCGTAACCTGTATGAGATTGCCAAAGAAGAAAAAGACCATGCAGCATTGAGTGTATTGACTTGGTTTATTGACGAGCAAACAGAAGAAGAAGAGAACTTCACCAACATCATCGCCCGTCTGGTCAAGTTTGGCGGAAGCCCGATTTCGATCATGATGACAGATGACAAGTTGGGCGCTAGAGAATAAGAATGAGGCTCAAACGAGCCTCATTTTTTTATGACTATAGAGTTTCCGGAAGGATCCTGAGTAAGGATTTTATGATCTGCATCTTTGAAATCAAAGTTTAATTTTCTTAGATTCTGTTTGATTTGATCCATTGAAATATAAATTGGAAGGACGATCTCGAAATGACCTAGTCCTACGCTGTTTGATGCAGGTTTGAGAGCTCCGATGCCATTCCACACATTCACAGCTAAGTGATGATGATAATTACCATAAGAGAAAAACAAAGCCTGATAGGGAAGATCGATGACCACATCCATCCCCAATCCTTCTTCATAAAACTTTCTGGTATTTTTAAGTTCACTGCCATGCAAATGAATATGTCCTACGATCGTATCTTCATGAAGGTTCAGATAAGGTTCTTTATCAGCGTGATTCAAGACATCACGTACATCCATGGGACCATTATCGGAAAATACATCAAGCTGACCGTTGACCCATTTCCACGTGGATGGATCGGTATCTGCCGCAATTTCAATACCGTTTCCTTCGGGATCTGTTAAATAAACCGCCTCGGAAATGCCATGATCAGAAGCACCTTGAAGCGGAACTTTCTGATCGATGAAATATTGCAAGATTTTTCCAAGCTCCTTCCGATTGGGCAAAAGAAGTGCCAGGTGATATAATCCCGTCCTTCTGGATTGCTTTTTCACACCGTTTTCAAGTTTGATCAGGGATATAAGAGTATCTCTGCCGTTAGCAGATAAATGAGCAGTGCTAGCATCGTGTTGGTCGACTTTCATTCTCAGAACATTCTTATAGAAGTTTACGGACTTCTCAAGATCAATGACTTGAAGAGTGACTTGAGAAACAAAGCCGATTGGTTGCTGGTGATAAATAGACATAAGACCTCCGAAAGTTACTTACTTTTTGTAAGTAGATTATCGGATAAATGTTTCGTACAGGCAACTGATATGCTCATGTTTTCTTATGTTGGTCAAAGTGATAGAATAAGGTGGAGGTGTATTATGAGCAAAAACAAAAAAGTACTTTTCGTACTGTGGCTTACTTTGCTGCTGAACATTCTGGTCAGCTCGATCAAAATCATTGTCGGTATGCTTACAGGGATCG
The DNA here is from genome assembly GCA_036677505.1 of Erysipelotrichaceae bacterium. Lineage (GTDB taxonomy): Bacteria > Bacillota_I > Bacilli_A > Erysipelotrichales > Erysipelotrichaceae > UBA2227. Next base: position 5,285 of record JAVBWK010000037.1, read on the forward strand.
GCAGCATATTGGCGGATGGATATCACTCCCTGGCAGATGCTTCATCCAATATCATCGGTCTGATCACAATGAGAATTGCTCAAAAGCCCGTGGATGCAGATCATTCCTATGGTCATCAGCGTTATGAAACATTAGCTACTTTGTTTATTGTGGCTCTTTTGACCTACCTCGGCATTGAAGTCATCGGAAAAAGTATTGATTCGTTTCAAAATCCCGCTTTCAACCGCCCGGATACACTTACTCTGATATTGATGTTATTTACTTTTGGCGTAAATCTGTTTGTTGCGACCTATGAGAATATTGCCGGAAAGAAACTGAATTCATCTTTGTTGATTGCGGATTCGAAGCATACTTTATCCGATATTTATATTTCCAGCGGTGTTTTGATTAACCTGTTGCTGATCACTTTTTTAGATGCTCCTCTATGGCTCGATGCGGTAACATCATTTATTGTGGCAATTATTATTTTCAAAACGGCATATACGATTTTCAAAGAAAGCTCCCACGAACTCACCGATGCGATCGCTATTGAACCCAAACTGATTGAAGAAGTCGTTCTGAAGAATCCCAGAGTGTATTCCGTACATAAAATCCGATCACGAAAATCAGGCAGTCATGTATTTGTTGACTTCCATGTCAAAAGCGATCCGGGAATGCCTCTGGTTGATGCTCACAATCTGTCGCATGATTTAGAAGAACAATTACGGGATACTTTCGGAGATGAGATAGGGGTTATCGTTCATGTTGAGCCGGAAGGGTATAACTATAAAAAGAAGGACTAAGCGGTCCTTCTTCTCATTTGATGAATTGCTTTGATGCGCTGCATCTCATTATATACGATCATATAACCCTCATCTACACCCATACCGGGCTTAGCAAGGATTTGACACGGATGGGTGGCCATAGCACAATGGACACAGACCTGAGAGCTTCGGTCGGTCTCGTTACACGTTCCGCCCTGATAGGCCTTTACACCCTTCTCACGACAATATATGACCGCTTCGATCGTGTTATTGATGCCACCTAAATCCGGCGTTTTTATTTGAATCATGTGACCGGCTTTGTTATCAGCAAAATACTTGATATCTTCCAATGTATTGCACCATTCATCCGCTACGATGATGACTGGAATGTTTGCTTCATCTAATCGCCGGGTGATTTCTTTAAGCGCAAGCATTTGTGCTTCACGCTCCTCGACATCCATCGGACCCTCAATGCGAAGTTCAAACGGAGCTGCGGCCTGAGCACATTTGGCCAAATAATCTACCATCTTATCCATATCTTGATCGAAAATCAGTCCGATTGTTCCATAAACATCCAGATGAATCGCCGGTATATAATTGTTGTCAAAACGCTTGGTTTCAATGCGATGCTTTAACCAACGGATATACTCTAAAAGTTTTTCGCCTTGGTATCCGAGTTTAGTAGGTACATGGTTGATCAATCCGTGAGGAAGGACATCCGCACCTTTAAGAATCATCTTATCCACATTGTTATAGCGGTCGTCTCCGGATTGCATAAAGATCGGAATCGCTTCATCACTGACCTGAGTACCATACTCTTTGGCAACGATATCCGCCATTAGGGTATGATTGGCTTTGGCAGTTGCATCCAGCAATGCCTGGGTGACGCCATAACGGATGGCAGTATGTAAGGGTTTGTTTGTATCGGGACGAACGTAACGGTCGATCTGTTCAGCTAACGGGCGAAATGCTGTGATATCCTGACCGATCAGTTGGGGTTTGATAAATTTTTCTATGATTGGGATATAATCCGAAGCGAGAAACAGCGGATCACGGCCTCCGGCACCTGAATACTGAACGGCGGCACAGTCGCCGTATGCAAGTTGTCCGTCTTCCAGCAATAAAATGATTGAGATGGATTCGCCGGCCTGGCGGATGGCTGTAAATCCTTCCGTCAGCGGTTCACCGATGTACGTCGATCCATCCGAAACGGCGTGTTTTTTAATTGCACGCTGATCATCAAAGAAGAAACCTGTTTTACCTGCCGAGCAGGCAATATCTATGATTTTCATTGTTCCTGATCTCCATGCGGACGACCGACCATCCGACCTTTGCCAATGGCATACACATCATCAATAACCATCTGGAAACTGACCGGACGTTTCTCAAAACGACCGCGTTCTTCCAGTTTGTTTTTGTGGAATAGTTTCAACTCATTGCTAAACGGCAGAAATCCGCATTCTAAGAATCGGATTGCACCTTGATTGTCTCTTGCAGGCAGCACCAAACCTTTATTAAATTTACTTGGTGCAAAGGGGACATCGATGACACCAGCCGCAAACCCGGCAATCGTTCCCTTCGCAATATCACCATTACCCAATTCGATCATTTTATCAATGATGGCACGGGTTTCCTCCATGATGATATCCATTTCGGCCTGAAGTTCGATATTGGGTTGCATCCGCTGATCCTTGAGCATCGTAACTACCTGCTTGGTCGTGCGCAGCCCCTGAGCATTGGCTTGAGGAGTCGGTATACCAAGTGCTTCATGCGGCGATTTGACAATGACCTTCGTAGCACCCGCGAAAGCTGCGGTTGCGGCACCCCACGAAATGACACCATAGGCTTTCGCTTCATCCTGCGGGAAACCGCCCATCCACTGATGGAAAACGGTGGTGATATACACATCAAGATAACCGAATTTATGCAAATACTCTTCAGTGAGTTTTTCAAGAGTACGGATGGCTGCGACATCCTGAATCAGATTGCCGCACTGACCATAACCGACCGTGATGTTCTTTACGCCTTGTTCAGCTGCGAGCAGGCTCTCGGCGATTGCCACTGCATGAGAAATGCTTGGCGGAACTAATGTGCCGGTCAAAGGACCGTAAGGTTCGCGATTGATCGAGATACCGTTTTCCTCATAAATACCGATCAGCCGATCGACATACTGCCAGTCCGTAATTGTTTTTTCCAAAGAAATATTTTTTGAGTAGGGTATGTTATACGAAATCCCGCCGCCCTCATAAGAAGTGTATCCACCAGCCAAAGTAATCTCGGCTAGCAATCGTGCATCCGGTGTCCCGTGACGTACCTGAACCGGAACTTTCACAGATTCAATGACTTTTCGACACTGTGCAACACCATGGTTGACCGCCGGAAACCCATTGAGCAAAGAGCGTCCTTCACGAATACTCTCTTCAATACCGTGCTGAGCCTCCTGATAGCGGTTATGACGGGTATAACTGTCAATGGTTGTCGGCAGACAGTCGGCCGTGCCCTTATCTTGAAGATATTGTAACAATTCGATGTGCTTATCGACCAAAGCAACGCCCGCCCGTGGCTGAATCAGAATATACTGATTTTCCTTGGCATGTCTGAGCAACGCTGAAAAGCTTTTTGATTTCTCCATGCGCTTATGATACTCAAAGGCTTCGCTTAACACTACGTCTTTGCCGGTGTGCCACTGCATCAATACTTCCTGTCGGATCTGATTGAACTGCTCGTCTGTAAGACGCTTATTTTGTACATCCATCGTTATACCTCAATGATCGTTTCTTTCATTAATTTCAAGGCTGCAGCCGGATACTTTTGCGATAACAATCCCATCGCGGCTAAAATATACTGATGATCCAAATAGAATCGTGCATGATTAGGTTTCAGACTCAGTGGATTTTTCGGATCTGCCTGAGAAGCTTTAAGAGCTGATCGGATATTGGAATGATGGATCAGCGGTCCGCCGGTACCAATGACATGACTGACAAAACTCAAGTCCTTGCCCGTCTGCTGATAAATCGTACCGAAAGGAGTGTAATGAACTTCCAGATATCCGGCATGACGCGTCACACTCTCGCGCACGGCGATTTCAGCGGCCACATCGTCCAATGTTTTCAATAATCCAGGCTCTTCCATAAAACTTTCCGGATGGGCCGCAAGGTCTTTGAGCATCTGCATAACCACTTCTTTCGAAGTGTTAATGACGGATGCAACGACATCGATTCCGACACCATCGACCAAAGCTTGCAAACTGTATCTGGCTCCAAGATCGCCTTCGACCGTACGCTTGACAAAGGGTTCCTGTAACCCGCGCATGACGACGTTGGACTGTCTGGGAGCACCATCAGCAACACTGTGAACATCGGTCGTAGCTCCGCCGACATCCACGATAATAAGTTCACCGACTCCCGGTTCACTGAGATATCCTTTTGACAGTAATTCAGCAGCTAACAACACCGCAGAAGGTGTGGGCATCAGGATATTATCAATACAGCGTTGCACCTGCGTCAGCCCTTTGGCCACGATGATGTGATCCAGAAAAACTTTCCGGATACAGGCTCTCGCAGAATCGATATTGAGCTGATTAAGCATCGGCATGACATTCTCAGCGATTGTCGCATCCCAATGACCGTCTTTAAGTATGGCCTCAACATCACCGGCAATCGTTTTATTTCCGGCATATATGATCGGGCAGCGCATTTTCAGATCACAAAGCTTGTGAGCGTTATGAAGAATAACTTTCTGATTACCACCGTCAATACCACCGGTTAAAAGGAGAATATCCGGTTTTAGTGACTCGATTTCCCGGATTTCCCGGTCATTAAGTTCAAATGAGTATGTTTTCAGTAATTTAGCCCCGGCACTGAGTGCTGCCCGCTTGGCTGCTTCCATGGTCAGTTGCGGGACCAGCCCGATGGCAATCATCTTCAGCCCGCCTGCCGCACTTGAACACGCCAAACGCACTGGCCAATCAACAATGCCGGTGATGTCTGCCAATTGATCGATAGCTTTTTGCAGCCCGATATTGATATCATCGTGAATCGTGGTAAATGACTGTGTCCGACCAAGGATGCGAGGTTCATCGATATCGACGGCCGTCACCTTGGTAAAGGTAGAACCAAAGTCAATACATAAAATCGGCTGCATGTCAGTTTCCTAAGTCCTTTTGCAAATCAAGAATGCTTTTGGCCGGATCGGAACCCGGAGGGTAAACGCGATCAAATCCCATAGCCAGAAACTTCTGCTCGACTTCTTCAAACGGTGTTTTACCGACAACCAAATTTCCACCGACATAAAGTTTAATTTTTTCAAGTCCTGCTTCGATGCATTTTTCACGCAAACCGCGGCAGTCCAGCTCACCATGTCCATAAAGCGATGAAACGATCAGTGCTTTGGCATCAGATTCGATAGCCGCCTGTATAAACTCTTCCTGCGAAACCATGACACCCAAATTGACCACATGAAAACCGGCCTGACTATATGCGTAGTGTAAAATCTTGTTTCCTACCGCATGTACATCAGCACCGATCACTCCCAAAACAATCGTATGACTACTCATAATCACCTTGCCTGATTCCCAAAGGATTCAGGCTCTCCTTTCACAATTTGATACTTGAAAGCGGTATCAGTTGTTCTATAGTTCTATTTTAAACGATTAAAAACGAGTGTCAACCGATAGCCCGAAATTTTCAAAAAGTAACTTTCTAAGCCTTTTTTTCATAATATTGACACATTTGTTACATATTACAAGTTGTCAATATTGACCGTGTTTTTCTTAAGTTCTTGAAAAGAGTGAACGGTTATGATATAAATAGTTAGTTAGATGAAAGAGATGATGATATGAATCTTATTGAATTTAAAAATTTCTCCTTGATCAAATATAATACCTTGCGATTGAAAAGTGTTGCGGCGGTGTGTTATTTTCCTTTGAATATGGAAGGCTTATCAGAAGCGGTTGAGAAATCAGCCCATCAGAAGCGCATATTTTTAGGTAATGGCTCTAATGTCCTGTTTACTAAAGAGTATTATGATGAGGATCATGCGTTTATTATTACGACCATGATGAACAATATTGAGAAAAACGGTCCGGAAATGATCGTAGATGCCGGCGTGACATTGCATGATCTGGCATGGTTTGCGATGGATAACGAGATAGGCGGCTATGAGTTTTGTGAGGATATCCCCGGGACAGCCGGTGGGGCCCTGATTATGAATGCCGGTCAGTGGCAGTGGACGATCAGTCAGTATGTCCGTTGGGTGGATGTCATTGATTTAGATACTAAAGAATCAAGGCGGATCTTTCCTGAAGAAGGATTCTTTCAATACCGGCACTCAAGATTCAATGAAATGAATGTCGTGATTGCCAGGGCCGGTTTATCAATCGCGCAAGGGGACTACCGCGAAATCCTCGAACGCATGCTGGAATTTAAGAAGGAGCGCTACTTTAAACAACCGCGCAATTATCCCAATGCAGGAAGCGTATTTAAAAGACCGACGAAGGGCAACGAGACTTACTTCGTCTGGAAATTATTCGATGAAGTCAACTTGCGGGGCTATCAGATCGGCGGAGCGCGCATATCCGAAAAACATCCCGGATTTATTGTTAATGTCGATCACGCCACCTGTTATGACTGTATTGCATTGATTTCAGAATGCAAAACACGTGTAAAAGATCATTTTGATATCGATTTAGAATTAGAATGGCGAGTCATTGAATAACCGTGAATACGGTTATTTTCTTTTTGGGTTATAATAGAATCAGACCTATTGCTTAAAACTTTTATCAACTAAGGATTTAGAGTAAAATAGTAGAAATGAAAGAGGTGTCATTATGAACAGTCACATTGGAGTCATCGGTATGGCGGTCATGGGAAAGAATCTGGCATTGAACCTTGCTGATCATGGCTTTAAGGTTTCCATATACAATCGTACGATGGCGGTTTCTCACGAAGTTGTTGAAGAAAATCCGAAGGCAGGGCTTGTTTTGACAAGCTCAGTCGAGGAGTTTGTCCTCTCATTGTCCGTACCGAGAAAAATCATTATCATGGTACAGGCCGGTGCACCAGTCGATAAGTTGATTGAGTCACTAATCCCTTATCTGCAACCTGGGGATATCATTATGGACGGGGGGAACTCCTATTATAAAGATACGATTCGCCGCTATCAATGGCTCTCGTCTTTACAACTGAACTATTTAGGAGTTGGGGTATCCGGTGGTGAAGAGGGGGCCCGTTTTGGTCCGGCCATCATGCCCTCAGGAGATAAGAAAGCTTATCTTGAGGTTGAAGGAATCCTGACTTCGATTGCGGCCAAAGCGTATGGTGAACCCTGCTGTTTTTATATCGGACAGGATGGCAGCGGTCATTATGTCAAGATGGTTCATAACGGAATCGAATATGGCGATATGGAATTGATCGCCGAAGCTTATCATCTGCTGAAGGTGGTTGGTGGGAAAGATTCAGCCGAACTTCAACAGATTTTTGAGAAGTTTAATCAAGGGGAACTGGATAGCTATCTGATTGAGATCACTTCAAAAATATTGAAGAAGAACGATGAAAAGACAGGTTTACCGATGGTCGATGTGATTTTGGATGTCGCACGTCAGAAAGGGACCGGCAAGTGGACTGCACAGGAATCTTTGGATTTAAATGTGGACACATCCGTATTGACGTCTGCAGTGTTTGCCCGTTTTATTTCAGAAATCAAGTCCACCAGAGTTATTGCTTCGGCGATTTACGAAGATGTCAAGCCGCAACAAAGCATTCCCTCACAAGATATCGTTGAATCAGTCCGTCGGGCACTGTATGCCAGCAAACTGATTGCCTATGCCCAAGGATTTGCACTTTTGACGTCAGCCGCAAAAGAGAATGGCTGGAATCTGGATTTTGCAACGATCGCTAAGGGATGGCGCGGCGGTTGCATCATTCGGGCAGCGTTTCTCAATAAGATTGCCCAAGCTTATCAGGAAAATCCGCAATTGAAGCATCTGCTGCTGGCACCGGAATTTGTAGCGACGTTGAAGAATTATCAAGCAGATTTGCGTAAAGTCGTAATCTTGGCCATCGAAAACGGAGTTCCGGTCAGCGGATTTGCCAATGCATTGAGTTACTTTGATGCATTTACATCTCAAAGGTTACCGGCAAACCTCATTCAGGCTCAGCGTGATTTCTTCGGAGCTCATACCTTTGAACGAATCGATGAAGAAGGTGTTTTCCATGAACAATGGTAAACAGATCAAAACGGTGTTTACGATATTCGGCGGGACTGGGGACTTGACTTATCGAAAACTGCTTCCCGCATTTTATAATCTGTTCTCACTGTTTAAAATGCCTCAGGATTTTGAGATTCTGATCATCGGCCGTAAGGAGTATACGACGGAATCATATACAGAAATCATCCGGCCGTGGCTGAAGAAGTTCACGCGCACCAACTTCCGTGATGAGGTTTTTGAGCGGCTGAGCAATCATCTGCACTATCTAGTTGCAGACTTTACTAAAGAAGAGGATTATTCGCGGATCAAGGATACTGTTGATTCTTGGGGCGGGGTACAGCAACGCTTATACTATCTGGCGGTAGCTCCGCAGTTTTTTGCGCCGATTGCTTTCAGTCTGAAAAAGGCGGGTATCTTGGATCCGATACATTCTCATCAGGTCATGATCGAAAAGCCGTTTGGTGTCGACATTTCATCAGCTCAAATCCTTCATCAGCAAATGTGTCAGGCATTTGACGATGAGTCGATCTATCGCATCGATCATTACTTAGGTAAAGAAATGATTCAGAATATCATGTCGGTGCGTTTTAATAATGCACTGTTTGAAGGGATCTGGAACAATCATCAGATCGATCATATTCAGATTTCCGCATTGGAAACTGTCGGTGTGGAAAATCGCGGAGCGTATTACGATCATACCGGTGCGCTCAAAGATATGGTACAGAACCATTTGTTTCAGATTTTGTCGATCGTCGGAATGGAAAAGCCAGGATCTAACAGTGCTCATGCTATTCAGTCAGAACAGGTCAAGGTGCTGGACGCTTTAAATGGGATACAACCGGGAAAACTGAGAGATCACTTGGTCCTTGGGCAGTACACGTCGGGGTTTATCGGCGATTCGCAGGTCAAAGGTTATCTGGACGAAGATAATATCCGCCCGGATTCAGAAACTGAAACTTTTGTGGCGTTGAAACTGTTTGTGAATACGCCGCGATTGGCCGGAGTGCCGATTTATATCCGCACCGGCAAGCGAACACAAAAGCGGGCTACGGAAGTAGCGATTCAGTTTAAAGCACCTCAGGGAGTCTTGCCTAACTTACTTATTATCAAGATTTATCCGGATGAAGGCATTTATCTGCGTTTCAATGCCAAGAAACCTGGAACCACACAGGAAGTTGTTCCGGTTTTCATGGATTTCTGTCAAAGCTGTGTATATGAAAACCGGATCAATACGCCGGAAGCATATGAACGTCTGATTGAAGCTGCTTTTAAAAAGGATAAATCACTGTTTACCAGTTGGGATCAGGTGTTGTCCAGCTGGCGGTTTATCGATCTTCTGATAGAGCGTATTCGTTTGGAAAAGCTGGCAGTATTTCCGTATATCGCCGGTCAAAACGGACCGATACAGGCAGAAGAACTGCTAAGCAGCGACCAGCGGCACTGGATTGATGAAGAACACGGATGATGAGGGACGTATGAGCAGAATTGATTTGAACCCGCAAGAACCACGGTATCTTGCGTTAAAAGAATATACTTCGGACCGAATGGACCGCCAAAGTCAAGAAGCATTGGTTTATTTTCTGAAGCAGACCCAGGATATTTTCGGTTTGGTTCCGGTTTTTGCCCAGTTGGATGCCAGTGACATATGCGGTTTCGACATGAAGGTAATTAAAGCGCTGATTATGAGATTTCCGTCTTTGCAAGGAGAATCCGTTACTCATATCGTAAAAGTATGTGTCGGAGACCGATGCAAAGGACGCGGATCGCCCAAAGTATTAAATGCTATCAGCCAATCCTTGGGTATCGAGGTCAATCAGATATCGCAGGATGGTAAGGTCTTCTTAAAGACGCAGAAATGTTTCGGTCATTGTCGAGAAGGTATCAATGTTTTGGTCGATAATCAGTTGATTCATCATGTAACTTTAGCCATGGTGGATGATATTTGTAAAAAAGTGAAATGAGGGCGGATGACTGATGACAAAAGTGGTGTTTGTGTATGATTTTGATAAAACACTGTCTCCAAAGGATATGCAAGAGTATGGTTTTATTGAGTCGTTGGGTATTTTTGATCCATCGCAGTTTTGGGGACTGGTCGATGAGACGGCCAAAAAGCACACCATGGACCGCATTCTAACGTACATGTACCTGATGGTTCAGGAATCGAAAAAGCGTGGTATCACGATTAAGAAAGAGCATTTCGCTGAATATGGAAAGAAAATCGAGCTGTTCGAAGGTGTGTTGGGCTGGTTTGAGCGGATCAGCGCATTCGGTAAGTCGCAAGGGTTGGATATCGAACATATTATCGTATCATCCGGATTAAAACCGATGATCGAAGCAACTCCGATTGCCTCGAATTTCTCACAGATTTACGCTTGTGATTTCGTATATGATGAAGACGGTGTGGCTTTATGGCCGGCAATGGCCATCAACTACACAACCAAGACCCAGTTTTTGTTTCGGATCAATAAAGGTGTCCGGGATGTAACGGATGATGTTTCACTCAACCGCCCGCTGGCAAGTAATCTGCGGCCGGTCGGTTTAGATCATATGATCTACTTTGGGGATGGTCTTACGGATGTTCCAAGCATGAAACTGGTGACTGAGGCCGGAGGTTTTGCTTTGGCCGTATTCAATCCGGCGGATGATAAGAGCAAAATGATGGCACAACAGCTGGTACTGGATGGTCGTGTGGAGTATATGGCACCTGCGGATTACTCGCTAAACTCATCACTTGAGAAATTGGTCAAATTAATGATCACTCAAATTGCTGACAAAGATGCACTGCGCCGCTGGGAGGGACTGCCATGGTAAAAAATTCGACACGGTTTATTGAGGCATATAACAAAATTGAGATCGAGATGGAACGTAGGATGACGATCGATCGCAGGATCGGTTTTTCAGAGCGGGTCCGTCGATTGGCAGGACATGATCCTTTTTTTAAGCGATACCGTCGGGTATTAGAAGAGTTTGCGGATTTACGAAATGCGATCATCCATGAGCGGATTGATGGTGAAGTGATTGCGGAACCTCATGAAAAAGTCGTGGAGCAGTTTGAACACATCGCACAACTGCTTACGCAGCCTACACTAGTCAAAGAGAAATACTTGTGTAAAGTGGATGTCTGCTTCTCAGATGAGAAGGTATGGGATATTGCGCAGCGAATGGTATCAAAATCATATTCCCAATTACCGGTGTATGACCGGAGTTACCGGTTTGTCGGTATGCTGACGACGGATACTATGCTTCGCTATCAGGTACTCAATCAAGGAGATTTAAAAGAGATCAACATTGAAGATGTATTGCCTTTTGGTAAGGATGTTCAGAGAGTCGCTTTTATCAGCCCCGAACATTCGCTGATTCAGGTAGTCGATCTTTTTGAACAGGCGATGGGAAAAGGAAATAAACTTCACGTCATTTTAATCACCAAGCAGGCAAAACGTGATCATTTGCCATTGGGCATTATAACCGTTCATGAGTTGCCGGAGATTTATGAAGAAATCCATGAATGAAACTGACAAATCATGCAAATTTAAGTTTTTTCTGATATGATGTATGTGTAATCAAACAAAGGAAGTGTTCGTCATGATCGAGGAAATTGCGCGTCAACGCTGTATTCCGGTAGTAGCAACTATGAAAAAGCTGGAGCAGTTTTTAGCTTCGGATTTGACGTGGTGTCTTTTGCAAGATATTCATATTTCCATGCTCAGCGATATGATATCGATGCTACATCGCAATGAACGGAAAGCATTGGTGCATATCGAAATGATCAATGGTGTTGCCAATGATGAATATGGGACAGAGTTTCTTTGTCAGAAACTACGGGTTGACGGAATCATTTCTTCAAAACCAAAGATTATTGAGATTGCGAAGCGGAATCGAAAGCTGGCGATACAGCGAATGTTTCTGATCGATGGCCGTTCGGTTGAACGCGGAATCGAGATGCTGATCAAAAGCCAGCCGGATGCGGTTGAGGTCATGCCGGCGGTTGCTTACAAAGCAATTCCTTATGTGAAGGAAAAATTGAATATGCCATTGATTGGTGGCGGCTTGTTGCGTTCTAAGGAAGATATCGATGAAGGAACCAAAGCCGGATGTATTGCCTTTACGATCAGCGACTTACAATTGTGTAAAGAGAATTGCCGTAGATAAACGAAAGTTTATCTTTTTTTGCTTAGAAATTAGCACTCTTTACTTGACAGTGCTAATAATAGTGATATAATAAAATCGTAGATTGGCACTCTACCTTGGCGAGTGCCAGATAAGGAGGAATGAAAATGAGATACAATATTGCCAAGCGCACACCCAATACGCTGATCGATGATTTCTTTAATGATGATTTCTTCTTTCCGAGAGTGAATTACGGCAGTCAGATTGATGTATACCAGGAGAATAACAAGTATGTAGTTGAAGTCGATCTGCCCGGATTCAAACGCGAGGAAATCGATATTCAGTTCAATAACGATGTTCTGACGATAAAAGCGGATCACAAGGAAGAAGAAGTCAGCGAAAACAAGAAATACTACTATCGCAGTCGTAAGTGCAATTCGTTTATGCGTCAAATCCGTTTTAACGGAATCGACACTTCGATGATCGGAGCTCAGTTTAATGAAGGGGTTCTCAAAGTCGAACTGCCCATAAAAGAAGCAAACGAAGTAGTAAATCGTATCGAAGTTAAGTAAATCAGTCGGATGAGCATGGCTCATCCTTTTTTTGTACACATATTTGAATGTTTCAATCCACAAAAAAGATAACAGTCAGACTTGTGATGCTGATCTTAACAATCTGAGAAAGTGATTATTTGATTTCTGCACAAAACCTATCACATTCATAAAATCTGACAGTTTAACGGTATATTAAGATATATAGAAGATTGCATATCATTCAGTTGAAATCCGAATTGCTTACAGACGGTAACGGGTATATAATCTGCTTGAAGGAGGTATCTCATATGGCAGATATTTGGGACTTTATTGAACCGATAATTCAAGGAAGATGGGAATACTTCGGAGGTTTAGTCGCAGGAACTTTATTGTTGATTGTTGTTCGAAGCTTTCGTTTATATTGGAAAGAGAAGCAGCAGCAAAAAGACGCAATTTATATTGAAAGCCATAAAGCAATACCGATTGAAGACCTCCAAAGAAGAATGTGGCTCGTTCTACTTTCAGTTATCATTTTAATATTCGTTATTTTACCGGGCTAATTGTATGTCACAGTTGAAATACTGAAGAGCATTGAATCAATCAATCCCGGTATCGCATTACTGTTTGTCTTTACTATATTTATCATTCTGCTGGTGTTGATCATCATTCAGTCGGTCAGATTCAGTCAATTGAATCGAAGAATCAAGAAAATGCGTTAGATTAACGACTCACTCCAAGGTTATATTTCCGTAAGCTTTTATAGTCAGTTAACCATCAACTTAATGTTCGCTCTTTAGGTAATGAACATAATGCTCGCAAAGGTATGTTATACAATGAAATATTTACTGACATAATTAATGTGATTTACCAAGATATCCAGAGTAAAATGATTCTTTTGTTTCGCTGTTTAGGTGCAAAATATTAACTAAAGCGAAAGAAGTAAGCAGATTTTTGTGTAGGTTTTGAGTCAAACCTCCCGTACAGAAAAACAGCTGAAGCAATCAATTGTATATAAGTATAGTTACGATGTCCAATGAACTTGGCACATCCTTTTTTTGTGTGTGAAAAGACACCTCAGGCTTTTTGAGTTATAATTAATTCAGGAGGTGGATGTATGAAACTCAAGCTCAATGAGTTTACGAAAAATACGCGTAAATTGGTTCTATTTCGAGGAATCCACTATTTTCAGCAAGGCCGGGTGAAACTTGATAAACAGTCTGACAAAACCTTTTATTATGATGTGGCCGGTCAACAGAATAATTATAAAGTCGTTGTCAATCTTGGCGAGGATAATATGATCGTTTTCAGTTCGTGTGACTGTCCATACTCCGCAGCCGGTTTTTGCAAGCATCAGGTTGCCAGCTTTCTGGATGTTCTTGACAAACAAGGCAGTTTGAATATTGAGACATTAGAAAATGCGGAAGTCATGGAAGAGAAAACACCGGAACAACCGGTTCCCGAAGGTTGGAGTCATGCTGATTTTCAACGGCTGAAGAACTTTGATGTATCGGGATATCTGGCTACATTCAGTCGTGACGAACTCATTTATATTATGTTGAACTATATGCAAATTGACATGAAACTGTTTATGTATATGTTCCATCACTACATGGTTGAGGAAGCCCGAGCCAAAATCCGAAATGTCAGTTAGGTCCGTATGGACCTTTTTTTATGGAGTTTAGTCATAAAAAAACACATCAAGCGATGTGTTCCATAAGAATCTTCAGTCCGATGAGGATCAAAGTAAATCCGCCGATGTAATCCGTTTTATTTCCCAAATGTTGTCCGAACCGTTTTCCGATGATCACACCGAAGAATGACAGACAGAAGGTGGTGAATGCTATTACGGCTGAAACGATGGGAATATTGACATTCAAGATAGCAAGACTTACGCCAATCGCCAACGCATCGATGCTGGTGGCTATAGAAAATGTCAGAAGGGCTCGATGTGAATCGACATTACGGATATCACAGCTGATTTCCTTTTGATGATACGCTTGCCATATCATATGGACGCCGATGCCGGCCAGCAGGATAAATGCGACCCAATGGTCGACCTTAGTGATATATGATTTGAAGAAGATGGCACTGATATAACCGATCAACGTCATAGCTCCCTGAAAGAATCCGAAATATAAACCGACTTTCAGTGCATAGGGGTATTTCTTCTCGGCGGTGCACAATCCGTTGATACAGGCAACAGCGAAGGCATCCATGGATAAGCCAAATGCAATCATCATCATTGATACAGGTTCCATTTCCACCTCCAGAGTACCACAGTATTTTAATCAATTGAAAAATAGTTGTCAATGCAACTTGTTCGACAATTAGTATCAATATCGTCAACTTTGTTTAAAATCTGTTAAAATATACTTAAGGAGAGCAGATTATGAGCAATTTTATTAAAATCGTTCCGGTCTTTCGAGAAAAACCGTGGGGTGGTACCCGACTTAAATCTCAGTTTGGATTTGATATTCCTTCGGATCAGACGGGGGAATGTTGGGCAGTGGCTGCTCATGCGGCGGGTGACTGCCTGATTGAAGATGATGAATTTGGCGGATACAGTTTATCCGAACTTTATGCAAAGCGTCGAGACTTATTTGGCCAGTGTCCGAAGGAGGAGTTTCCTCTTTTAGTTAAAATCATTGATGCCAATCGTGATTTGAGCATTCAGGTCCATCCCAATGATGATTATGCGAAAGCTATGGGATTACCTAATGGTAAGGCGGAAGCCTGGTGTATTCTTGATTGTGAGCCTGGGGCTGAAATCATTGTCGGACATAAATGTCAGAATCAAGAAGAACTTGAGTATGCGCTTAATCATCCGGCTCAGGCGGATTGGCTCAGGCGGTTTCCGATTCGTCCCGGACAGTTTTACTGGCTACCCGGAGGGACCGTACATGGAATCGGAGCTCATACACTGGTATATGAAGTCGAGCAGAATTCTGATGTTTCATTTCGGATATATGACTATGATCGCGCGGACAGTCAAGGGGTCAAACGTCCGCTACACTTAGACAGAGCCAGGGATGTGATCAAAGTTCCGGATTTCCGCAGAGAGGCAATCCCGCAAAGGATCATTACCAATACGATGAAACATACGGTTCACATTCGTAAATCACATTTTATCGTAGAGCGTTGGGAAATCGATGTTACGACCGTCATGCCTCAGAATCAATCATTTATGATCGTCGGCTGTCTTACGGATGGAATAATCAATGATCGGCCGGTTAAAGCCGGTGATCATTTCATTGCTTTGAGCAATTGCAAAGAAATCAGACTCGAAGCAGGAATGACCTGTTTAGTTACTTACATACCGGAAAGCGGAAAAGCATAAAAAAAGATGGTCGTCTGACCATCTTTCAGACTGTAGACAAATACGGGGTTAAAAATTCATATGAATTTCTAACTCCGTTTTTCTTTGGGAAAACAAGCGGCAGAGGTGATGAAACAGAGATGAGATCGAAGAGTT
>JAVBWK010000038.1:0-44934 GCA_036677505.1 Erysipelotrichaceae bacterium
ACAAGGGCTTTGGACTGGTTGCTTCGGATTTGATGGCCATGTTTTCGGATTAATTTAGTAATCAAAGGCCGGATTGGGCTTACCTAACGTTTACACAAAATTCTTGACACTACCATCTTTAATCACAAATCAAACTAATTCGTGCAAAAAAGATTTTTTCCATTATAATATAAACGTATGGAGGAAGTTATGCCGCAGATATGTATCAATGAACTTACGATTCACTATAACGACAATCATCACACCGGTCGGTGTGTTGTGCTTTTACATGGATGGGGACAAAACGGATCTATGATGGAACCCATCGCTCAGAATTTTGACAAAGATTTCAGAGTAATCAATATTGATTTGCCTGGCTTCGGATCCAGTGATGCACCGCTGAAACCGTGGGGTGTCTATGAGTATACGGATTTTCTGAAAGACTTTTTTGATGCACTAAATATCGAAAATCCAATTTTGATCGCGCACTCGTTTGGCGCAAGGTTAGCAATTATTTATGCTTCCCGTTTTCCGACGCAAAAATTGGTCTTGACAGGTGCCGCCGGAATTAAGCCGAAGCGGACATTGGGATATCATATTAAGGTGCGGACATATAAAATAGCTAAAACAGTTTTCAAATTACCGGGATTGAGCAAACATCAGGAATCTATGCGCCGGTTTTTCGGCAGTTCGGATTATCGGGCGATCAGCGGTGTCATGCGACAGTCTTTTGTCAGAATTGTCAATGAAGATCTGACGAAGCTGCTGAGTGACATTCACTGTCCGACATTGTTGGTGTGGGGCGACAAGGATGATTCCACGCCGCTCTGGATGGGAAAACTGATGGAAAAGAAAATACCGGATGCCGGGCTGGTCGTATTTGAAGGTGAAGATCATTATGCCTATTGGAATCAGATCGCTCGTTTCAATAAAATTTGCGATGTGTTTCTGGCAGATGAGAAGGAGGCAGCACGATGAGGATCACACTTATCCAGATAGCTCAGGGTATATTTTTACTGGCGTTGCTGCTCTATGTTTGGATGCCTGCAAAACATGCACTGCATATGTTTCAGCAAAACCGATATGAACTGCCGCGTTATATTCCGTGGTTAAGTAAGACGATCACGGATTTCGGTTCAAAACTTGCACTTTATTTGTTTTTTCTCTCTCCGCTATTTTTGCTTTTATTTATTGAACAAGAGATGTATGCATGGATTGCATTGATCATTATCGTTTCATTGTATGCACTTTTGCTTTGGAAGATCGAAAAGCGTAAAGAATATATCAAACCTTTGCATATGACCCATCGGGTACAGCGTCAGATCATCATCATGTTTCTGCTGTTTGCTTTGATCGTGTGGCCTTTGATGATTTGGTTGCCGATGCGCGGCTGGCTGGTGATGGTTCCTGTATTCTACTGGCTTCCGTGGGTATTGGTCATGGTCATGGCCGTCATCACGGAGCCGATTGAGAATATCGTCAAGAGTTATTATATGTTTCTGGCTAAGCGCATATTAAAGAAGCGCAGCAATCTGATCAAAATCGGGATTACAGGAAGTTATGGTAAAACGTCAAGTAAAAATATTCTTAATGAGATTTTGACTCATCAGTTTTACTCACTGATGACTCCGGCATCTTACAATACGCCAATGGGAATCACTATTACTATCCGGACGATGTTAAAACCGATCCATCAAGTGTTTATCTGTGAGATGGGTGCGGACAAAGTCGGTGATATCGATATGCTTACGAAATTTGTCAGGCCGCAGTTTGGTATCGTCACCTCCATCGGTCCTCAGCATTTGAATACCTTTAAGACATTGGACAATATTATTCTTGAAAAAATGAAGATGATTGAGAATCTGCCGATTTCCGGGGTTGGGGTGTTGAATCGTGATAATGAACATATCCGAAATTATCGGATCAAAAACAAGTGTCAGATTCTGTGGTATGGTATCGAAAGTGAAGATGTGGATTTTAGGGCGGTCAATATCCGATATTCTCCCAAAGGGACCGCTTTTGAGGTGGTTACCCGGGAACAGGTCACAATCCCGTTTGAAACGAAAATGCTTGGAGAGCACAGTGTTTTGAATATCTTGGCTGCGATTGCGTTGGGCAAGCATTTGGGCATTGATTGGGAGAGGTTGCAGCGGGCTGTGGCTTCGACCCGTCAGGTGGAGCATCGTCTGGAAGTAAAAAAGATAAACGGTCTGACGGTGATTGACAATGCTTTCAATTCTAATCCGGTCAGTTCGAAGAATTCATTGGATATCTTATCACTGATGCCCGGTAAAAGAATCATCATTACTCCGGGGATGATCGAGTTGGGCGAGAAGCAGGATGATTACAATCGTGCTTTCGGTGCGATGATGAAAGGGAAGGCAGATGAGGTATTGCTGATCGGAAAGACTCAGACCCAGCCGATTGCGGAAGGGTTAAAGGAATCCGGATTTGACATGGATCACGTGCATATATTTGCTTCGGTAAAGGAAGCCTTTGGCTGGCTGACCATCAATGCCACCAAAGAGGACACGGTGTTAATCGAAAACGATTTGCCTGATGCATTCAGTCGCTGATGCACAGGCTTTTTTTGTTTTCATTGTGAGGGCTTTGAGGTATAATGTTACAGAAAGAAGGCGCATATATGAACTGGGAGCAATTTGCCGTTAAGGTGATGAGCATAAGCAAAATCGGCTTGAAGTTTTCGAAAGACGAGTATGCTTTGGAGAATTATGAAGAGTTACAGAGAATCAGCCGGGAGATGCTCAATACCTTGCCGATTGAACCGATTCATAAAAACTTATATGAGCGCGACCTTTATCCGACGCCGAATGTCTCCGTCCGGGTGTTATTGTTTGATAACCAAGGGCGTTTGTTGTTGGTCAAAGAAAAATCTGAGGACAAATGGGCTGTGCCCGGTGGTTGGTGTGATGTCTTTGAGTCGATCAGGGAAAATGCCGTCAAGGAAGTGAAGCAAGAGGCGGGATTTGACATTGAGGTCGATCGTTTGGTCGGGGTTTTTCAGCGGGAGAAGTATAAAAACTATCCGACACTTGTTTCGGAGTATGTTCACTACTTTGTCGGGCATATCGTAAACGGTGTGGCTAAACATAATCATGAGACGACAGATGTAGCATTCTTTGATATCGGGCAGTTACCGGAGTTATCGAAGAAGACAACGATCACGGAGATCAGTCGTGCATTGCAGGTGGCTTTGCATGGCGGTGATGTCACGTTTGATTAGGAGGTAAGCAAATGAAAATCACGGTAGGCGTATTATTTGGCGGGGAGTCCGTCGAACATGAGGTAAGCATTATTTCTGCGGTGCAGGCAATGGAAGCTTTGGATAAGACCCGATATGAAGTCGTTCCTTTGTATATCTCTAAATCTCACGTGCTTTACACTTCTGTGTTATTGCGGGATATCAAGCAATATAAAGATATGAATAAACTGGTTAAGCAATTGATGCCGGTTTCGTTGGTCCGTCAGGAAAACCAGGTGGTCATGATGCCGATTAAAAAACAACTGTTTTCGAATCGGTCGACCGTGATCGATGTAGTGATTCCGGTTGTTCACGGAACTCATGCCGAGGATGGTACGGTGCAGGGGTATTTGGAGATGCTGGGTGTACCGTATGCCGGATGTGATGTGATTGCGGCAGGAGTCGGTCAGGATAAGATCATTATGAAGCATGTGTTGGAGAATTCGAAATTACCGGTTGTTCCGTGGTTTTGGTTTTATGGCGGACATGTCAATAACAGCAAGCAGGCGATCGTTACTAAAGCGAAGGAAATCGGTTATCCTTTGATTGTTAAGCCGGCGTGTCTGGGTTCTTCGATCGGGATAAAGACGGCAAATAATGAAAATGAGCTTTTTGAAGCTATCGAGTTTGCTTCGATGTATGATCGGAAAATCCTGGTGGAGCGCAAACTTGAGAGTATCCGTGAAGTGAACTGTTCGGTGCTTGGAGTCGGCTTGGATATCAAGGCATCGTCGATTGAGGAAGTTTTAAAGACAGATGAAATTTTATCTTATGAGAATAAATATCAAGGCGGATCTAAAGGCGGAAGTTCAAAGGGGATGGCATCGACCAACCGTCAGATTCCGGCGGATATCGGTAATGAACTGACGGATAAAATTAAGCATTTGGCCGTACGCACCTTTGAAGTTTTGGGGGCTAGCGGAGTGTCGCGGATCGATTTTCTGATCGATACGGATACGATGACGCCCTATGTCAATGAGATCAATACGATTCCCGGTTCTCTGTCTTTCTATCTTTGGCAGCATGACGGACTGGACTTTACGGCTTTGATGGATGTGCTGGTCGAGCAGGCGATCGACCGGCAAAGAAGCCGTGAGAAAATGGTGTTTTCTTATCAGACCAATCTGTTGGCAAACTTTGAAAAAAGAGGCTCGAAAGGCGCAAAATAGAAACGATGGTGACATCGTTTTTTTGTTGTGCAATCCTGGCTAAAGGTTTAAAATGGTTATGTGAGCAAGGAGGTGCATGATGGAAAATTGGGATCAATTGACATTAGAGATGTTGCAGGAGATCATTGCGAAGAAGCAAGTAAAGAAGCTGCGTGAGATCTTTGAAGAAATCAACATCGTTGACTTGGCAGATATGGCTGAACAATGTACCTTAAGTGAGGTTCTTTTCATCTTTAAAACAGTGAAGAAAGATATCACTGCTGATTTATTCTCATATCTTTCGATTGATAAGCAGGAAGAGCTGATCAAGACGCTTACCGGTCCGGAAATTAAAAGCATTCTTGATAATTTGTATCTGGATGATGTCGTTGATTTTTTGGAAGAAATGCCGGAGAGTATCGTTAAGAAAGTTCTTCATAATGCAACTTTAGAGCAACGGGCGGAAATCAATCAACTTCTGAGTTATGCGCCGAATTCTGCAGGTTCGATCATGACGACGGATTATGTCGAGCTGTTTGAACATCATACGGTTGAAGAAGCGATGGAGCAGATTCGAAATCAGGGGAAAACCGCTGAAACGATCAATACATGTTTTGTGATTAATAAGAGCAATACGCTGTTAGGAACGGTATCGCTGAGAGAAATTCTGTTTGCGGCGGATGATGCGGAAATAAAGGACATCATGGATACGGACATTGTGGCCGTACTGACTAATGATGACCAGGAAGAAGTCGGTTTCGTCTTTCAGAAGTATGATATTTCGGTCGTAGCCGTTGTTAACAGTCAGTTCAAACTGATGGGTATCATTACGGTCGATGACGTTATTGACGTTTTGGAAGAGGAAGCTACAGAGGATATTCACTTGATGGCTGGTATCCGTCCGGTTGAAGGTTCTTATCTTGAGTCGAATGTCTGGGAAATTTTTAAGAGCAGGATTCCATGGCTATTGATTTTGATGATTCCGGCGACACTGACCGGGATGATTATTGCCGGAAACTCTGCGATTTTGCTTATTGTGCCTTCGTTGGTGAACTTTATTCCGATGCTGATGGATACTGCGGGTAATGCCGGCTCGCAGGCCAGTGCCATGGTCATCCGTGGAATCGTTGTCGATGATTTGTCCATTAAGGACTTTCTGGCGGTATTGTTTAAGGAGTTGCGCGCATCACTGATTACAGGGTTGATTTTGTTTGTAATCAATACCTTGCGCATTGTTATATTTATGCCCAATGTCGGTATAGCAGTTGCTTTACTGGTTTCTTTTACAGTTTTGCTTACGATTACCTTGGCAAATCTGATTGGCGGTCTGTTGCCTTTGTTTGCTTTAATATTGAAAATCGATCCTGCTTCGATGTCCGGTCCTGTCATTACGACTCTGGTAGACGCGGTGTCTTTGCTTGTTTATTTTTCAATTGCCATAACGGTTTTAGGGTAGAGGAGGTGTGTCATGGTTGAATTAATGGATATTACTTCCCAACAACTGAAGGACTTAATCGATTTGCGTCAGGTAAGAAATTTGCGTGTGATTTTTGATGAATACAATCTGATTGACTTGGCTGAAATCGTGGAGTCTTTAGAGCTGAAGGAAATTTTGTTTCTGTTTAAGACGTTGAAGAAGGATATTACCTCGCAGATTTTTACTTATCTGACTTATGAGAAAAAACAGGAAATCATCCAGTCATTTACATCTGTGGAAATCACGGCCATGCTGGATAATCTGTATACAGATGATATTGTCGATTTTTTGGAAGAGATGCCGGCGAATATCGTTAAGCAGGTCTTAAATGCGGCCAGTGCCGAGCAAAGAGCAGAAATAAATTTGCTGTTGAGTTATCCGGATTACTCTGCCGGTTCGATCATGTCGACGGATTTTGTGGAGTTGGAGTCTAGGGATACGGTGGCTCGTGCCATTCGCAAAATCAAACAACAAGGAAGATCGGCGGAAACGATCAGTGTAAGTTATGTCATTTCGGATCAGCGGGAGTTGGTTGGAACCGTTCGGTTGCGGGATATATTATTGGCTGAGACGGATAACATCATTGAAGATCTGATGGATACCGATGTCATTTCAGTACGCACGCATGATGATCAGGAATCTGTCGCTCATGTAATCAAACGTTATGATATTACGGTGGTTCCGGTTGTGAATGATGAGAATCGTTTGATTGGAATCATTACTGTCGATGATATCATTGACGTTTTAGAAGAGGAAGTTACGGAAGATATTCAGAAGATGGCGGCGATCATTCCGATTGAGGGTTCTTATTTGAAGACATCGGTTGCTCAGATGACCAAGAGTCGGATTACCTGGCTGTTGGTTTTGATGGTGTCTGCGACATTTACGGGCAATATCATTTCAGGATATGAGGATGCATTGCTTTTGATTCCGGCTTTGGCAGCGTCGATTCCTTTGATTATGTCTACGGCGGGTAATGCCGGGTCGCAGGCTTCGACGATGGTCATTCGCGGAATTGCGGTCGGTGAACTGTCGATGTCCGATTATTGGAAGGTTATTTGGAAGGAAGTTCAGGTAGCTTTGTTGAGCGGATTGGTATTGTTTGGTATCAATTGGCTGCGGTTAATTATATTTTCTCCGGAATCAAGTGTCATGGTTGATTTGGTCATCTCGCTTACGTTAATGTTAACGGTGGTCATTTCGAAACTGGTCGGTGGGGTTCTGCCGTTATTGGCGATGTTTTTCAGGCAGGATCCGGCGGCTATGGCGGCACCTCTGATCACAACGATGGTCGATGCGGTCGCTCTGATCATCTATTTCAATTTGGCAGTGTCTTTGTTGGGTTTATAGTTGAATTTTGTTATAATTGATGTGTAAGAAAAGGAGATTTTTATGGCTACACCACACAATAGGGCTTTAGAGGGACAGATTGCTAAGACAGTTTTAATGCCGGGGGATCCGTTGCGGGCGAAATTCATCGCTGAGACCTTTTTAGAAAATGTTGAGATGTTTAATGATGTCCGTAATATGTTTGGGTACACGGGAACCTATAAGGGGCATAAGATTTCAGTCATGGGTTCTGGCATGGGTATGCCGAGCATCGGTATTTATTCATATGAGCTGTTTGCGTTTTACGGGGTTGAAAATATTATCCGAATCGGTTCGGCTGGTTCTTACAGCAAAGATGTTAATCTGTATGATGTCGTCTTGGCGGACAGTGCTTGGAGTGAGTCAAGTTTTGCGTTAACGGCTTTTGGTTATAAAGAAGATGTCATGTTACCTTCGGTCAAGCTGAATGCAAGCCTGATTTCTGCGGCCAAGCGTCTGGATATTCCGTTTACTTTGGGAAGGATTCATTCGAGTGATGTTTTCTATCGTGATTCCGGTGTGTCTTTTGAGGATATTTTCAGAGAAACCGGTTCGGTAGCGGTGGAAATGGAGTCATTTGCTTTGTTTGCCAATGCGAAGAAACTCGGTAAGCATGCGGCTTGTTTAGTTACGATTTCGGATTCTTTGGTTACTCATGAGGTAACGACGGCTCAGGAACGTCAGAATTCGTTTACCAAGATGATGCAGATTGCTTTGGAAATGGCTTTTGAGTAGGCCGGAAGGAGACGTCTGATGAAACACATTATATTTGTCAAGGATATGAACTGTGAGCACTGTGTCCGCAGGATCACGGAAGCACTCAGTGAAACAAGGGTTGATTTTGAGATCAATTTGGAGCGTAAGGCGGTTATTGTCGAGGGTCGCAATGATATTGTGCACATTGCTAAGACAGCGATCCGTGAGGCGGGTTATACGGTAGAATAGGCCTGAATTTTCAGGCCTGTTTTTTTATAAAATGCTTAAAAATACTTGCACAAAATCGGTGCGTATGATAACATAAAAAAGCGCTAAGTTGGTCAGCAAGTGTATGGAGATGTACTCAAGAGGCTGAAGAGGTGCCCCTGCTAAGGGTATAGGTCGGGAAACTGGCGCGAGGGTTCAAATCCCTCCATCTCCGCCATCTTTCTTATAACACGGTCCAGTGGTGTAGTGGTTAACATGCCTCCCTGTCACGGAGGAGATCGCGGGTTCGATCCCCGTCTGGACCGCCATTTTATTGCAGGTGTAGTTCAATGGTAGAACACGACCTTGCCAAGGTTGATACGGGGGTTCAATTCCCCTCACCTGCTCCATGTGCATTTTAAGCCCTAAATCAGGGCTTTTTTCATGCCGTGACTATACAGTGACTATACAAATCAAATAAATTTGCGCTTTCTTGGGTAAGAAAATAACTGCTCCAATTGAAAACGAAACTCATTGATAATTTGTGTTTGTGACTTTATACGTGACTATACTAAAGCAAAATCAAATCACCGCTCCTGATCTAGCCATCTTATCAACCAGGTTGTTTATAGAATCACTTGAATGTGCTTTGACTTTAACAAACTTTATATCAATTGATTCTCTAGCATTCTCAATATATTGTGCATATCTTGAAAATTCAGAACATTCTTTGTGCCTACCTTTGATATTAGCTTTGTGTGAGAAATATTCTATGCCAATCCAATCATGATGGATGTTTACCTGTTTTATCCCTTGTGAGATAGCGGCTTTTATTGCTGTTTTGGCAGCAGTCAATTCTGCAATGTTTGATCCATATTTACCCTGTGATTTAAGTTGCTTTCTAAATACAATGCGTTGCGGTTTCTTCTCTGTTCTGTAAGACAGAAGAATTGCGCATCCTATGATATTCGTAGCATGATTGTAACTACCATCGATGTATATAATTGCTGACTGTCCTCCCATATGGAAGCCCTCCTTACAAAAAAACCATCAGTCTCAAATGATTGTATCAATCAATTGAAGACTAATGGTTGCATAGATTTGCCAAGGTCAGACTGAGTATCTCAAGCCCTTAAGACCCTGTGGAATAGGGACTATGTCTTGTCTATTCCGCACCGGACGAACACCAAGGTTCGTCATGATTTATTTTCTAAATAATAACACCAAATCGTAAATAAGAAAATACAAAGCTTGAATAATTCGGAAGATGCAATTTAGAATGTCTTGAGGATCGTCATCAAATTCTCTTCAGACTCTTTCATCAAGTGGGTATAGACCTTAAGAGTCATGTTTACATCAGAGTGACCCAGTCGTTTTGAGACAGCGACAATGTTGGCACCCTTACTGATCAGGTTGGATGCATGAGAGTGTCGCAGATCATGGACACGGATTACCGGCAAGAGCGGAAGGTTCTCTTTGGCTAATGCCTCGTTGCATTTGGTGATCGCATCGACGAACTGTCTTTGGATCGATGAGATCCCAACCGGCTCATCATCTCCAAACAGGAAGCGACCCGGACGCTTTAGAAGGGGATTCAGCATCTCGACCATATGTTCATCCAATTGAATCTTTCGCTTGCTGGCGACGTTCTTTAGGGGCCGAAAGCCGACTGTGTTTGAACGGATGCTTTTGTCGATATTCAGGATCCCATTCTTGAGATCCGTTTTGAGTAAGGCTTTTCCTTCGCTGCGTCTAAGACCGGTACGAAAGAGAAGAGTGAAGTAACACTGGAAGACATCACTGTCCACATGCTGGATGAATTGATCAAACTGTTCAGGAGTCCAAACCTGCATGTCTTTCTTGTCGTCGCTGTTGCTAGAGAGTTTGGAAAGCATTTTTGTCTGGTCTTTGAAGTCATAGAAATTATAAGCAAATCGTGAGATCGATTTAACCAGGGTGATGGCTTTGTTTTTGTAACTCTTTGAATAGGATGAATCTAGGATCGCTGATCTGATCGAGATGTAGTCTTTGGATCGTATTGCCGTGAACTTTCTGGGATAGAGGGGTTTCAGAAAGAGATCAGCCACATGCCGGTACTCATGAATCGAATCCGCATTCGCGGTGCCTTTCTTGTTCTCAAGAAACTTCTCAACGATCTCTGCATACGTGATCGATTGACTGGCTGATGGGTTTATACTCTTACGAAAATCAGTCTCGTAGTTTTGGGCTTCGCGTTTGGTCTCAAAACCGCGTTTGGTATGCACCACGGCTTTGCCGGTGGTATCTCGGTAAGCAGCACTGACATACCAAGTCTTTCTCTGAACGTCTCTATAAACGGCCATATTTGGTTTCCTCCATTTTTTTGATATAATGAAGGTACAACAAGGACTTCCAAGTTTTGTTGTACCGCACCTCAACGCAATGGGGTGCTTTTTTCATGTTGATTTAAAGTTCGTGTGCAGCGCAAGCCCAAACTAACTTACCCAGGATCTGGACTTCAGGATCGCTTCTACCGATCATTATTGGCTTGTGATCAGGGTTATAGCTGAGTGGTTCCAAGACAACATAATCCGTCAGCTTGAAGAACTTCTTCAATGTGGCGTCGTTTCCGTTGACCAGGATTGCTCCGATATCCCCGTTTTGCAGCGTGCTTGTTTTCTCAATGACAGCGATGTATCCGTCTGGTACGATCCGGCTCATACTATCCCCGAAGACAACCAAGCCAAACAGGTTATCACGTTTGGCCAACCAACCAGGAATATCAATCTCGCCCAGGTCATTGAGAATGGCTTCGAAGGGAGTACCGGCAGGGATCTTTCCATAGACCGGAATCTTTTTGACCCGAACGATTCGACTCACCGGGGTGAAGGTGCCGGAGTCAATCCGACCCATCAGGTAATTAAGATCGACATTGAAATAATCTACGATCCGTTCTAGAAGTTCATAGTCCGGTTCCCGAAGTCCTTGTTCATACATGCTGACTGAGCTCTCACCGATCTCAAGATCCTCAGCCAACTGTCTTTGGGTTAAGTTAGAAGCTTTTCTTAACTGCTTAAGTCGCTCATTAAAAGTAGCCATAGTTTCACCTCGCACCCATTGTATCACACGATATGTGAACACGCAAGTGAAATATGACAAATCGCATTGACAATAAACCTGAACTCTTTTAGAATGTGTTTGCGAAACGTTGAGTTTATTGCGTAACGCAACCCGCAGGGGAGAAGGAGTCGCAGGATGAATCGTGAGAAGGTTGGGAAGAGACTAATTCAGCTAAGAGGGTCAAAGACCAGGGAGGAGGTAGCGGTAGGATCTGGACTCAGCTTCAGAGCGATTGAATCGTATGAGAGCGGATACCGGATGCCCAGAGATGTCGCAAAGGTCAAATTGGCCAATTACTATGGCGTCAGCATCGAAGAGATTTTCTATAAAGACTAATCAAGAAGGGAAGTAATCCAATGAAGATCCTGTTCAATCTCTATGCCACAAAGTCGGATATTCAAGAGTTGATGGGAGGTGGTCGATGGAACAAGGTGTCGAGGGTGTTTGATGAGTGCAAGAAGTTGGAGAATGATCCGATGAACTTGCGGCCCAACAAAGTGCCATCACAACTGGTGTTCAAGGTCCTTGGACTCAATTATAGTTTCGCCATGAGGCAATATAAAGAGACAAATCAAACTCAGAGCGAGGAGGCCGGTGAACTGTCCAATTAAGGACCCAACACCACAATTTCATTTGACAAGCAAAGTGAAATCTCCATATCAACGAAGAAGTTCGAATTATGATTAAAGCGGATTATCGAATAAAGCAGTCGCAATTCATATCGGAATTAAAACTCAATGAGAAGAGTAAAAAGACCATCTCGAAATACACAAGAGATATCCAGAAATTCATTGATTTCATCCCAGATGAACTGGAAATAAATAAAGAACACATTCTGGAGTACAAGGGCCACCTTTGCGTAGGTGAGTACCAGACCTCCAGTATCAATAACTACCTCACTATCCTGAATACCTTTCTGAAGTGGTGCGGTCAAGGCGACCTCAGGGTCCGTCAAATCAAGACGCAACAAAAATCCAGCATCTCCAACGTCGTTTCAGAAGCCGATGCGAAACGACTCTTGAGATTTGCGAAACAAAGGGGTAGAGATGATCTCTACCTGATCATGAAAATCATTTTAACCACCGGGATCCGTATTAATGAGCTCGAGTGGTTTACTGTAGCCAATTTGAAGAATTATCACTTTAATGTGAAAAACAAGGGGAAAGAACGAGACATCATCCTCACTCAGGAACTGACTAGAGAACTCAGGAAATACTGTCGAGATCACCGGATCCAGGAAGGACCGATCTTCACCATCAGCTACTCCACGATCTGGAGACAAATGAAGACGATCGCCGGTGCTGCTCGCGTGAATAAAGAGAAGGTTCATCCCCATAGTTTCAGGCATTTGTTTGCGAAGGCCTTCATGGCTCAATACAACAATGTCTTGGACCTGGCCGACATCTTGGGTCACAGTTCCTTGGAGACCACTCGCATCTATACCAGATCCACTATAGAAGAGAAGCGTGACAAGCTTGAGAAGCTAAGATCACAAAAAGACAAGAGGGAAAAACAATGAAAGAAATACTATGGGTCAAGATCTATCTTGATCTCATTCATAACAAGAAGATGAGGGTTCTAAAAGAATTACCTCAAGGATCAGCCATTGCTTACATCTGGGTGTTGCTTCTGCTTGTAGCTGGCGAATCTAACGCAGATGGACGTCTGATGGTGGCCGGAGAGGTTCCCTATGATGCCAAAGTGTTGGCTTCATATCTGGGATATCCGGTTGCCTTGATGAAAAGGGCCCTCAATGAATATCTTCAACAGGATATGATCACCATCGAAGGTAAGGTCATCCAGATCAAAAACTGGGAGAAATATCAAAGCACCAAGAAGATGGCCAAGATCCGGGAAGACAACAACAGAATCCAAAAAGCGAAGCGGTTAAGAGAGAAGATCGCCAAGTCATCCTGAAAATGTCACTATACCTGTCACTATCGTTGTCACTACTTTTCTCTTCTATATATAAGAAGTTTTAGAAGTTATAGAAGTTATAGAAGTAATACAAAGATAATACTTAAAGAAAAACTTATAAATCACTCCCCCTTGAGAGAAAAAATAAACATGTCTATTAAGTTCACTTGAGTAAATCAAAGTTGAGCAGAAAGTTAGGGGTAAAACTGATGAAATCCATCCAAGAAAGTTTGCCGGATCCTCTCAAAAATCAGCAGCTTTCACATCAGAGTATCAGCCTAGAAGTTCAAGTCCAACGCTATAACGAAGAAGAAGGGTATCTCAGGGGGAAGGATTGTAGACTCTGTAAAAACAAGGGTTACATCATGATCCTGGATGAAGGATACAAAGCCTTGAAACCTTGTGAATGTCAGAAACGACGTGATACGAAAGTGAATGTTGAGAAAAGTGGGTTGCAGAAAATGATCCAAGATTACACCTTCGAGACCTTCGAAGCCAAAACCATGTGGCAGCGCGTCATCAAAGAGTCTGCTCAAGCCTTCGTAAGTGATCAAGCCCATTGGTTCTTCATTGGGGGTCAGGTAGGAGCCGGCAAGACCCACATATGTACCGCGATTGTCAATGAGCTGTTGAAGCAAGGGAAACAAGCGTTGTATATGTTGTGGCGAGAGGAAGTAATCAAACTCAAATCTTTTGTGGGTGATGGGAAGGAATACTTGAGGGTAATCGAACCCTTCAAAACCAAAGAGGTCCTTTACATCGATGACTTGTTTAAAACTGAAAAAGGCAAATCACCCTCATCCACCGACATCACCATTGCCTTCGAAATCTTCAACGCAAGATACCAAGACAAAGACCTGATTACCATCATCAGCAGTGAGAAAGTCATCAAGGATCTCCTGGTCATCGATGAAGCCATCGGCTCCAGGATCTTCGAGAGAACCAAAGGGTATTGTACCCAATTGAATCAGAATCACAATATGAATGTTCGCCTCAGAGAAAGGGAAAAATATGAATAAATATCGCGAGAGTGTTGAAGATTACCTGTGTAATCGTCAGAAAATCAAGGAATCCAAAGAATCAGATGATCAGAAATGGTCGACCATCATAGAAGGGATCTTCAAAAAGTATGAAGGAACCGAAATTGGAAAACTCATGCAACTGAAGTATGTCCAGAAGCTTCCGGAACAGAGAATATTCGATTTGTTGAATGTAGAGAAGACGACTTATTATGCCTGGAGAAACCGCTTGGTCAATGAGATTACCCTACAGGCTGCCTACCAGCACCTGATTAAGCCGTTTTGAGCAGCCCAATGAACCTCAACAACGTTCAGCTCAGCGAACTCAAATACGCAGACTATAACCCCAGGAAAGCCCTCAAGAGTGGGGATCCGGAATATGAGAAAATCAAACGCAGCATCCAGGAGTTTGGGTATGTCGATCCGATCATCGTCAACCACGACCTAACCATCATTGGAGGCCACCAAAGAGCCACTGTGCTTAAAGACATGGGATTCCAGGAAGTCGATGTCATCATTGTCGATGTCGACAAGGTTAAAGAGAAAGCCCTCAACATTGCCCTCAACAAGATCTCTGGGGAGTGGCAGATGGACAAGCTGAAAGACTTACTCCTGGATCTGGAAAACCAGATCGATATCGGGATGACCGGTTTCGATGACCAGGAGATCAAGGAGCTCATGGCCAAGATGGATACCGGTGTCGCCACCGAAGATGACTTCGATGTGGATGCAGCTCTGGAAGCCATAGAAGAACCTAAGTCAAAACGAGGGTCGATTTACCAGCTTGGAGATCATCGACTGATGTGTGGCGACAGTACAGACCCCAATGACGTGCTCATGCTCATGCAAGGAAAGTTGGCGGACCTCATCGTGACTGATCCACCCTACAATGTGAATTACGAAAATAAGATGGATTACCACAAGATGTTCAAGAATGGCCAACGCAAAAACAACGAGATCCTCAACGATCACATGGATAGCAACAGCTTCTACCACTTCCTCCTGGCCATGTATTGCAATGCCTTTGAACATTTGAAGATCGGTGGAGTCATCTACGTCTTCCACAGTGATGTTGAGCGCTTGAGTTTCGAGTATGCCTTCCAGAAAGCCGGATTCAAGTTCTCAGAGAATCTGATCTGGGTCAAAAACTCATTCAACCTCAGTCGCCATGATTATCACTGGAAACATGAACCGATCCTGTATGGATGGAAGGAAGGGGTGGGTCACTACTTTGTGGATGACCGGACTCAATCCACTGTCTTCGATGATACCCAGAGTATTGAGAAGATGAAGAAGGAAGAGCTGGTTGAGATCCTAAAAAGGATCATGGATCACCAACATTCTTCAGTCCTCTATGAAAACAAGCCACTCAAAAGTGATCTACACCCCACCATGAAGCCCATACCGCTGATTGGAAAGCTGATTAAGAATTCAAGCATAAAGGGCCAACTCATCTACGAACCCTTCGCTGGCAGCGGTTCTACCCTGATAGCAGCGGATCAGCTGGAGAGAACTTGTTATGCCATGGAACTGGATCCCAGGTACGTGGATGTGATCGTGCAGCGCTGGGAGGAACTCACACGTAATAGTGCAATAAAAATTCAGTAAACTAAGTCCCATATAAGTTATAATAGTCTCGGAACTCACGTCACCAACCCCCCTTGGACCCCTGAAGTGAGTTCCTTTTTTAGTTTTAGGACTAGTTAAAGAGATCGCGAATAACATATCGAAGGGAAAAACATGAACACAAACTACACGATAGAAATTACTTACTACGATGGAAGACGAAAAGGGCAGATCATCACCTGGGAGAACATTCCGGATGATGATCTAATGGAATATCTCGGCGAATTGACTCGCGACCAGGTAAGCAATGCCCACATTTATATTCTCTATGACAACAAAAGGATCCAGTTCGAAGATTATCTCTATGAGCAATTCATGTCAAATAAACACAGAAAAAGCGCTTGAAAAATGGGTTCGATTTTTCGATAAACTATCTGTAAGTGAAGAAGTAGAAAAATTCCTTATGAAATAAGGGTATAATCAAGGCAATGGCAGTGAATTATAATCTAAAGGTTATCTTGCATATGAGCAGAACCAAATGTAAGCAATATGAAAACGATTCTTTTTGATGTGGCTGTATAATAGAGAATGAAATATAGGCGGGTGGTAAAATGGGAATTGATAAGAAATTTAGTGATATAGATGAACAATTCAAGATCCAATCAAAAAGGGGGCTAATTATTGATGATGAGGCATCATTTAAAGATTACCTTCTTGCACATAACTACTTTGAAATCATTAATGGTTTCGAATCACTAATGTTAATGGATGTTAATGACAAGGAACAAGGTTATAAAGAAGGAACCTCGTTTAGTGACTTTCAACGATTATACGAGTTTGAATCTGATTTGAACGTGCAAATAATGAAGTCTTTAATGTATTTCGAAAAGAAACTTAAAGCCAGAATTTCGTATCATTTTTGTGAGTCTTATTGTTCAACGATTCCTAATACTTTAAACTACCAATTAAAGTCATTTTACGATTGTCCCGCTATAACTTCATATGGTGGTAAATATTTCTCAGGCTTTTACAATGATAACTCATTTGTGCTTTTTTCAAAGTACAACGGGAAGTTTAAACAAGATCAATCTGGATCTTTGACTTATACTGACACGAAGAAAAATATTGTGTATGTTGGTGCTTTTAACAACCCACCTTTATGGGTGATAATAAAGCAATTAACTCTGAGCGAAGTTTATATTATGACGGGTTTACTAAAAAAAGCTGTAATTGAAAAAGTTCTGGTCGGATTTGGATTAACACATGGAGATAGAGATTATTTTCTCAATTGCATTAATGTATTCAAGGAGCTTAGGAATTACTGTGCGCATTTCGAATTAGTGAATCGATTCAGAACTGGCGGGGAGATTGGTCTAAAACTTATTAAACAAAAACATCCAATTAATCCTTCACGTCACAATGCAAAAGGCGAAGTGTCGAGAATCAAGTTATATGATACAATA
Organism: Erysipelotrichaceae bacterium; assembly: GCA_036677505.1. Classification (GTDB taxonomy): domain Bacteria; phylum Bacillota_I; class Bacilli_A; order Erysipelotrichales; family Erysipelotrichaceae; genus UBA2227. The sequence goes on from JAVBWK010000038.1 coordinate 17,202, forward strand.
TCCGTGCTTTCAGCATTCTCGGATGTTTCTGGAGTTGTTGATTGTATTGTGGACTATGTTGATAAAAATTTAAAATTAGGGAAAAATGACTTAAGTATGCAGCTTCTCAATCGGATGGGATGTGCAAATATCGAAAACTTGAAGGCTTTGGTCAAAACCCATTGACAAAATAGACCATAAAGTTTAATATACTGTTATTCCAAAGCCGTAAGGCGTAAGGGACCTTGTGTTAGTTATCTGATACCGGGTCCCTTTAAATTTATATACTTCGGTACATACCGGAGTTTTTTTATTTGGTAAGGTTTGGTGTGAAGAGGTGATCAAGTTGGCCAAGAGTAAATGGGAATCAGTCAAAGCCAAATTGCACCTGGTTGAGAAGTGGGCTAGAGATGGAATCAGTGAAGAAAAGATCGCTAAAACCCTAGGCATTTCAGTAACGACTTTCGAGCTATACAAGAAAGACTATCCTGAGTTTCTGAAGGCCCTTAAAAAAGGGAAGGAATCCCTGATTACTGAACTCGAGAACGCTTTGATCAAGAAAGCACTTGGGTATGACTATGAAGAAAAGAAGGTCTACACCAAGACCGAGAACGGTCAAGCAGTGACTTATACCGAAATCACGAAGAAACATCAACCACCGGATACCGGAGCCTTGTTTGGCCTTCTGAAAAACAAAGATCCTGAACACTACTCTGATAACCCTCAAATGCTGCAGCTAAAGAAACAAGAGCTGGAGCTTAGAGAAAGACTGGCCAAAGAAGGCAATTGGTAATGGCGAGATTCAAGACCTTATCAGACTTCTATAAGTCACCGGAATGGATCACCTTAAGAAAGCGTTTGATAGTTGAAAGAAGTACTCCAGAAAAGGGATTGTTTTGTCAGAAATGTCATGAACCAATCCTGAAGGATCCCGAATGTATTGCTCACCACATTATTGAGCTAAGCCCAATGAATATGAATGATGTCAAGGTCAGTCTCAACCCAAACAACATCCTACTGGTCCATCACCAGTGCCATAACCAGATCCATGAACGCTTTGGACAAGGATCAGGACAGAAAGTCTACCTAGTCTATGGAGCACCGCTCTCAGGCAAAACCAGCTATGTGAAGGCACACAAGAAGCGTAGTGATCTTGTCCTAGACTTGGATGAACTGTATCACGCCATCACACTACTACCAGCCTATGACAAGCCACTAGAACTATCCACCAATGTGTTCCTACTCAGAGATGTTTTGCTTGATCAAATCAGAACACGTACTGGTAAGTGGACTCAAGCCTGGATCATCGGTGGATATCCACTCAATACAGACAGGGATCGCTTAGCCACTAGTCTTGGGGCTGAGCTGATCTTCATTCAGGCAACTGAAGATGAATGCCTCACAAGACTCTACAACGATAGGGATAAACTGCCATATCAAGTCGAATGGCAGAGATATATCCACGAGTGGTTCCTTAAGTTTCGTCCGAGCCTCCCCCCCGGTCGAAACTTAGGGTAAACGCTTGGGAACTGGACAAGGGACATCGTTAGCACGCAAACCAAAATTTCGAGATTTCACCCAATGTTTTGGGAAAAGTCATGAAACGAAATAAGGCTTCGAAAACTACAGAAAGAAAGGCACAGATGAGCCAAAGTATTCAACCACAAAGCGAACTTGAAAAGCTAAAATCCATCTTCGAAAAAGTGGATCCAAACCGGCAAAAACTCGTTGAGAAACTGATTCAGGAAGCTGCCTTTCTCGCAGAACAAAACGATACTTTGCGATCAATCATTACCGAGAAAGGTATGATCCTAATCCATCCCACTAACCCAAACCTTCAAAAATCAACCGAAGCCGGGAAGCAATATCTCAAAAACCTCCAAGCTTATTCCGTTGTTATCAAAACCTTAAGTCAGGTCTTGACCAAATCAACCGTTGAAGATGAGGATGAATTTGAGAAGTTCCTCAATGATGACAATGAGGAATGACTTACCTAGAGCAATACCTAACTGAAATCAGGACCGGTAACATCCTGGTTGGCCAGGAACTTGAAACAGTATTAAGCCAGTTGGTTGAAGATACCAGAGATTCAAGATATCGGTATGAACCCTATCGAGCGAAGAAACGTATCGAGTTCATTGAACGATTCTGCAAGCACACCAAGTCACCATTTCATGGGAAACCATTCAAACTCGAACTCTGGGAAAAGGCGTTCATAGAAGTCATTTACTCCTTCATTCGGGTATCAACCAATAAACGACGATTCAAACGAGTCATCCTCCTGATCAGCCGCAAGAATGGGAAGTCGACCCTTACCGCAGCCTTAGCTTTTACTGAGTTGATGATGGGTAGTGGTGGATCAGATATTGTCTGTTCCTCCAATGACGATGCACAGGCGTCGATCATCTTCCTTGAGATAGGGGCCATGCGAGAAATGTTTGATCCCAAGGACAAACGAACTCACAAAAACCTTCGATGGATCCTCAACAAGAAAAACAAAAGTAAAGTCTTCAAACTCTCCGAAAAGACCCATAACAAAGAAGGCTACAACATCGAATTTGGGATCTTGGATGAGTCTCATGAAATGAAGGATAACTCGATCGCCAAACCGATCGAACAATCTCAATCCACCAAAGAAGAACCGTTGTTTATAAACATCACGACTGAAGGCTTCATCAACGATGGATACCTTGACAAGGAACTCCAGTACGCACGACGAGTCATCGCTAAAGAACATGAAGATGATACCTTGCTGGCTTGGCTCTATACCCAAGACAGTGAAGCAGAGATCTGGCAAGATGAACGAACCTGGGTGAAATCAAACCCATCCCTGGGCTTAATCAAAAAGATCGATTACCTTCGCGATCAGATCAACAAAGCCCGTATGGATAAAGGTGATCGGATGTATGTCTTGGCCAAAGACTTCAACATCAAACAAAACAATGCTGAAGCTTGGTTGATGGAACAAGATTATGTCAATACCAGCACCTTCCAGCTGGATAACTTCATTGGTTGTTTGGCCTTAGGGGCGGTGGATCTCTCGGAAACGACGGACCTCACTTGTGCCAAAATCCTATTGATGAAGCGTGGCGATCCCACCAAATACATTCATACGCGTTACTTCATCCCCGAGAGTAAAGTCACCAAGGGGTTTGTAGAAGACAAAAAAGACTATCTTCAGTGGGCCAGAGAAGGCTTGATCGAGATTACGGAAGGCAATGAAGTAGACCTTGCCAAAGTAGCCAAATGGTTTGTGGATCTTTATAAGCAATACAAAATCCGAACCTACAAGACCGGGTATGATAACCGCTTCGCCAAGACTTGGTTAACCTCAATGGAAGGGTACGGGCTCGATACGGAACGTGTCGACCAAAACCGATTCACCTTGTCCAACCCGATGAAGCTCTTGGAAGCAGATCTCAAATCCAAGCTGGTCAATTACAACAACAATGCGATTGATCGATGGTGTCTAGGTAATACTGCCATCAAGATTGATAACTTAGGATTGGTCATGCCGGTCAAGGTCAATGACATGCGCAATCGACGGATCGATGGTGCTGCAACGATGATTATCCTCTATGCGATGTGGCAACGTTATCGAACAGAATTTCTAGAAATGACAAAGTGAGGTGAGCTAATGGGTTGGTTTGATTCGATCCTACAACGATTTAACAAAACACCCAGTGGTAACGGTCAGTTGGCCATGATCAATGGGAATACCCCAATCTACTCTCAGTTTGGCCAGAATGTTTATGCCAGCGATGTGGTTCAACAAGCCATCGCTTGTATCGCTCAAGAGATCAGTAAATTGTCTCCCAAACACATTCGCTTTGACAAAAACGACTTGCAGGTTCCGGTCTTTGATTCGATCAGTGACCTATTGGAATACGGACCCAATGAGTGGAGCACCACCAAAGACTTCCTTGAGAAGATCACCTGGCAGCTGTATCTGAATTACAACGTCTTTATCTTACCGGTATATGACGAGGTGAGCACCAGTGAAGGAAAAGCTAGAAAGTATCGAGCACTCTACCCACTGGACCCCACTGAAGTAACCTTCCTTGTCGATGGACGAAATGAACTCTATGTTGATTTCAGGTTCAATGCTGCAGAAAAGTTGGTGGTGAAGTACAACGATTTGATTCACTGGCGTTATCGGTACTCCGTGAACCCATTTATGGGTGGTAACCAGAATGGTCAACCTGATATTCAGGGACTACTTCAGACGGTAGAGATCAACCATAAACTGCTTCAATCCATAGAGAAATCGGTCAACTCCTCGATGCAAATCTATGGGGTGATGAAATACAACACGATCCTGGATGAAGACAACATGAAGTCTGAAATCCAGCGCTTTGAGAAAATGCTGGCTGAAAACAAGAATGGCATTATCGCAGCGGACCTCAAGTCGGAATATATCCAGATCAAGCCGGACCCAAAGTTGATTGATGCTGAAACACTGGCCTTCATTGACTCCAAGATACTGCGCCAGTATGGAGTTTCGTTACCGATCTTAACCGGTGACTTCACCCCGGAGCAATACCAAAGTTTCTATGAGAAAACGCTCGAACCACAGATTAACTCCTTGAATCAAGTCTTCACTAAGAGTCTATTTACCACTCGAGAACTCCAGTTTGGAAACAAGATTGTCTTCTATGCCAATAACCTCCTATACATGGCTCTCGATAAAAGAGTTGCCGTTGGTGATCTTCTAGGTAATCGAGGAGCCCTGACCAATAACGAGCTCTTAGGACTCTTTGGATACCCGCCCTATGATGGAGGCAATGTTCGATTGATGTCTCTCAACTATGTGGATGTCAACATCGCCAACCAATACCAAATGAACAAAACAAAAACTAGCCCGGAGGTCCCACCCAGTGAACCCCAAACATGATCTGATCAGTCGATCCTATACCTCAGAGTTTAGTCTCTCCAGTAACACCATAACCGGTTTGGCAGCAGTCTATGAAAGCCGAGCCAATATTGGTGGTCTGTTTTACGAGGTGATTGATCGAGGGGCCTTTGATGATACGGACTTCACCGATGTGCTCTTCTTCGTCAACCACGATCTCAACAAAATCCCATTGGCCCGCAGTCGTCGAAACAATGGAAACAGCTCAATGCAGCTGCGCGTGGATGAGCGAGGTCTCAATATCGAAACCAATCTCGATGTTGAAAACAATGCGGAAGCCCGATCACTCACTTCAGCAATAAAGCGAGGAGACATCACCGGGATGTCCTTCCTGTTTAACGTGAAAGAAGATGCTTGGGAAGAACTCGATGCCAAGATTCCAACTCGACGCATCAAACGAATAGGTCGAGTTCGAGAAGTATCCGCGGTGAATTTTCCCGCCTATGAAGCAACAGAAATCAGTGCACGTGAGTTTCGATCACTGGATAGTGACCTCAAAGCGTTGGAAAACGCTCGTGCCGTTTTGGATAAAACGAAAGCAGAAACTGAAATCTGGAAGTTAAAGAATCGCTGTATCCAAATGAAAGTGAAAGGATAACTCATGAATAAAGAAAAACTCTTAAAACTGATTCAAGACAAGCAAACCAAAATGGATGGCTTACTGAAACGCTCTGAAAACTCAGAGGATGTTGCTGAACTCAGACAACTCAATACTGAGATGGAAGGGCTCAAAACCGAACTTGATGACTTGCGCTCCATGGTCACCGAAATGGAAGATCAAGAGCAAAGGGCCACTCAAAAGAAAACCATCTTGGCAACCTATGGTGTCAAAACCAAACAGGATAAAGATCCGGAAGCGCGCCAAGAAGAACCGGATGAATTCGAACAACGCGCGATCGACTTTGTCAAAAACAACAAAGTCGAATTCAGTGTTGATGAAGTTCGTGCAGTCACCATTGGTTCCGGTAACCTGATCAGTCCGAAACCGATTCAAAACACCATCAATGAGAAGTTCAACGAAGTTTCCTCGGTGGTTGAGTTGGTCAATGTGGTCTCGGCCGAAGGCATGACGGAATACGAAGTTCCTTTTGTTGTCAGTTATGCGGAAGGCGGCATCATCACTGAAGGACAAGATTACAGTGAAGGTGAACCGGTATTCGGCTATGCCACCATCAAACCGATCAAAATCTCGATATATACCGAAGTCACTGAGGAAGTCTCCAAATTGACTCCGGTGGCCTATCTGTCCAAGATTCGTCAAGCCGCTTTGATCGCTCTGCGTAAGAAAGTGGCTCGTTTGATTCCATTAGGCAATCCGGCAGCGACTCCTGCTGAGTTTACCGGGATCTTGCATGCCGATGCGATTACGGATAATCCCTTGGAATTCACCGCGATCGATGAGAAGACCCTCCGAAAGATCGCAATGTCTTATGGTGGCGACGAAAACATCATTGGAAATGCTGTCTTGTTGGTCAACAAAACAGACCTGATCGCCTTTGGTGATGTTCGTGGAGCGGATAAGAAGTCCGTTTACGAAATCACTCCGGATGCCGGTAACCCAAATGCAGGGGTGATCCGTGATGGCGGCTTAGCGGTTCGCTACGTGATCAACAGCGCGCTCAAAGCCCTGAGTGATCCTGCCACTGTAGCGACCACTCCTTGCATGATCTATGGGATCCCAGGATCCTATGAATTGGCTTTGTTTAGTCCCTACGAGATTAAAGTCTCTGAAGATGCGGCATTTAAAAAAGGCATGTTGGCCATCAAAGGCAGTGTCTTTGTTGGAGGTAACGTCGTTGCTTCTAACGGCTTCCTGATCATCGAAAAGAAAGCCGCAGCCTAGCCTAGAAAGGATCCACTATGACGGAAGCAGAACTCCTAATTGAAGTGAAAAAAGGTCTTGGGATTACCGGGGCTTATCAAGATAACACCATTTTAAGACACATGAAAGACGTCAAATCCTTCTGTTCTCACAGTGGGGTTCGCCTTGACCTTCTTGAGAGTGATGCTTCCGTCGGTTTGTTGATCCGAGGGGTTGCCGATCTTTGGAACCTTGCTAGTGGGGAAGTGAAATTTAGTCCTTACTTCATGCAACGACTTATCCAGCTTGCAACTCTCCCGGATCCTGAGGGAACCAATGTATAGACCCAAGGAAGCGAACCACCTCAATACCCCGATTCGTTTACAAAAGCGAACATCGACTAGAGTGAGTGGCGCACCGGAAATTACTTATGAAGAAGCCCAGGATGATGTCATCTTCTGTAGTTTCAAAACTTATGGAGGAACGGATTCCATCTCCAACGGATCATTAGTCATCCTCAATACCGCAACGATTGTGACTTGGTATCGACAGGATATTCAAGGATCTGACCGGATCATTAACCTTCAAGACAACTCTATCTGGGTCGTCCTTGGAGAGCCGGAAAACGTCGATATGCTGAACCAATTCTTGATCTTCAAGGTTGAGAAAATCAGTGGAGGTGCATGATGTCCAAAAACAGGATGAAACTTGAAATGAACGGATTCACAGACCTTCTGGAACGCATTCAACAAGCACATGGAGATATTGATACTGCTGCGAAAACCGCTTTGCAACAAGGCTCAAAACCCTTTGTTGATGATCTGAAACTCGGCATTCAAAAGCACCACCGAACCGGCTTTACTGAAAAATCATTGAAGAGTGAGCCTGTTGTCACTCAAGAAGGAAATCGCATGAGCCTAGAAGTCGGCTTTGACTTGAGTCGTGGCGGCTTACCGGCTTTATTCCTGGAGTACGGAACCCCTCGAATGAAACCGGATCCGTTTATCCAAAGCGCGATCAAACGCAATCAACCCAAGGCGCGCAAGATTCAACAACAGACACTTCAGCGGATCTTGGAGGATCTAAAGCCATGAACGTACGAGATCGACTCATCGAAGCACTGTCACCGATCGGCTATGAAGTCAAACTTCAAGGATCTTACGCAGAACCAGAGCCGCTGCCCGAAACTTTTATAACTTACTTCATCCTGGATTCACCCGATGGATCATATTATGATGACCAACCTCAACTCACCCATACTCGGATTCAAGTGATCTTGTATTCAAAGAAGATGAGCTTGATCAATGTGGTCCCTGACCTGATCTTTCATGCCGCTAGAGCAGCCGGATTCATCCGGGATAGCCGAGGCCGAGATTTGGGCTATGAGGGTGAACACTACGGATGGATGATGAATTTCATTACCACAGAAAGGAATTCCTAAATGACGACTCCTTATGTTTATGAGGAATACCAAGGCTTTGATAGCCTCTACTTCGCAGAAATCACCAAAGATGATGCCACTGCCTATACAGCCGCAACTCCGGCAATCTTAGCTCCGGCAGGTGAGATTTCGGTAAAAACGGAACGTGCTTCCGATCCTAAGTATTACGACAATCAGCCTTATCTGATTGTTACTGCTGAAGGCTTTGATGAAGCAACCTTAACGGTTCCTGTTTTGCCCATTACCTTAGTCGCAAAACTCTTGGGTAAAGTAGTCGATACAGCCACCGGTGCCTTGTTGGATACTGGAGAAACGACAACCAAGTATTTTGCCATCGGGTATCGCTTACGCTTTACGGATGGCACCTTCCGGTATGTATGGCGACTCAAGGGAACCTTCAGACTGGATGAAGAAAGTGCCAAAGCCCAGGACAATTCCACCGATACCAACAACCACAAACTAATCTTCACCGGGATTACCACGAAGTATCGCTTCGATCTCCCGGATGACACGACCAGACCAGGGAAACAAATTGTCGTGGATGAACGCGATGGATTAGCGAAAGTGGACAGCTGGTTTACTCAGGTGGTTACCCCTGAAAACCTGAGTGTCATTACGATTACTCCCTAATGAAATCAACCGTAGCCCTAACCATTTATGATGATCAGGATAACGTCCTCCAAACCTTCTCAACGAACCGAATTCGTTGGGGAGTGATCGAGGATGTGGTCGAACTATCCGAAAAGCTTGAAGGTAAAAACGAAAAGCAAGCCATTGAAGCCATGGGTCAGTTTCTTCAATTGGTGTTTCCAACCCTGACCAAAGAGCTCCTCAGGCAAGCCGATGTCGCTGACATCAAGCATTGTTTCCAGCAGATCATCAGTGTCGTAAAGACTTTGGATAACCAAACCGAAAAAAACGTGGAGTCGGTGAATCCGTAAACGATTCAGCGGGTTTACCGATCTCTGAAGTTCTCTTTGAGATAAGTCTAAATCTCTGCAAAATGTTTCCTTCTTTGGACCCAATCCGGCTTCGAGAGAGCGACAGTGATGATGTCATTTATCTGATCAATCAACTATCGAAAAAAGGGAGACAGTTGGGAAAATCATCCCCAACGCAAGTGAATCGAAAGAAAGTTTATGCCGATCAGGTGAACTGGGTTTGAAAGGAGGTGAGTGAGTTTGGCTGACGATATTCTAGGGGGTAAATGGACCCTTGATACCACCGATCTAAAAGCCGGGCTCACTGAAGCCAATCGCTTGATTCGTATCGCAGATACTGAATTCAAGGCGGCTGCAGCCACAATGGGGTCCTGGGCTGATAATGCAGATGGTCTTAGTGCCAGAATCAAGTCGCTGTCGACCATCGTTGATATCCAAGCGCAAAAGGTTCAAGCCCTCAAAGATCAACATAAAACGATCACCGAAACCTATGGAGCCAATTCGAAAGCCGCGCAGGATCTCGAAGTGGTTATCAATAAGGAAACTGCTTCGCTCAACCGAAATACGCTTGAGCTCAATGAGAGTAAATCTGCACTCGATCAACTCAACAATAAAACCGAAGAAACCATTCGCCAAAAAGAATACCTCAGAAAGAAAACTGAAGACCTAACCAGCTCAATAAATGAGTTCAGTAAGAAGGCTTTGGTTGCCATGACGGCAGCTGCCGCTGCTGCTGGGGCTGCCATCATGAAGTTAATGGTGGACTCAGGTCAATTTGCGGATGAATTGATTACACTTTCAAATAAAACCGGGATCTCTGTTGAACAACTTCAGGAACTCGACTATGCAGCTCGCTTTGTTGATGTTTCAGTCGAAACCATGACCGGATCCATGAACAAAATGACCAAAACCATGGATTCTGCGCGCGATTCAATGACGACCGGGAAGCTCAATGAACAAGCTCTCGCCTACAAAGAGCTGGGTGTGCAAGTAACCAATACCGATGGAAGTCTTCGAAACAACAAGGATGTCTTCTATGAGGTGATCGATGCGCTCGGAAAAGTCAGTAATGAAACTGAACGCGATGCCTTATCCATGAAGATCTTTGGGAAAAGTGCCGTTGAACTCAACCCACTAATCAAAGCTGGATCCAGTGAACTGAATCGTTTGGCTCAAGAAGCCCACCAAGTTGGTGCTGTCGTAAGTGATGAAGGGGTCACTGCATTAGGACAGTTTGATGACAATATGGAGTCGTTGAAGGCCTCAACCCAAGGTTTGATGAATGAAGCAATGTCTCAGCTAGCCCCACTGATCAATGACCTGATCCTACAGCTCAAAGACAACATGCCAGCCATTATCGATGTGATCAAAGGTTTCATAACCTTTGTCATCGAAAACGGTCCGATCATTGTGTCAGTGATCGGAGGAATTGCTGCTGGTTTAGCAGCTTGGAATGTCGTCACCATGATTCAGGGTTTGATTACGATGGTTCAAGGGTGGCAAGCTGCGACTGAGGGAATGACTTTGGCCCAGACACTGCTGAACATTGCGATGGCTGCCAATCCGGTTGGACTGATCATCGCTCTGGTTGCAGCCCTTATTGCCGGCTTGGTGATCTTATGGAACACCAATGAAGGCTTTAGGAATGCAGTGAAGAAAATCTTCAGTGATATCGTCACCACCATCAGTACAGCCGTCGACAAGATCGTTCACTTCTTCAAAGTGACCTTACCTGAAACCTTAGGTAAAGTCGGTGAATGGTTCTCCAACATTGGAGAAAACATCGTTAAAGGGGTCTGGGAAGGCATCAAAGGCATGACCAATTGGTTTGGTGATCAGGTGAGCGGGTTCTTCGGAGGCATCGTAGATGGAGCCAAGAAACTGTTAGGGATCAAGAGCCCATCTCGCGTCTTTGCGGGGATTGGTCAAAACATGGCCTTAGGCTTAGGCCAAGGATTTAATCAGGAAATGAATGATGTCAACAAAGCCATTCAAAACGCAATCCCAAGTTCCCTCAATGCCAATGTAGGCATCAACGGTTCGATGAATCAACCAACCTTGAGCGGTTCCTCCATTACCCTCAATCAGACCATCAACAGCCCCAAAGCAGTGAGCCCCTATGAAGTCTACCGCCAAACGAAAATCGCGAGCCAAACCATCGCATTAGCTTTAACCAAAGGATAAGCATGATCACCCTTAAGTACATCAACACCAAAAACCAAATGCTGATCCTGGGGGAAGATCCCGGATTTCAACTCATTGATCTCCAGGGTATTCATCCCCCAAAAGCCTCATTCTCAACCAGCACCCTTGCTGGTTTTGATGGTTCTAGGATCAATAGCACGATCGTAAATCCAAGAAATATCGTGTTAACGATTCAACTCTCTGGTGATATCGAAAGTAACAAGTTAAGACTCTATGACGTCTTTAAATTGAAAAGGGAAGGAACCTTGATTTATTCATCACCGATGCTTCAGATCCAAATCGAGGCGGTGGTTGAGAGTGTTGAGGTTCTGCCGATGTCTTGGCCAATCAAAGCCGTGATTTCATTGCTGTGCCCACAGCCTTATTTTGAGGATCTACAAGACAACGTTGTGGATGTCGCTGCGATTCAGCCGTCACTTTCTTATCCACTTGAATTATTTTCAAGTGGTGTGGAAATCGGCATAATCCAGCCTTCTGAAGCCCAAAACATCCTCAATCCAGGTGACATCCCAGTAGGGATGACGATTCGCTTTCAAGCCATAGGAACCGTCATCAAACCGAAGATTATCAATACTCAAACGCTCGAATTCCTTGAACTTGACCTAACCCTGTACGCTGGAGATATCGTAACCATCACCACTGAAAGAGGTAAGAAACGGATTGAACTGAATCGATCCGGAGTGATCACTAATCAATTCAATAGTCTTGTTCTGGGATCAACCTTTTTACAGCTGGATGAAGGGGACAACGTCTTGTTTACGACCAGCCTTAGTGGATCTTCATTCCTGATGACTCAAATCCTCTTTCGTCCTAGATATGTAGGGGCTTGATGATGGAACTTCTGATCTATAACACAAGCTTCGAGTTAGCCGGGATCCTAGATACAGCCAGTGATGTTATCTGGCATCGTGTGTTTACGACCGCAGGTGATTTCGAAATCCATACGGATGTCGATGATTTGTCATTATCCTTACTCCAAAATCAGTTCATCGTTACCAAACCAGATTCTATCGAGTTTGGCATCGTTGAAAAAGTGGTGATTCAGCAGTCTGAAGACAGAGAAGTGTTGGTTGTGAGCGGGCGATTTGGATCCAGTATCTTGGGTCGACGGATCATCATTGAGGAAACCATACTCAACACCACCGTAGAACTAGCGATGAGGCAATTGGTCAATCAATGTGCAATCACTGCATCAGACTCCAGCAGAAACATTCCGGGATTGGTTCTTGGTCAACTCAACGGATTTACCGAACACATCTCCATGCAGGTGACATACAAAAACCTGCTAATCACGCTTAAGGAACTCTCGGAGTCTAGTGGAATCGGATTTCGATGCCGCTTCAATCCAGGAACCAAGCAGATCATATTTGAAACCTTCAAGGCCAGTGATCGTACAGCCCTTCAGTCAGTGAATCCACGATGCATATTCAGCACTGAATTTGAGACCTTACTAAGCTCAAATTACGAGCGCAATGATGATACAGCAGCCAATGTGGCGCTGGTGGGTGGTGAAGGCCAAGGAGTTGATCGAAAGCTCGTACTGGTAGGAAGTGCAAATGGACTCAATCGTAGAGAAGTGTTTGTGAATGCCAAGGACCAGCGTAAAGATGACTTGACCTTATCCGAGTACGAAACAATGTTGGCCAATAAGGGGCAGCTTGCCTTAAGCGTTGAAACCGAACGTTTCGAAGGAGAAGTCATCACTGATGGCAATTTAATCTATAAAGCCGATTATGACCTTGGTGATCTCGTCACAATTGAAAACTCGAAATGGGGGAAGCAGATTCACGTCAGGATCAATGAGATCACTGAAGTTTATGACCAAAATGGCGATCAAGTTATCCCGGTCTTCGGTCGATCCTCTGTTACAAGCCCAACCAACATTAACCAAGACACTTCAGGTTCTCCATCCAGTGAAGTTCCAACCCTAGCCCCTTCGAGAGTTGTTGTTACCGATGAATCAGGATTGAATACAGCCAGCTCAGTAACCAGTCAGGAACTGCTTTCCTTAGCTGGAATCACCTCCGCGATCCAAAGCCAAATAAACAACCTTTGGAAGACGATCTATCCGGTAGGGTCCTTATACCTCAGTACTGTCGCAACCAATCCTGCAGCCTTATTTGGCGGGACCTGGGAGCAAATACAGGACAAGTTTATGCTGGCAGCCGGAACGACCTATCCGGCTGGAACCACTGGAGGTAATGCGAGTCATGTTCACAGTTCGGCAGCCCATACCCATAGTGTTGCCGGACATGCCCATACCTCTTCAGCCCATACTCATTCAGTGAATGCACACAGTCATACTTCAGCAGCGCATACCCACTCTGTCGCAGTGCACTCACACACCCTCACAACAGCGTATGCCCAGATTCGGGGGCTAAGCGGTTATCTGTATTACAGACAATTGGCTTCTGGGGTCACTTCATGGACTGACACCTATAAAAGTGCTGGTACCTTAACTACATCTGCGACAGCCAATACTTCCGCAGTTGGATTGGGTGGGGATACCGATGATACAGCCTTAACCACCAATTCCACCACACCAGGATCGACTGGGACCACTGCACTAACCTCTAATTCCACAACACCTCTGGACACAGGAAGTACAGCGCTTGTCACAGATTCCACGACACCGGCTAATACCGGATCGACCGCACACCTACCACCTTATTTGGCGGTGTATGTGTATAAACGACTCACTTAGAAAGGAGCAAATCATGCTTGTCAAATTACTGTTGGTTTTACCGATCTCTATCTTGGTCAATATCTTACTGGGCTATGTGATTGCAGCTGTCAAAATCGAGGTTGAGAAAGCCAAACTGCTTTCCGGTTTGATCAAAGGCGGGGCAGTCTACTTAGCGATCGGAGGTCTGTATGTGATCTCCCTTATCCTTCCTCAGATTGAAGTCAATGGTCTAGGAACGATTGATATCGTGAACACTCTAGTGCTTATTTTGTCTGCGGTTCTTGGTTTCTATGTCTACCAAAGCCTACAAAAACTTGCGACCATCTTCAAACTCAAATATCAACTCATTAACCAGGAATCAACAATTGATCCATTTGATGATTCTGAGATAAACGATCTCGAAAAGGAGTAGTCCATGGCAATTCGAAGTGGCTTTTTCAACAGCGTAGCCGGAGATCGACTATATAGTGCGAGTGAATTCGCGGAGTATTTCGCTGCCTTCATTGGTACCGGTGTCTTTCCGGATCCATCTACCAGCCTACAGATCGCAGCGGCAACCGGACTTCAGGTAAAGGTAAAGGCAGGGAAAGCCTGGATCAGTGGATATATCCTCATCAATGATGCTGACTACCTGGAAACGCTCACTGCGGATGCTGTACTGAACCGAATCGATCGAATGGTGGTTCGCTTGCATTACAGTAATCGTACCATGTCGATTGTTCGCAAAGTGGGGACCTTAGCCTCATCCCCGGTAACCCCTTCGGTTACTCGAGATTCAGAAATGTTTGAATTGTCTCTGGCTTTAATCAGTGTTCCTGCCGGATCATCTTCGATTCCTCAAGGTAATATCACCGATACCCGTAGCGATGGATCAGTCTGTGGCTTTGTTTCTTCGACCATCACCAATATTCCTTACCTGAACCCAAGTAAGGTACTAGTATCAGATGGTGATGGGAAGCTTGGTGTCAGTACAATCACCACCAATGAACTCGCAAGCTTGGCCGGAGTATCGAGCTTGATTCAGGATCAACTCAACGCAAAACAAGCGCTGGTTACGGGTGCAATCTCTTCGTTCTTAACCAGTAATGCAACGGTTAGCCGAGCCATCATTACTGACGTAAACGGTAAGTTGGTGGTTAGTGTTGTGACTACGGCTGAGCTAGGCTATCTCACCGGGGTTACATCCGCGATCCAGGCTCAACTGAATGGAAAACAGGCTGCAATAACCGGAGCTGCTTCCAGTATTGTTTCATCCAACTTAAGCACAAATAAAGTTGCCATCACTGATGGAAGTGGCAAGTTGGCAGCCAGTACTGCGACAACCACAGAATTGGGTTATCTGGTGGGAGTTACGTCTGCAATCCAGACTCAACTCAACGACAAGCTCGGCCTTTCGACTCAAGCCGCTGATTCACTAAAAGTCGGTGGCAAGAAAATCACCGTCGGGACGACTGTTCCGACCTCCCCGGCAATAGGGGATGTTTGGGTTGATACCAACTAGGTGATCCATGGCCACTAAAACCTTTGGATATACAGCATTAGATCCCAACTCGGCTTATTGGGGTGGATCACCATACTATGCCAATCTTGGCTTTCGAACAACGATGCCGGAAACCGGTAAGGTCATCAGTATCAAACTTCGTCTCGCCAGATATTCGGATACCGATACTCCGATTGTCTGGGGAATGATCTGGAATCGGTCAACCGGAGCCAAGATTGTTCAATCCACCGCTTCAATCTCGCCAAACAACACCTATACCTCTGCAGCGGCTCTGGTCGCCTATACCTTTGCCTTTCCAGAGACTGTCATTGCAGGAGGAACCCTGTTGTGGGTAGGCTATGGAAAGAACTCGAACTCTGGAAATCGTGCCTTGTACTTTGGGAAAAGGACCGCTCAATCGGGCCAGAATATCGACACCAATGACACTTCACAGAGTACCCCAGCAAGTACCTTCACCTACAACAATACCTTCGCTAATGAAGCGCTATGGGTTGAGGTAACGTATAAAGTCGGAGGTCGAGTCAAAGTCTGGAACGGTACGGCTATTGTCGAGAAACCACTTAAGGTATGGAACGGATCAGCTTGGGTCGAAGAAGTCGTCAAAACATGGGATGGATCATCCTGGAAGGAAAGTAACTAAACAAATGAAAAAAGAACAACCGATCATCGAAGACTTCGAAGAACTTGATCTTCAAAAAGAATTGGCATTTTTAGAAGCCCAGGAAAAGGAAGAAACCCATGACTAAAACAAATCTTGGACTGGTCGAATACGCAAAATCTAAGCTCACACTTCCTACCATCTACATGCTGAGCGGTTTTGGAAGAGTCTTAACCCAAGCCAACATCGATAAGCGCGTCAACATCCTGAAGTGCCCTCATACCATCAAAAATCAAGCCATCATCCAAACCGGCATCGGTAAATATTGCTACGACTGTGTCGGCTTGATCAAAGGCTATCTTTGGGAGGATGCACCTGGGAAAGTCAGATATAACGAACCGAAAGGATCTGATCAGAACGTTTCTGGAATGTATAATCATGCCACTGAAAAAGGTCCGCTTGAGACGATTCCGGACCTTCCAGGCTTGCTTGTATTTACCCAAGACCTTGGTCATGTCGGTATCTATATCGGCAAGGATGATAATGGAAATCGTCAATATATTGAATCTACTCCAGCTTGGAAGAAGTGGGGTGTGACTCAGAGCAATGACTCGATCCGCAAATGGGCATTCTGGGGTAAGTACAGTTTCATTGAATACATCAACCCCGCTCCAAAACCTGATCCGACTCAGATCCAGATAGGAGACATCGTAAGAGTAACCGGAGTTGGCCGATCATCGAGCCTTGGAACTGGGAAGTCAACCGCTCAGTATTTCAATCGGAAAATGAAAGTGATCCGGATCATTCCAAAGGTAAACCACCCTTATGGCTGTTCAACAAGTCTTACTGCACCTGTAGGGGATAAAGGTAATCCGTTCATCACTGCGTTCTTCAAAACGATCTCTGTGAAAAAGGAGTAGCATGTCCCCAGATACCACATTTAGTCTTTCGGTTTTGATCGCGATCGTTGGTTGCTTTGTAGGACTAGCTGGTTGGCTACATTCGAGAGATACCAAGATCAGTGAAGATGCGGAGTGGAAGGGTACCGTGAATGCGAAGCTTGATATGGCAATTGGTCTACGCAAGGATCATGATGAGCTAGAAGAGAAACACAATAGTTTAACCGAAAGAATAGGTAGAGTCGAAGAATCAACAAAGGCAGCACATAAGAGAATTGATATTATAGAAAACAAGAAATAGCTACTACTATTTCTTTTTCTTGTTAAGAAAAAAACTTCAAAACTAATTAGTTCACAGAGAGTGTTATAATAAAGACAACTTTTGCGTGTGGAGGGAAATATGGCTATCCCAGCTTTTCAAGATTGCATGTTGCCTTTGTTACTGTTTTTGGCTGACGATAATGAGCACACTAACACAGAAATTGTCTCACATATTTCTGATTATTTTGGTTTAACAGAAGAAGAAAGAAATATGCGAATACCTAGTGGTCCTCAATATTTAATTTATAGTAGAGTGTATTGGGCAAAAACATATCTAAAAAAAGCTAAATTAATTGAAGAAACATCGAAATCTGTAAATGTGTTAACAAAGAGAGGCCATGCAGTCCTAAATGAAAAACCAGAAAGAGTAGATGTTAAATATCTACTAAAGTTTAAGGAGTTTAAAGATTATCGGAATGCAAATAAAGATAAATCTCTGACTCCTAGCACATCAGACTTTAATGATAAACCTATTGTGAACCAAGAGATGACTCCTGAAGATTCAATAATCGAAGGAACTCAGAAATTGAAATCTAGTATAATTGACGATTTACTTGATCAAATAAAGGAAAACACTCCAAGGTTTTTTGAGAATTTAGTTGTTCAATTATTAGTGAAAATGGGTTATGGAGGCAGTTTCGATGAAGCTGCTCAGGTTGTAGGCAAGACTGGTGATGGTGGCATTGATGGAGTTATTAAAGAAGATAGGCTCGGTCTCGATCTTGTTTATGTTCAAGCAAAACGGTGGCAAAACAATATTGGTAGCCCAGAAATCCAAGGTTTTGTTGGAGCACTTGCTGGCAAAAAATCTAAAAAAGGGATATTCATAACAACATCAACCTTTACTAAAGCTGCTCTGGAGTATGCAAAAACTATTGAACACAACATTGTGTTAATTGACGGGAAAAAGTTTGCTGAATTGATGTTTGAGTTTAATCTCGGTGTAACCGTGCAGAAAGTTCTTGAAATTAAAGTTATTGACTCTGATTTTTTTCATGATTAGTGGATCAGACAGTTATTTTGATTATGAGTTAACTAACATTTAATAGTAAAGTGGCCAAAACTAGGAGAAGAAAATGATTAATAGAGAGAATTTATCTAAATTGCTTGTTGTCGAAGGATTTACTCAGTTAACAGGCAAAGATGCTGGTATTTGGTTCAAAAGTTTTGGAGACTCAGATTTACGAGTGGACTTCAATTCAGAAACACTGATTTATCCAGAATATAGTGGCTTGGTAGTAAACGAAAGACAAACATGCAATTTTTCAGCAAATGAGAATTTTGTAGTATTTGAATGTGTTAACAAGCTTTTATCTCGAGGTTACAAACCAAAGAATATAGAACTTGAGCCTCGATGGCAGTTGGGCCACGGTATGAGTGGTGGAAGAGCTGACATATTAGTAAAAGACAACAATGGCAACTCATACCTTGTTATTGAATGTAAAACCTGGGGAGAAGAATTCGAGAATGAGTGGAAAAATATGCTCCAATTTGGTGGCCAACTTTTTAGCTATGCCCAGCAAGTAAGAAGCACTCAGTTTGTTTGCCTATATACATCGAATTTTGAGAATGACGTTACTCTCTATACCAACCACATAATTACGTTGAATGACAACTTCGACTATTTGCGATCGCTCCAGAATCCAGCATCTTTTAAGGATGCCACGGATGTCCAGTCATTATTTAGAGTCTGGGATAAGACTTATAATAAAGAATTTGAAACCCAAGGAATTTTTGAAGGCAATATTAGCGCCTTTTCCATCGGCAAGAAGTCGCATTCAACAAGCGATCTATATGAATTAAAGCATTCCGATATTCAATCTAAGTATCATGAGTTTGCGACAATCTTACGTCAACATAATGTGTCTGGACGCGAGAACGCTTTTGATAAATTGGTTAATCTTTTTTTAGCCAAAATCGTAGACGAAATGCAGAATACAAATGAATTGAAGTTTTATTGGAAAGGATTTGCGTTTGATGATTATTACAGTCTTCAAGATCGAATCCAAAAACTATATCGGGATGGTATGCAAAAATTCCTTGACGAGGAAGTAACATACATTGACGACACTGCGATAACTGATGCTTTTAGATTATTTAAAAGTGATCCTGATGCAACCAGAAACACAATTACCAAGTATTTTAGACAACTAAAATTCTATACCAATAATGATTTCGCTTTTCTTGATGTCCACAATGAGCATCTTTTTATTCAAAACTCAGCGATTCTACTAAAAATAGTAAAAATGATTCAGGATATTAAGCTGAAAACTGAAGAGCAAAACCAATTCTTAGGTGACTTGTTTGAGGGTTTCCTTGATCAAGGCGTTAAACAAAGTGAGGGGCAATATTTTACACCAACTCCAGTAGTAAAGTTCATAGTTTCATCATTACCGCTAGAATCACTTGAATCATCAAAAAGCGAAATACCATATGCGATTGACTATGCCTGTGGAGCTGGACACTTCCTAAATGAGTATGCTTCACAATTGAAGACGATCTTTCCAGGCGATAAATTGCACGATTATTACTCTCGGATTTTTGGTATAGAAAAAGAATATCGATTGTCCAAGGTGGCTAAAGTTTCTTCATTTATGTATGGACAAGATGAGATCAGAATTATTTACGCTGATGCTCTATCTAGAAGTAGTAGTGTCAAGGATAATTCTTTCGATGTACTGATATCAAATCCACCCTATAGTGTTAAAGGCTTCTTAGAAATGTTATCTGAGGAAGAACGGAATTCATTTAGTCTTACGAAGACGATTGATAAAAAGAACATATTCTCAAATAACTCAATTGAAGCGTTTTTTGTTGAGCGAGCGAAGCAATTACTTAAGCCAAAAGGAGTAGCAGCAATAATACTACCTTCATCAATTCTTACCAATGGTAATTCGCTGTATACAAAAACGAGAGAGATTATTCTTGAGTCATTTGATTTGATTGCTATAACTGAGTTTGGTAGCGGTACTTTTGGGAAAACTGGTACAAATACAGTAACATTATTTTTGCAGAGAAAAGAGCAAGAGCCAGCAATATCGGATCATATTCGAAATAGGGTTGACGCATGGTTCAGAGGTGATTTTGATAAAGACCAAGTCTTTGAAGACCGCGAATATCTTGAGAAATATTGCGAATATTTTGAATTTGATTTTGAGGACTATATATCATTACTTCAAACGCAACCAAACGATGGGTTTTTAGAACATGAAATTATTCTTGGGTATAGGGAACCATTTAGTAAATTAAGTGAAGTAAAGGCTATGTTAAGGAAGAAATCGTTTATAAGCTTAAGCGAAGCTGAAAAGGATCTTCAACTTAAAACGAAATTCATAAAATATATAAAGAGTCTAGAAATGGAGAAAATGTATTATTTCATCTTGGGCTTGACCAATCCTCATCCTGTTTTAGTTGTTAGATCTCCAGCAGAAAGCGCCGAAATGAAGAAGTTCCTTGGCTACGAGTGGAGCACAGCAAAGGGTAACGAAGGAATTAAGTATCTTGGTGTAAATAGCACTAACCAAATTGATGACGTTGTTCTTGATTTAGAAGGAATTAATAGTATTAGTACACCGCTTTTTAATCCTATTGATTTAAATGATCAGACAAAAATTAATAGTGCTATAAAATCGAATTTCTTGGGACAAAGAACATTTGATAATCAGTATGTAAAATACCTAAGCCTTGTCGATATGATTGATTTTAGAGGAGTTAAGCTCGAAAAACAGATATCACTTACTGCTAAGAGAACCATAGAAGTTGAGAGTAAGTATCCATTAATTGCACTTGGAAAAGCATGCAAAATAATGATTGGAGGTACACCATCCAGGAGTAACAACTCATATTTCGAGAATGGTACGAATTTGTGGGTCTCCATAGCAGAGATGAATTCACAAGTTATTACAACGACTAAAGAAATGATAACTGATAAAGCAGTTGCTGATTCAAACGTCAAACTTATAAGAAAAGGGACTACTCTTCTAAGTTTCAAGCTTAGTATTGGGAAAGTAGCAATTGCAGGAAGTGATCTTTATACCAATGAGGCAATTGCCGGACTAGTTCCACATAACCCTGATGAGTATATTGATAAGTATTTTTACCATCTGTTTAGGGCGGACGTATTTAGTTTGGAGAATCTTGGAACAAAAGCATTTGGGATAAGTTTGAATAGTGATTTTCTTAAATACGATCTATATATTCCAAATATGCCGTTACCTTTACAAAAGGAAATGGTGGAAGCATGCGATAAAGTTGACATTGAAATCAACAAGCAAGAAGATATTCTTAGAAATTATGAAATGCAACTCGATTCAATCTTTAGAAGCTTGAAAGAGTCATCTAGTATGAAAGTTGATATCGGGAATGAATCGATTTTTGAAACTATGATTGGAAATAGAGTACTTAAAAGCGAACTTCAAGCTGATGGAACTGTACCAGTGTTTAGTGCTAACGTTAAAAAGCCTTTTGGGTTTACAAATAAGTTGAGCATATCAGATTTTGAATCAGCCTCGATCCTTTGGGGAATCGACGGTGATTGGCAAGTAAGCATAGTAGAGTCTGGAGAAAAGTTCTATCCAACCGATCATTGTGGTGTCCTTAGGGTAAAAAATAAAGATATCGATATCAGATATGTAAAATGGGCACTATATGAAGCCGGTCAAGAGACTAGATTCTCTCGTAGCATGAGAGCATCAGTTGATAGAATCCGTAAAATTGAGATAAAGTTGCCAAATCAAAAACTGACAGATCAACTGAAAATTGAGATCACTGAACTCGAGGACAAAATAAGTAATACTGAGAGAAGCATTGAGCAACTCGAGTTACAACATAAACGGACAGTTTTTAGCTTTATACTTTAGAACTCCATAAACTAAACTCCCCGAAAAATAACAATAATTGAAATCAACGAAGATTGTATGGTCAGTGTATGGTCAGAAACTGACAAAAGTATCAAAAAACCCGCTGTTTAAGCGGGTTTATTTGTTATGGCGGAGGACATGAGACTAGATATAAACCTTTCCCAAACTTCCCCAAGCCGATTTTTCAAGCACATTTCATCCATTCCTTTCCCGTTTTTTCACGGTTTTAGCATTATGTGTGGTCAAATGTATGGTCAGCATAATTGAAAATGTTAATTCAAATTATATCTCCAGGCAAAAATAGCAAGATCGTGTTTCAACGAACACGATCATAATGAAGTTGACAGATTGCAAGATCCAGTGTACATTTATTATAATTCGAACGTTCGTTTGAAAGGAGGATTACTTGGAAAAACTAAAGAAGAAGTTAAATCAATCTGAAAGAATATTATTAACCGCGTTTGAATGTATATCGTCAAGAGGGTACGCTAATACTTCAATGCGTGATATTGCAGATTTGGCAAAAGTTGCGCTAAGCCAGTTGAACTATCACTATAAAAGCAAAGATGGACTATTTATCGAAGTTATCAATTTTACGATGAATAAATACCTACATGACATCGAGCTTAACATCATGAACGGCAACACACCGAAAGAGCGAATGGCCAATTTTCTTCAATATTTTAGTGAAATGATTGAGAATAACCCACGTTTATTTCGTTTGCTTTACGATTTCACGAGTTTGGCTTTATGGAAGCCGGATTTTGAGATCGTCCTCAAAAGACTTTTTAATGAAACATCTCAACTTATCGAAGTCAACATATTAGTCGACGAACATCTAAAAACACAAATGAAGCAATTCAGTTCTAAGGAGATTTCGAAGATGTTAACCGGTGCCATGTTTGGTACAGCCATTCAAATGCTTCTTGAACCTTCCGAGACCGAAACACCTAAAGCGCTGAATGCCATTGAATTGATTCTTAATTAACCAACAAAGGAGAAAACAATGACAAAACTATTACTTATGACGGATTCTAACTGTGATCTGTCCGAAACTTACCTTACCGAAAACAATGTTTGCGCAATTCCGTTTCATTTCAATCTGAACAATGTCGATTATGAAGATGATTATGGTAAATCAATCAGCAATGAAGACTTTTATAATTCGCTTCGTCAAGGCAACATGTCCACGACATCTCAAATCACTCCATATACTTATGGCGAATACTTCAACAAATACGTTAACCAAGGGTATTCGATTATTTACATTGCATTTTCTTCCGGACTCAGTGAATCCTACAATCACTCATTGCTAGCGCGTGAAATTGTATTGAATGAGAAACCTGATGCGGATATTTCTATCATTGATTCCAAATCAGCGAGCGTTGGAGAAGGACTGCTTGTTCAAAAGGCCGTTGAGTTGCTCAAGGCCGGAAAAACGAAAGAAGAGATCATCACTTGGCTTGAAACCAACAAAATGCTTGTCAATCAATGGTTCACTGTAGATAGTTTGGAGCATTTGAGACGAGGTGGAAGAATTTCGTCAACGAGTGCTTATTTGGGCATTATGCTTCAGGTTAAGCCTATATTGACTGTGGATGCCACAGGTAAGCTTACTCCCGTCGATAAGCTGCGGGGAAGAAAAAAGGCCATGAAACATTTGCAAGAGTTAGTTCTGACAAAAGCCACTGAACTGAAAAACGAGACGGTCTATATTAGTCATGGAGATTGCTTAGATGAAGCTGAGGAATTAAAACAAATGATCATCCAAAATGCGCAGGTAAAAGAAGTAATGATTAGACCCTTGGGACCCATTATTGGTACACATACGGGACCAGGACTATTGAGCGTGGCTTTTTTGGGTGAGAAAAGAACGTTAGATCATCATGACTAATCATCTTTTACAAAGGAGAAGAAATTAATAAATGCTAGAATTTAAGAATATAAAGAAAACATATCATGTCGGTGGAATTGAAACTAAGGCACTTGATGGGATCAGTGTTGCATTTCGTAAAAAAGAGTTTGTGGCTATCCTGGGAGTGAGTGGTTCAGGAAAAACAACATGCCTTAACATTGTCGGTGGTCTTGACCGATATGATTCGGGTGAATTAATTATTAAAGGGAAGAGCACATCGGATTTTACCGATCAAGACTGGGATGCTTACAGAAACAATTCGATCGGATTTGTGTTCCAGAACTATAATTTGATTTCACATCTGAGCATAGTTTCCAACGTCGAATTGGGGATGACCTTAAGTGGAATATCTGCAGAAGAGCGCCACAGACGTGCGTTGGAAGTGCTGGAAATGGTGGGATTGAAAGATCATTTACACAAGAACCCGAACCAGTTATCTGGTGGCCAAATGCAACGGGTTGCGATTGCGCGAGCACTTGCCAATGATCCGGAAATCCTGTTATGCGATGAACCGACTGGAGCGCTAGACACTACAACAAGCACTCAAATCATGGATCTGATTAAAGAGATCGCCAAAGATCGCCTCGTTATTACCGTGACACATAATCCGGATATTGCTGAACACTATTCTGATCGTATCATTCGGTTTCAAGATGGGAGAATTATCTCTGATACAAACCCTTATCAAGAAGAAAAACATACAGAACAGTTTTCACTAAAAAGAACGAGTATGAACTTTTTGGCGGCTCTCAAATTGTCCTTTAATAACCTGAGAACCAAAAAGGGTCGTACCTTCCTCACCGCTTTGGCATCAAGTATAGGGATCATTGGGATCGCTGTTATATTAAGTTTATCCACCGGTTTTCAAGCTCAGATAAATTCATTTCAAAGTGATGCCATGTCAGAGTTTCCCATTATAGTATCACAAGCTTCAATGCAGTTGGATGCTGAGAGTATCGCCAGCCTGCAAGACAAGATTAAAGATAAAATCATGGGTACTGAAGAGTTCGCCGATTCAGAAGAAGTCTATCTATTTAATCCGTCAGACACTACTATTGCTCACAAAAATATCATAACCGATGAATATATGGACTATTTGAAACAAATTGATCCAAGCATCTGCAACAGCATCGGGTATACCAGAATCGTCAATATGAATTTGTTGCGAAAAGTGGATGACAGCGTTGTCCCCGTTTCGATAGCAAATTTCATGACATCAATCGGGAATGGCGTCGATCTATCAAGCATACTCAACTTAGCTAACATCGCAAGCGTTGATGAGGTTGGATTGTCATCCTATCCCGAAAGGCTAAACGAAGGGGATGAATCGTATCTGGTCAGTAACTACGACTTGATGTCTGGACAATATCCGACAAATCCGACACAAGTGGTTTTGGTCATTGATTCCAAGAATCGAATTGATTTTAATAAGTTGAAGCTTCTAGGGTTTGATACCGAAGATGTTAAAAGTATCAAATTTGAAAATATCGTCGGAACTGAATTCAAGATTGTTATGAATGATGATTTTTTCATCAAAACAGAATTTGGTAATTTCGTACCCAACCAGAACTACACACAGATTTACGATTCCAACCACAACATCACGATTAAAGTCGTTGGAGTAGTGCGCCAAAAACAAGACGTTAGAATCGGTGTCTTGGGAACAGGAATAGCGTATAGTGATGCCCTATCACAAATGATCATTGATAATGCATCCAACTCGGAAATTGTTAAAGCGCAAGAAATCAGTGATAAGAACGTCATCACTATGCAAGATCAAGATCCGGAAATGAAAAAGAATGTCTTAGCCTATCTGGGTGGCAGTGATACTCCGTTTATGGTTATGGTCTATCCGAACGATTTTGAAAGTAAATCTGTGGTGACCGCCTATTTAGACGCGTTTAACAAAGATAAGGAGATTTCCGATCAAATAATCTATAGCGATTTGGCAGGCCGGCTATCAGAACTTACCAGTGGGATAATGGATGCGATCACGATCGTCTTAATCGCATTTGCTGCCATATCTTTGGTGGTCAGTTTGATTATGATTAGCATTATCACGTATACCTCGGTTTTGGAAAGAACGAACGAGATTGGGGTTTTGAGAGCATTGGGCGCAAGAAAAAAAGATATTACACGAGTGTTTGATGCCGAGACATTTATTTTGGGAGTCTTTTCTGGGATTCTTGGCGTCCTGATAGCTTGGATTTTAACTTTTCCAATCAATCAATTATTGTATGATTGGACTGAGTTGGTAAATGTTGCTAACTTACGTTGGCAACATGCACTAGCGTTAGTCATTACCAGCACTATTTTGACTGTATTAGGTGGTCACATTCCAGCAAGGCTGGCGTCAAAGAAAAATGCTATTGAAGCGTTGAGAACTGAGTAACGAGATACCGATTTTGCTGATTTCAGAACTATTTATAGAATCTGCAAAGTGGTGTGTGTTAAAAAAAGAAGTTCCTTTGTAAATTTCATAGTCGAAGGAAAAGTGTTCATCGATGACTATTTGCCTTTTAGCGTGACTATACAATTGACTATACAAAGTGTTAAAGCTATGAAGAAATGGGGAAGGATTGGAAGGATTTGTTAGTGATTTGAGGATAGGTTAATCCTGGTAAAGGAACATATCCAATCCCCTCACCTGCTCCATAACACAAAAAAGCCCGTCAAGGGCTTTTGTTTTGCATCAGTTTCTCTTTAGTTTCCAAAACTGTCAATGTTCAAGCGGATATAGTTGGTGATAACTTGACATAAATCTATGTCATCAGATTTTTCATAAAAAACATCATCTAGATCACTTAGTGGGTCATCTTCATAGGATTCCATAAAGCTATCAAGTGTTCCATCATCAAGCGCTTCATATCGTCCTTTTTGATTGGTCACGATATCCATAGCTTCCTTGATGATGTTGCTGATCTCTTTAGCTCCTATTTTCTCATAGCCATCAACACACAGATGAATATAATGCTTGGTGTCATTGAAGAATGCCTGGTTCAATCCTCCATTCATCACTTCATTATAAACTGAGAAACAAGCATAGGCACTCTGAACAGAATCGGGCAGATCCTCTAGATTTACCATCTTTTTCCAACGAAGATTATCAACCCAATAAAGCATTGCATCAAGCAGCTCACTGTCATCGAGTTTTGAGAAATCGGCTTTGGATATTTGACTAAATCGCTTTTCCTTTTCCCTCATCTCTGTCACGAAAGGTGATTCAGATTCCAAGATTTGTTTCTTCTTGGGCTTAAAGATATTGTACAGTTTCATATAATTACCTCAATATGGATATTATAAACTACACGTTACTGGTTGAATAGTCAATTATATGGTTTGTAGGAATACACAATTTCCTTAATTCAGCAATTGCGAAGAAGCTTTAAATCGATGAGATATTATTTCTCTGTGACTATACAATTGACTATACAAAAGGTTCGAGCCTGTGAAGCCTGGTAAAGAATGGTAAAGAATATTCGGGGTTTGAAGGGGATTAAAGGATTGGTTAAAGGTTATATCAAATCCCCTCACCTGCTCCATGCAAGTTAAGTCCGGATCTGAAGTGAACCCCAAATAGTAGACATATGACTTAAGCATAACTATAACTGGACTGAAGCCGGAATTGAACTGGACTCAGTCCTTTTAGTTTGAGTTTGATTCGTTTGTGATTGT
>JAVBWK010000039.1:0-2698 GCA_036677505.1 Erysipelotrichaceae bacterium
ACAATCACAAACGAATCAAACTCAAACTAAAAGGACTGAGTCCAGTTCAATTCCGGCTTCAGTCCAGTTATAGTTATGCTTAAGTCATATGTCTACTATTTGGGGTTCACTTCAACTCCGGTCTTTTCTTTTGGGGACATTACTTGAAATATGTTTTCCGGTGTGATATATTTTGCGCAGGTGATGATATGGCTCGAACAGCAAGGAAAATTCAAGATACTTCAATATACTCGATTGAACAACAGTCCAAAGTCCAATTGTTCAGAAATGATTCGGACCGTCAGAAGATGATCGATATCGTTTCGAATGCACAAAAGAAATTCGGATTTACCTGTTATGCTTTCTGTCTTTTATCGGATTACGGATTTAAGTTCATTTTGGACGTAAAGGATAAAAACATTTCGAATATTGTTTCATCCATATCCATCGCTTATGCACTATATCGCAAAGCCGATACGAAACTTTTCACCCAGCGATTTAAAAGTATACCGCTTTATTCTAAGGAAGAGGTCGCGAAAATCGTTCAGCTGATCAACCGCCCTTCCGACTCCCGATATAACAGTTACTGTTTCTACCATCAGAACAACTCCGATCCGTTGAATTGGCTGGTCGATGTCCATCATCAGCCGATCGAAATCATCAGGGAGAAAAAATCGGCGGATATTGAAGATGCGGATCACCTGTTGAAAGATTGGTTATTAAGAAATGATTGTTGTATGGATGATTTAAAGAAAAATAAATCCCTGCGCAATGAATGTATCGTTCGATTGCATCGGGAAACAAACTGTTCAATGAAACAGTTAGGTCATCTCTTTGGCGGATTAAGTGAATCACTTGTATCAAAAATCATTAAAAATACTGAGCAAACCGATTGAAATTCAAGTAGTGTCCCCTTATACTATACTCAGTCAGGAGGGCTTGCCATGAGTTTCAACTTTAATTTTTCTTTCAATGAAACAAAAAAGGCCGCGTCATTGGATGCCGGACAGTTATATGACCTGTTGGTGATCGGTGGCGGACCGGCCGGTATGAATGCCGCGCTGTATGCCAAGCGCAAAGGTCTGACCACCGGAATCATTACCAAGCGGATCGGCGGTCAGCTGTTGAACACTTCTTCCGTTGACAATTATCTGGGAATATCTCAGGTCAGCGGCGAGGAGTTAAGTGAAAAATATCTGTCTCATCTGAAAGAACTTGAGGTCGGTATCCTTGAGGAAGCTGATGTTATCTCAGTATCAAAAGCACTTGATGTGTTTCACACTTCACTGAGCGACGGACGGATTTTCAAAAGTAAGACGTTACTGCTTGCTACCGGCTCTTCACCCCGTAAACTGCAGGTACCCGGTGAAGCCGAGTACTCAAACCGCGGGGTCGCTTATTGTGCCATCTGTGATGCTCCGTTGTTCAAGGGCAAGGATGTCATCATTGCCGGCGGCGGAAACTCAGCCGTGGAAGCAGCCATCGATGTGGCTAAGTTTGCCCGGCATGTTACCCTGGTACATCGCAGTCAGTTGCGCGCCGATCAAATTTTGATCGATGCCATGATGAGCCAGGCCAACATCACCGTATATCTTCAGACACAGATTCTGGAAATCGTCGGAGATCAGAAGATGACCGGAATCCGGGTGTCGGACAAAGTAAAAAATAAAGAACGGATCATTGAAGCAGACGGTATCTTCATTGAAATCGGCAATCTGCCGGCAAACAACTTGGTAAAAGATATCGCAGAAGTCAACGATCGTGGTGAAGTCATTGTTGACGATAAAAACATGACCACCCTGCCCGGATTGTTTGCGGCCGGGGATGTAACTCAAATCGCATACAAACAAATCGTCATTGCAGTTGCGGATGGAGCGAAAGCAGCTCTGGCAGCCAATGAATATATCAATCAAAATTTCTAAAGGGAGGAAATCAATATGCAAAAAATGCTAAACAAAGAAATTCAAGATCAGTTACGCCAAGTATTTTCCGAAATGAAAAATGATGTCACGATGGTATTATTTACCGAAGAAGGTGAATGTTACTCCTGTGCAGAAACGATGGGCCTGCTGGAAGAAATCGAAGAACTCAGTGATAAAATCCACCTGACCAAGTTGGATTTAAATAAAGATGCCGAAGAAGCAAAGAAGTATAACATCGAAATGACTCCAAGCTTTGTCATCCTGGACAGCAAGGGTGAATATCAGGGTGTGAAGTTTAATGGAATTCCGGCCGGACATGAAATTAATTCATTTATTCCGGCGCTGTTGGAAATGTCCGGAGTCAGACAGGATGTACCCGCCGATTTTGCCGCAAGAGTTGCAAAAATCGACAAACCGGTCAATATCAAAGTATTTGTGACCTTAAGCTGTCCGCACTGTCCGGGAGCCGTGCAAAAAGCCCACGTGCTGGCCATGATGAATAAGAATATCGAAGGTGAAATGATCGAAGCTCAAACCTTCTATGACCTGTCAAACAAGTTCAATGTATCCGGCGTTCCGAAAATTGTTATCAATGACAAACTGGAACTGGTCGGAAATCAACCCATCGAACAATTCTTGGCACAAATCGAATCTCTGTAATAAAAACGACCGAAATCCGGTCGTTCAGACTGTCGACAAAGTAAGTCGGCAGTTTTTTTGTATTTTGAACACGAAGAACCTGATGATAAAATAGAAGTATCAAGAGGGCTCGCTAATGATAACGAAAACGAACCAAA
>JAVBWK010000040.1:0-6808 GCA_036677505.1 Erysipelotrichaceae bacterium
ACAATCACAAACGAATCAAACTCAAACTAAAAGGACTGAGTCCAGTTCAATTCCGGCTTCAGTCCAGTTATAGTTATGCTTAAGTCATATGTCTACTATTTGGGGTTCACTTCAAATCCGGTCTTTTTTTAACGTCTTTCTCTGGATTCGATGGTTTCGATGATGACTTTATGATTACCGCCCATTTTTTTCAGACGTTGAATCACTTTAGGTTCTATATGAGATGCTACTTCGACCATCGTCGAATTTCGGCTGATTTTTATCTTTCCGACCAAGGAAGGATCGATTCCGCACAGTAATTCGGTATTTTTCAGTATTTTAATGGCACTGATTCCCTGGCGCTCGCCGATATTGATGGAATATGCGCGATACTGACGTACTTGAGGTTTTTTAGTCACTTTGATTTCTGAGAAGCTGTTTTTGGATACCTGTTGCATCAACAGCACTTTCAAAAGATGATCTTTATCCATCCCGCTGTCGGTGATCATTTGAAAAATCTGTTCGATCGTTGCCGGAATCGTTTTTTCGGTTTGCTGCTCAAGCACTTTTTTGATCTGATTGAGCTGGATATGGTCAAGATCCTCTTGAGTAGGCAAGGGCATGACTTTGGCAGTAAGGCGGTTGAAACGGACCAGATTGTCCCAGGCGCGCCGCTGATTGACGGATACGATCGTGATGGCCTGGCCTTTGCTTCCGGCTCTGCCGGTACGGCCGATCCGATGGATATAATACTCATCGTCCTGAGGAAGATCGAAATTGATGACCATTTCCAAGGAGTCGACGTCAATTCCGCGTGCAGCCACATCGGTGGCAATCAAAAAGCGGATTGTCTGCTTCTTAAATTTATTCATGACGACTGTGCGCATTTCCTGTTTCATATCGCCATGGATCGCCGCAGCATCCAGATGATTTTTCTGAAGCAGCTCCGTTAAATCGTCGACCATTTTCTTCGTGTTACAGAAAATCATGGCTTGAGAAGGCTGATAAAGAGCGATCAGCTGTAACAAAAGATCCGTTTTATACGGCTGAGGTACTTCATAGACCATCTGTTCGATGGAATCCAGTGTTTTCATCTTCGGAGAGATGGTGATATGCTGAGGATTTTTCATGTAATTCTCGGTGATATCTAAAATTGCCTTAGGCATCGTCGCCGAAAAAAGGGCAGTCGTCCGGTTCTCGGGAATCGATTTTAAGATTTCTTCGATTTCTTCTTTGAATCCCATCTGCAACATCTCATCTGCTTCATCAAGCACCAGGTAACTCAAATGTTCAAAACGAAGGGTTTTTCGGCGGATATGGTCTTGGATGCGTCCGGGAGTGCCGACGATGATATCGCCGCCTTTTTTCAACTCTCGGATCTGAAAGTCAATGGGCTGGCCGCCATAGATGGCTACCGTGCGGATGCCATCTGTAAACTTTGTATATTCACGGATCTGTTCAACGATCTGCATGGCAAGTTCGCGGGTCGGAGATAAGATCAGTGCCTGCGGTCGTTTGTGATCGGTCGGTACGCACTGTGCCAATATCGGCAGTGCAAAGGCGGCAGTTTTGCCGGTTCCGGTCTGGCTTTGTCCGATGATGTCCTGACCGTTGATCAAGGCTGGGATCGTCATCTGTTGTATCGCAGTTGCTTCAATATAGTTGCAACTTTCAATGGCTCTTAACAGGTTATCGGGTAGGTTAAATTCACTAAATTTCATGGTTGTCTCACTTTCAAAGCGACCTTTTGGGTCGCTTGGTATTTTATTCAAACACCGAGGCATTGTATCATACTTTCAAGCGAATGTCACACATTTTGTAATTATTTTAATTCATTAAACGGACTTCTCTTTGATTGACTTTGAAAATGATAGGTTATAAAATAGAATAAGCAGGATAACTGCGACAATGGAGGAAATTTGATGAAGAAATTACTGATTTTACTTGCTGTCGTCCTTGCGTTAGGATTGGCTGCTTGTACACCGCCGGAAGAAGAGGAAACTTTCGAGTTAGCCTTGATCACTGACGTCGGAACGATCGATGACAAATCCTTTAACCAAGGCGCATGGGAAGGCTTGAAACAATATGCTGAAGAAAAAGGCATCAGTTACAAGTACTATCAACCGACTGACAAAAGCACAGATGCTTATGTCGCTGCGATCGACTTAGCTGTTGAAAACGGCGCAAAAGTCATCGTTACTCCGGGATTCTTGTTTGAACCGGCAATTTTCAAGGCTCAGGACATGCATCCGGATGTAAAATTCGTTTTATTGGATGGTTTCCCGCAAGACGGAACCTACACAGAGTTCAGAATTGAAGACAATGTTTACTCGATTTTCTACGCTGAAGAACAAGTTGGCTTCTTGGCCGGTTATGCCGCTGTCAAAGAAGGATTCACCAGCTTAGGCTTTATGGGTGGTATGGCTGTACCGGCTGTTGTCCGTTTCGGTTACGGCTTTGTCCAAGGGGTTAACTATGCGGCTGCCGAACTGGGCGTCAATGTTACTCTGAAGTACAAGTATTTGGGCGGTTTCGGTCCGTCACCTGATTATCAAACCGAGGCTGCTACCTGGTTCCAGGGCGGCGTTGAAGTAATCTTCGCTGCTGCCGGCGGTGCAGGTAACTCGGTCATGGCTGCTGCCGAAGCAAACAACGGTAAAGTCATCGGTGTCGATATCGACCAAAAGGGCGAATCCACCACAGTCATTACCTCGGCTCTTAAAGGCTTGGGAGTTTCCGTTTATGATGCATTGACTGACTACTATGCAGGCAATTTCAAGGGCGGTCAATCCGTGTCCTTGGGTGTTGAAGTAGACGGTGTCAGCTTACCGAACGATTTCTCGCGTTTCACAACTTTCAATAAAGCTATGTATGACGCAATCTTCGCTAAACTGGTTGCTAACACAGACAATATCCGTACAAACATCAAAAAGGATACCGACGTTACTTCGGCATCTGAATTACCGGTTACCAACGTAACTGTTGAAGTCATCGGATAATAAACCAGACCGCTTCGGCGGTCTTTTTTTGTGTTTCAGGTAAAACGTTTATTTTGCCGATTTTCAAGGTGCAACCGTTTTCAACAAGGGTCAAATCGTGTATAATCAAGGCAGTACAGGAGTGATCACATGGAATATGTCATTGAGATGTTAAACATCACAAAAGAGTTTCCCGGAATCATCGCCAACGATGATATAACGCTTCAAGTGAAAAAGGGGGAGATTCATGCGCTGCTCGGTGAAAACGGAGCAGGGAAGTCGACACTGATGAGTGTATTGTTCGGACTTTACAAACCGGAAAAAGGGTTGATCAAAGTACGTGGCAAAGAAGTTAAAATCCACAATCCAAACGATGCCAATGTGTTGGGCATCGGAATGGTTCACCAGCATTTTAAACTCGTTCACAATTTTACCGTTTTGGAAAATATCGTGCTTGGCGTCGAAACCGTGAAAAACGGTATTTTGAAACTGGACGATGCCCGGGCTAAAATTGTTAATCTGAGCAAACAGTATAACCTGCGGATTGAACCGGATGCCATTATCGAAGATATTTCTGTCGGAATGCAGCAACGTGTCGAAATCCTGAAAATGCTTTATCGTGATAATGATATTCTGATTTTCGATGAGCCGACTGCCGTTTTGACACCGCAGGAGATCGACGAGCTGATGAAGATCATGAAGCGTCTGATTGAAGAAGGCAAATCAATTATTTTTATTACGCATAAACTCAATGAAATCAAGGCCGTGGCTGACCGTGTCTCTGTTTTAAGAAAAGGCAAGTATATCGGTACGGTCGATGTGATCAATACGTCCAAAGAAGAAATGTCTGAGATGATGGTCGGACGTAAAGTAATCTTTGATATCGAGAAAGCAGATGCGAAAATCGGAGAGAATATCCTGACGGTCAGAAATCTTTCCGTGCATTCAAAGGTTCACGGAAAATCAGCCGTTAACGGTGTTTCATTCGACTTGCGCAAAGGCGAGATTTTATGTATTGCCGGCATTGAAGGCAACGGTCAGACTGAATTGATTTATGCCTTGACAGGATTGCTGAAAGCCGATGGCGGTGAAGTATATTATAAGGGTGAGGAAATCACGCATAAGCCCATCCGTTACCGTAACAGCCACGGTATTTCTCATATTCCGGAAGACAGACATAAACACGGTTTGGTATTGGATTACACGTTGGCGGAAAACTTGGTATTACAGACATATTTTCTGGATAAATTTCAGAATAAGGGTTTTATCAATTTTAAAGCACGGTTAAAGAATGCGAAGAATATGATCGAGCAATATGATATCCGCAGCGGCGAAGGACCAATCACGGTCGTTCGAAGCATGTCCGGCGGTAACCAGCAGAAAGCGATTGTTGCCAGGGAAGTCGAAAAAGACCCCGATGTCATCATTGCCGTTCAGCCGACAAGGGGTCTTGATGTCGGTGCGATTGAATACATCCACTCTCAGCTGATCAAACAGCGGGATATGGGAAGAGCCGTACTGCTAGTATCCTTGGAACTTTCTGAGGTTCTCGGTATCAGTGATCGTGTCCTGGTCATGTATGAAGGTGAAATCGTCGGTGAAGTTGATCCCAAGACAATCACCCAGCAGGAGTTGGGATTGTATATGTCAGGTTCAAAGAGAGGAGCAGGTTATGAACGTAAAGAAGCTGTTGAGTAGTCGGGCGTTTAAAAGCGTATCTGCTTCGGTATTTGCAATCTTATTCGGTCTGCTGATCGGATATATCATTTTACTTATCAGTAACCCGGCACAGGCAACCCGCGGATTCATCATCATCCTAAATGGCGGTTTCAATGGCGGATTACGCGGTGTCGGCAATATGCTTCATAATGCCATGCCGATCATCCTGACCGGTCTTTCTGTCGGATTTGCCTTTAAGACAGGGCTGTTCAATATCGGTGCTTCCGGTCAGTTTATTCTCGGGGCTTTCACAGCCATTTATATCGGTGTAAAATGGACATTTATCCCAACTGAGTTCTTGTGGGTCGTTGCTGTTTTGGGTGCCATGGCAGCCGGGGCCTTGTGGGGTTCGATTGCCGGGATTTTAAAAGCTTTCAGAAACGTGAATGAAGTCATCACTTCGATCATGCTGAACTACATCGGTATGTATCTGGTGAATTTTCTGGTCGTAAGCACAGTGTTTGATTTGACGAGAAATCAATCGCTTCCACCGACCAACGCTTATCTTCCCAGCGGCGGGATGAATATCCTGTTTCCGTTTTCTTCGGCGAATATCAGTATCATCATCGCCATTGTTGTCGCATTCATCATGTATATCGTATTGGAAAAGACCACCTTCGGATTTGAATTGAAGGCTGTCGGATACAATCGGGAAGCCAGCCGGTATGTCGGTATCAACGAAAAAAGAAGTATCGTTCTTTCGATGATGATTGCCGGTGCTTTGGCCGGTCTGGGCGGGGGATTGGTGTATCTCTCCAATACCGGACGTCACATCGAAGTCGTAGATATTTTGGCTTCGGAAGGTTTCAGCGGTATCCCGGTTGCATTGCTTGGTTTATCCAATCCGATCGGTATCATTTTCTCAGGAATATTCGTCGGTCATATGAATATGGGCGGATTTTACATGCAGCGTCTTCGTTTTGTCCCTGAAGTCATTGATATCATGATTTCAATCATCATTTACTTCAGTGCGTTATCCCTGGCATTTAAGGCATTTATCGAAAATCTTTCCAAAAAGCTGGGAGGTAAAACACTATGA
Organism: Erysipelotrichaceae bacterium; assembly: GCA_036677505.1. Classification (GTDB taxonomy): domain Bacteria; phylum Bacillota_I; class Bacilli_A; order Erysipelotrichales; family Erysipelotrichaceae; genus UBA2227. Next base: position 5,716 of record JAVBWK010000040.1, read on the forward strand.
CCTTAAGTACATTTTATTTTCTTGTCCAGCAGACCATGTTTTACTCCATCCCATTGCTTATCGTTGCTTTGGGAGGCATGTATTCTGAGCGCAGCGGTGTTGTGAATATTGCTCTTGAAGGAATCATGATCATCGGTGCATTCGTCAGTCTGTTTTTCATGAACCGGATGCAGGCTTCGATGACCGGTCAGACACTGCTGATACTGGCTATGCTGATTGCTGCCGGTGTCGGAATGATGTTATCATTCTTTCATGCCTATGCATCGATCAATATGAAAGCCAATCAGGTCATCAGCGGTACAGCACTGAATCTGTTTGCTCCGGCCTTTGCGATTTTTACCGCTCGAATGATCATCGGTGTACAACAGGTCACTTTTGCCAATACCTATCGGATTGCCGAAGTACCGTTGCTTTCATCCATCCCCATACTTGGTGATTTGTTATTCAAAAACACGTATATCACAACGTTTGTCGGATTTGCGATTTTAGTCATCGCTACCTTTGTTTTGTATAAAACGCGATTTGGATTGCGGCTTCGTGCCTGCGGTGAACATCCTCAGGCTGCAGATGCGGCCGGAGTCAATGTGAAAAGAATGCGATACACCGGTGTTTTGATATCCGGTGCATTGGCCGGTTTGGGCGGATTGGTGTTGATGGTTCCGGTTACGACGGCCTTTGACGGATCGGTTGGCGGTTATGGATTCTTGGCTTTGGCGGTATTAATATTCGGTCAGTGGCGTCCGGGACGGATCCTGTTTGCAGCATTCTTCTTTGGGCTGATGAAAACTATTTCGGCGGCCTATACCGGGATACCGATCCTGTTGGCCTTAGGAATTCCGTCTTACGTATTTAAGATGATTCCGTATCTGGCAACGATCATCATTCTTACTTTCACCTCGAAGAAATCAGCGGCTCCCAAAGCTGCCGGTGAACCATACGACGCAGGCAAGCGATAAAAAAGAAAACCAACGTGAGTTGGTTCAGACTGTCGACAAAGTAAGTCGGCAGTTTTTTTGTATTTTGAACACGAAGAACCTGATGATAAAATAGAAGTATCAAGAGGGCTCGCTAATGATAACGAAAACGAACCAAA